>NZ_WOTN01000001.1:2899512-3221680 GCF_010993745.1 Fodinicola acaciae
GTAGTAGCACTCCAACAGGACCTCTCGATGTGCCTTCGGCAGCTGGTTGATCGCGTCGGCCACCAACCACGACTGCAGTGCCTTGTCCGTCTGGTCCTCGATCGGGACCTCCGGCACCTCGGCGGTGGCGATCTCGTCGCGGTTGCGCCGCGAACGCCACTCGTCTATCACGATCCGGCGCGCCACCGTGAACAGCCACGCGCGCGCCGAACCGCGTGTCTGGTCGAGCACCTGCGGGTTGCGCCAGGCCCGCAGCATCGTCTCCTGCATCACGTCCTCGGCGCGGCCGCGGTCGCCGGTGATCCGCAGCGCGTACGACCAGAGCGCGGAGCCGTGCTCGGCGTGCAGCGCTCTCATCAGATCGACTTCATCGCTCGATCCCACATCACTCCTCGGCCTCGCACGCATTATCGGCTCATGCGCGGACCAATGCACGCGCGCGCTGCCATCTCAGGACGAGAAGTGCGAGCGCGCCGACGAGTCCGATCACCTCGGCCACCACGCTGATCGTCTCCTGCGACCCGGCGCCGGTCTCGCGGAACCCGAACAACCCCACCGTGGTCGACACGTACAACGCCACCAGGCTGACCGCGTTGAAGCCGAACGCGATGAAGGCCGGCAGCCAGTGTCGCCACACCAACATCGCGACCCCGATCACCAGGCCGGCCACCGCGTTGACCACGAACAGCGGTCCGACCGCCGGAATGCCGGCGAAACCGGCAAAATACAGAGCCAGATGCACGTCCGCCGACATGAGTACGGCCGCCACGGTCACCCCGCGCACGACGTTGTCCGCTGTGTGGAAGGCGGCCGATTCCGCTCGCGTCCTTGTCATGCCTAAGGATACGGACGGCGGTTACAAACGGTTCAGCTGAACCATCCGCGTCCCGGTTTCGTGTGTACGGCGGTAGGCGTACCAACCGAGAGGCTCTACCAATCCGAGAGGCAGAGTGATGTCCGACTTCGAGTTCTCCCGCCGCAGGATGATCGCCGGCACCGCGCTGGCGGTCGGCAGCAGCGCCGTACTCACCGCCTGCGGCGGCGGCACCACCACCCCGTCCAGCCCGCCCACCACCGGCGGCGCACCGGAACCGACCGGCGCGGCCAACAGCTCAGGTGGCGGCAGCGGCGGCGGACAGGCGCTGGCGAAACTTTCGGACATCCCGGTCGGCCAGGCCATCTCCACCAAGACCCCGGACGGCCGTACGGTCATCGTCGCGCAACCGACCGCCGGCACCGCCGTGGCCTTCAGCGCCACCTGCACCCACATGGGGTGCACGGTCGCGCCGGTCGGCAAACAGCTGAACTGCCCGTGCCACGGCTCACAGTTCGACGCGACCACCGGCAAGGTCCTGCAGGGGCCAGCCGCGCGACCACTGTCCACTGTGGACGTACACGTCGCCGACGGCAACGTCGTGGCCGGCAAGGCATAGTGCTGGGAAAGCCGGAGCCGGGTGTGCCGTTTGGGGCGTGTCGCTGCCACCTAGACCGTGCGGTCCCGGCCGGCGAAAACCCCGAAGACCGCGCAAACCAACGTAACGACAATTAGCGCCATCAGTGGCACCGTCCACCCTCCGGAAACCACATGTAGCGCACCAAAAATCAGTGGCCCGACAGCAGCGATGAGATAGCCGATGGACTGAGCCATGCCAGAAAGAGCCGCCGCGCCGGCTGGGTTGGCGGCGCGGAGGCTGAAGAAGGAGAGCGCGACGACGAGACAGCCACCGGCACCGAGGCCGGAGATGCTGACCCAGAGTGCGGCCAGGGACGGCGCGAAGATCAGGCCAACGTAACCGACGACGGCGGCCAGTGCCACGCCGCTGGCGAAAGCGCGTTGGCTGCGCATTTTCCGCAGCAGCAAAGGACCGCCGATGTACGTGGCGAGTGACACCGCCTGGTAGAGGAAGACCAGGAACCCGGCCTGCACGGGAGAGTAACCGGAGTCGGTCAGCAGAGTCGGCAGCCAGCCGATGCAGACATAGAACCCAAACGACTGCAGGCCCATGAACAGGGTGACCTGCCAGGCAAGCGCCGACCGCCACGGCGTACGTGCCTGATGCCCGGCCGAGCTGGAGCCGGCCTCACCACCTCGCCACTGCGGGATCCACAGCAACAGAGCCAGAACAGCGATCCCGGCCCAGCAGGCCAACGCCAACCGCCAGCCGCCGGCGGATGCCGCGATCGGGGCGGAAACACCGGATCCGATCGCCGCCACACCGGACATCGTCGCCGCGTAGATGCCGGTCACCAACGTGATCTCGGCCGGAAAATGGTGCTTCACGACGCTCGGCAACAGCACGTTGCCGGCCGAGATCGCCACGCTCAGCACCAAAGTGCCGGCGAACAACGCGATCACCGACGGCGTCGACCGTAACAACAGGCCGGCGATGAGGACGATCAGGGCGATTCCGAGTACGCGCTCCACGCCGTAACGACGGCCGATCGCCGCCAACGGCACCGATGACAGGCCGAAAGCGACCAGCGGCGTCGCGTTGAGCAGGCCGAGAGAATTCGTCGTCAGGCCGGTGTCGGCGGACAGCCAGGGCAGCACCGGCCCGACCGCTGTCAGCGGCGCGCGCAGATTGGCCGCCAGCAACAAAACACCGGCCAGGACCAGCGCGCCACGCAACCACCGGGTCCGCCGGTCGGGCTGTTTTTCCGTCAGCGAGGTCAATTTTCCACGAAGATGTCCGGAGCCAGGTCCGGCCCGCCGCCATACTTCGACAGGTCGGTGACACCGGCCTCGGCGAGCACGTCGGTGTCGATGTAGGTGTTGCCGGTGGCCTCGGTCGACGGCCGCGACAGGATTTCCACGGCCGCGTCCGCGACGATGTCCGGCGTACGCGCGCGGGCCATCGCCTCGTCGCCGCCGAGCAGGTTCTGCACCGCCGCGGTGGCGATGATCGTGCGCGGCCACAGGCAGTTGGCGGCGATCCCGTCACCGCGGAACTCCTCGGCCCAGCCCAGCGTCAGCAGGCTCATGCCGTATTTCGACAGCGTGTAAGCCGGATGACCGCCCAGCCACTCCGGTTTCAGGCCGACCGGCGGCGACAGCGTCAGGATGTGCGGATTGGTCGTGCCGCGCATGTGCGGCACACACGCGCGGGTCAGCAGAAACGTGCCGCGTACGTTGATCTGCTGCATCAGGTCGAACCGCTTCACCGGCAGCTCGACCGTGCCGAGCAGGTTGATCGCGCTCGCGTTGTTGACGCAGAAGTCGACGCCGCCGAAACGCTCGACAGCCTCGTCGACGGCGCGCTGCACGTCTTCCTCACGGCGTACGTCACCGACCACCGCGTGCGCCTGCCCGCCGGCCTCCTCGATCTCGGCGGCGGCGGTGTGCACGGTGCCGGGCAGCCGCGGATCCGGCTCGCCGGTTTTCGCGAGCAGCACGACGTTGGCGCCACGCCGGCCGGCGGCGACCGCGATCGCCAGTCCGATTCCCCGGCTGCCACCGGACATCACCATCGTCCGGCCGGTCCAGTCCTGTTCCGCCATGACGGTCATCCTTACTCACCGGTACGGCCGGCGGTCGGCACGAGTGGCGCACCTCACGTGCCTACCATCGCAGACATGCCTGAGATCCGACTCCTCGCCACCGGCGGCACGATCGCGAGCCGCGCCGGCGCCAACGGCCGCTATGCCGCCGCCACCGGTGCCGAGCTGCTCACCAACACCGCGCTGCCCGACGACGTGCGGGTGTCGGTGCGCGACGTCGCCACGATCGCGAGTTTCGCCTGGCGGTCCGAGGAGTTGCGTACGCTGCGACGGCACATCGACCAGGCACTGGCCGACCCGGAGGTGGCCGGCATCGTCGTCACACACGGCACCGACACGATGGAGGAAGTCTCGTTCCTGATCTCGCTCGGTCACGGCGATCCGCGGCCGATCGTGTTCACCGGCGCGCAGCGTACGCTCGACGACCCGGCCGCCGACGGGCCGGCCAACCTGTCCGACGCGGTCGCGCTCGCCGCCCATCCGGCCGCTCGCGAGCGCGGGGTCCTGCTGTGTTTCGACGGTCATGCGTACGCGGCCCGCGGCGTCCGCAAGGTCGACACGCTCAGCACGCACGGCTTCGACGCGCCCGGCCGCGGACCGGCATTGCGCGTCGCCGCCGGCCGGATCATTCCGCTGACCGCGCCGGCGCGGCCACCGGCGCTGCCGATCACCGCCGACTCGGCGATCCCGCGCGTCGACGTGATTCCGCTCTATCTCGGCGCCGACACCACCCTTTTCGACGCGGCGTTGGCGGCCGGCGCGAGAGGTCTCGTGCTCGCGGCTTTCGGTGCTGGCAACGCGAATCCGGAAATCCTGGAAGCCGTACGACAAGCCGTCGCCGACGGCGTCGCCGTACTCGTCTGCTCACGTGTCCACAGTGGACCGGTGGCGCCGCTCTACGGCGGCGGAGGCGGCGCGTCGCTGGCCGAGGCGGGCGCGCTTTTCGGTGTGGACCTGAGTCCGTGGCAGGGCCGCATGTTGCTCGCCGCCGCGATCGCCTCCACTCCGGACGCCGCGAAGACCGTCGCGGATTGGCTCGCCGTGCCATGATCGGCAGGTGAAGCTGACCAAACTCGGACATGCCTGCGTACGGCTGGAAAAAGACGATCGGGTGATCGTGATCGATCCCGGCATTTTCAGCCAGGAAACGGACGCGCTGGACGGCGTCGACGCCGTTCTCATCACCCACGAGCACGACGACCACCTCGACGCCGAGCGGGTCGGCCGCGCGATGGCCGGCAATCCGGAGCTGCGCGTCTATGCCAACGCCGCGGTCGCGGAAAGCTATCCGGAGCTGGCCATCGAGCGGATCGGCGCCGGCGACCGGTTCACCGCCGCCGGTTTCGACGTGCGGGTCCACGGAGAATGGCACGCCGCCGGCCATCCTGACGACGACATCGCGGCCAACTGCGGTTTTCTCGTCGATGGCGAGGTTTTTCATCCGGGCGACTCGCTCACCGTGCCGGAAGATCGCGTGTCGACGCTGCTGCTCCCGTGCGACGCGCCATGGCTCAAAGGCGCCGAAATGGTCGCCTACCTGCGAGAAATCGCACCGCCACGCGCATACGCGATCCACGACGCGTACGTGTCGCAGATCGGCATGGAGCGGATCGTGGGCGGCTGGCTGGAGTATGAGGCGGAGCGGGCCGGCGCGGACATCCGGCCGCTCAAGCCAGGAGAGACGGTCGACCTCTAGGGCGTGTCTCCGCTTCCAGCGTCGGCTCTTTCCGCCATTGCGGGAATGCAGCGAGGTCTCCACAGCAAGATTGACGCGGTCATCGACGGTGAACCCGAGAGAGAATCCGACTCCGGCGCGGCGCAGTTCGGCGGCGAAGATCTTGCTGGCCCCGGCCGAGTCGGTGCGCATCAGCACCCGCGGCCCATCCGGATCATCGGGGGGCCGGGCCGCCTCGGGCAACGCGGCCAACGTCAGTTTCAGGAGTTCGACGTGGTCGGCGGCGGTGTTGGAGCCCGCGTTGCCCGGACGCAGGATGGCCGCCAATGCCTCCCCACCCGCGATTTCCGGCCGATCCAGAAACGTCATCAACGGATGGAAACCCCAGGTATGTTTCCAGGTAGCGGCCGCGTTTTCCTTGTCCGAATGGGCGACCGCGATGGTCGCGTCAGCGTCGATGATCAACTCCGCGGTCAGGTCCGGGCCAGCACCGGCTGCCCACGCCTGCTCCCGCGCTGCCGCCCGGGCCACGGCCACCGCCGCCAGGTGCTGGCCGTCGATACGTTCCAGCAGCCGCCAGGCGGTCGGCATCGAGGCAACCTGCCCAAACAACGTGCCACGATCCCGCAGCACCTCGATTCCGGTCACCGTCTTCGCGCCGGCGTGCGACACCAGCCCCTTACCCGACCCATCAACCTTGACCCGCCGACCACGCTTGCCACTCTCCATCTACGGAGTGCCTTCCCGTCAGCGAACACTGGACCTTCGACAAGCCCAGCTTCCCTTACAGGACAGGCACTTCCGTGCATTTCAAGCCGGTGTCACACCTTCAGCATGAAACACCTGGGCTAGTGTCTCGAGTCCGAAACTCGGGACACTAGAATCTCGCCGTGCGATGGACGGTGCGTTCCGAGCAAGAGCTCTACGCCGACGAATGGCTCGACATCCGGCTCGCCGATGTCGAGCTGCCAGACGGAAAACGCCTGTCGCACCGGCTGATCCGGACGGCCGCCGGCGCCGGCACAGTCATCGCCAACGACCGCGGCGAGGTGCTGTTGCTGTGGCGCCACCGGTTCATCACCGACGTGTGGGGTTGGGAAATCCCGATCGGCATGGTCGAGCCCGGGGAGGATCCGCTGCGGGCGGCGGCGCGCGAGGCCGAGGAGGAGACCGGCTGGCGGCCGGTCGGGCTGCGACCGCTGCTCACACTCCAGCCGTCCGCCGGCATCACCGACTCCGTCCACCATATTTTCTTTGCTTCCAACGCGGTTCACGTTGGTGAGCCGACCGATCCGTACGAGGCCGAGCGGGTTGAATGGATCGCGCTCGCCGACGTGCCGGCGCTGATCGGACGCGGTGAGATCGTCAGCAGCACGACGATCAGCGCGCTGCTTTACGCCTCCGCGAGCAGATCCGGGTGAGCCGTGGCAGGCTAGCGCCATAATCGTCAGGAAGGACGCGGAAATGGCGCTGCACAGGGGTCGGCCCGGACCGGATTCGACACGGCACATGGCAAATCCGATCCTGACCGAGGTGATACCGGCTCTTGGCGAGAAAATAACGTTGCCATACGACCGGATCGGCGACGGACCGGTGCCGGCGGACATCGCGTACCAACTGGTGCACGACACGCTCATCCTGGATGGAAACGCCAAGCTCAACCTGGCGACCTTCGTGACCACCTGGATGGAGCCGCAGGCCGCCCGGCTGATGGCCGAGTCCGCCGACAAGAACATGATCGACAAGGACGAATATCCGCTGACCGCCGAGCTCGAGCAGCGATGCGTCACCATCCTCGCCGACCTGTGGAACGCACCCGATCCGCGAAATGCGGTGGGCTGTTCCACCACCGGATCATCCGAGGCCTGCATGCTCGCCGGGATGGCGCTGAAAAGACGCTGGATGAAGCTTGGCCGCAGCGGCCGGCCCAACCTGGTCATGGGGATCAACGTCCAGGTATGTTGGGAAAAATTCTGCAACTACTGGGAAGTCGAGCCGCGTTTCGTACCGATGGAAGGCGACCGCTTCACCATCTCTCCGGAGGAAGCGGTCCAGCGCTGCGACGAGAACACCATCGGCGTTGTCGGCATTCTCGGCTCGACCTTCGACGGCAGCTACGAACCGATCGCCGAGCTGGCCGCCGCGCTCGACGACTTGCAGGCACGCACCGGCCTCGACATCCCGCTGCACGTCGACGGCGCGTCCGGCGGCATGATCGCGCCCTTCCTGGATCCCGGCCTGGTCTGGGATTTCCGGCTGCCGCGGGTCGCGTCGATCAACACCTCCGGCCACAAGTACGGCCTGGTTTACCCTGGCGTCGGCTGGGCCATCTGGCGCGACCGTGCCGCACTGCCGGACGAACTGGTCTTCCGGGTCAACTACCTCGGCGGCGAAATGCCGACCTTCGCGCTGAACTTCTCGCGACCAGGTGCGCAGGTCGCCGCGCAATATTACATGTTCTTGCGACTCGGCCGGGAAGGCTACCGTACGGTCCAGCAGGCGTCGCGGGACATCGCCATGGACCTGGCGCGGCGTATCGCCGATCTCGGCCCGTTCCGACTGCTGACCCGCGGCGACCATCTGCCGGTTTTTGCGTTCACCACCAAGGACAGCGTCGACTCGTTCAGCGTTTTCGATGTGTCGCAACGGCTGCGGGAACGAGGATGGCAGCTGCCGGCGTACACCTTTCCGGAAAATCGTACGGATTTGGCGGTGCTGCGGGTGGTCGTACGGAATGGGTTTTCGGCTGCGCTTGGGGATGAGTTGATCAGTGATCTTGAGCGGATTTTGCCGGTGTTGAGTGGTGGAGGGCGTGCGGCGGCCAGTGCGTTTCATCATTAGTGAAGGGGTGCGTGGCAGCGGTGGTGGGGGGCCAACTGGTGGCGTGTTGGGGCATCGTCCGTTTGTTGCGTGAGAGGGGTGGGTTTCTGGTTGGTGCGTTGGAGAGATGGTCCCGTCTTTCTTTGTTGCGTTGCGTCTCTCCTTTGTTGCGTGGGTGGGTGGTTTTCGCCTGCGCGGCGGGCGCGCCTACGCGGCGAGCGACCTCAGGGAGGGGGGCGGGACGCCAATCGGTGTGCATTGGGGGTGCGGGCGGCGGTTGTGGGTGGGGCTGGGTTTTCTGGGCTTGCTCGGTCACCTATTGGAAACAACCCGTCGGCATGCATGCCATCACAGCGGCCGGGGTGGTGCTGATGTGGCTACTGTGGCTGGCAATGCGGGTGAGGCGGCTCGGCTGCGTAATACTTGTTAAACAAGGCATCAAAGCGGACATTTTCGGCCGGCCGGCAGTCACAACAGCATTATCAACCTCAGTAGTCACACCCGTCACAGCCTCAGGCGATCGCGACGGCGTGAAGGCCTTGTTTCTTGCGTCCAACGCTAGTAACTCGACATTCACGCCATCCGCGACCCCCACAAGCCGGACATTTAGCGCTCCACATGCCTCCGGATCCCACATAGTGGACCTTCACGCCACCCACCGGGACACCACGGCACCGCCGGCGCCCCAGCCACACAAACCGGACCACACCACGTACGAAACCGCACCCGCGGCACCCAACAGCGAAACCCCGCGCAGGCGAAAACCCAACCACCCCCAAAACGCAACACTCAGAAAACCCAATCCCACCTACCCAACCACTCTCACTCTTCGTAGAAGGCAGCCAAAACCGAAGCCAACTGATGCGGATCGTCGGCGCCGCAGAGTTCCCGGGCCGAGTGCATCGACAGCGCGGGAATCCCGATATCGACGGTACGAATTCCGGTCACGCTGGCGGTGAGCGGTCCGATCGTGCTGCCGCAGGGTTGACGGTTGTTGGACACGAAAACCTGCCATGGTACGCCGGCTTTTTCACACAGTGATATGAAAAGGGCACGACCCGAAGCGTCGGTGGTGTAGCGCTGGTTGGCGTTGACCTTCAGGATCGGTCCACCGTTGGGCAGGGGATGGTGGTCGGGGTCGTGTTTCTCGGCATAGTTGGGATGTACGGCGTGGCCCATGTCGACGGACAGGCATTGCGACGCGGCAAGGGCGCGGGCGGCGTCGTCGTACGATCCGCCGCGGCTGTGGATCACGCGGCGCAGGACGGTGAGCAGCAGGGGTCCGTCGGCGCCGGTGTCGGACTGGCTGCCGATTTCCTCGTGGTCGTTGGCGACCAGCACCGGTACGAAGTCGGTGGCCGAGCCGGCGACGGCGGCGAGGGCGGCGGCGCTGGCGTGTACGGAGACGAGGTTGTCCATCCGCCCGGCGGCCAGCAGCTCGCCGTCGCGGCCGAGCAGGGCCGGCGGTTGTACGTCGTGGGTCATCAGGTCCCAGCCGAGCACCTCGTCGGCCGCCACCCCGGCGTGCTTGGCGACGTATCCGATCAGCTCACCGTCGGTCGGCGTGCCGAGCCCCCACACCGGTGACAGGTGCGTCTGCGGGTCCAACGTCAGACCCTCGTTGGTGGACCGGTTGAGGTGGATGGCCAGCTGCGGGATGCGCAGGAACGGCTGGTCGATGTGCACCAGCCGGTGCGAGCCGTCGGCGAGCGCGAGGCGGCCGGACAGGCCGAGGTCGCGATCGAGCCAGGAGTTCCACAGCGGTCCGCCGTAGACCTCGACGGCGACCTGCCGCCAGCCGACCCGACCGGTGTCCGGCCGCGGCTTGACCCTCAGGTTGGGCGAGTCGGTGTGCGAGCCGATGATCCGGAACGGCGCGTACGGCGGCGCGCCGTCGGGCAGCCACCAGGCGATCAGCGTGCCGCCGCGGAACAGATAGCGACCGCCCGGCTCGGTGGGAAACGTGTCGGTCTCGACAACCGGCCGGAAACCGGCCGCCTCCAGCATGGCCGCCGCGGCGGCGACCGCGTGGTACGGCGAGGGGCTGGCCGTCAGGAAACGCATCAGGTCAGCGGTGTGCGCGCGGTCAAATCTCGGACCCATGCGCCGATCCTAGGCGAGCCCCGGCTGCTCACTGGCCCTCATCTGGCAGGCTTTAGCGCAACATCACTTCACGGGAGGCAACGATGCCAAATATCAGCCGTCGTGCCGCGCTGCGGCTCGGCACCGCCGGTGCGGTCGGGACCGTGCTCGCGACCGGTGGCACCGCGTACGGTGTCACCGCCGCCGGACGCGACCCGAAGACCGTCGCCGCGATGGTCAAGGCCTCCTACGACGGCGCTGTCGCTGCCTGTGGCGGCAGCTGGCACAGCTACATCTCGGTCGCCAACACCGACGGCACGCTGGAGAAGGCGATCGACGCCGACTCGGCGACCGTGGTCGAGGCCTACAGCGTGAACAAGCTCGCGGTCGCCACCGCGGTGCTGGACAAGGTGGACAAAGGCAACCTCACGCTGGACACCAAGGTCGACGTGACCGCCGACATCGTGATCGCCGACGGCGACGGCATCTTCCGGCTCGACGGCGCCTATCCGAGCAACATCACCGTCGGCCACGCGCTCGCCGCTCTGCTCACCATCTCCGACGACACCGCCGTCCGGCTGTGTGGCCTGGTGTGTACGTCCGCCGAGATCAACGACACGATGGTCGCCAAGGGCTTCCCGCACACCCAGGTCGTGCCGGTGTCCAACCCGCACCGGTTCTATCTCGGCAAGACCACGCCGAAGGAGATGCACGACCTGCTGCAGGCGCTGGTCACCGGCAAGCTGCTGTCGGAGAAGTCGACGGCCTACCTGCTCAACATCATCCGCTCGCCGATCGCCTTCACCGACGGCATCCGGCTCAACATGTCGACCGACGAGCGGCTCAACATCGCGACCAAGGCCGGCTGGCTGGACAACGGCCGCAACGAGGCCGGCATCATCTTCAACGCCAGCGGCCAGGCGGCGATCACGTACTCGCTGTTCGCCACCAAGGACGGCGACGACACCAACTTCGGCCCCACGCATCCGCTCATTCACGCGCGTACGGTGATGGGCCGGCAGTTCTACGACGCGTTGTACGGCTCGGACGCCGGCACCAACGCGATGCCGCGGCTCAAGCGCCACCCGGCCTTCCGCTACCGGCCGTCCAACGGCGGCTGATCGATCGCGGTCTGGCCGGCCACCAGCGCCGGCCAGATCGCGGCGACCAACCGGTCCGCGGTCGCCGGGCTCACCGCGCCTTCGCGCAGGTACGCGACGAGTACGGCGCCATAGAGCATCGTCACCAGGCTGTCCAGGTCGAGGTTCGCGGCGACCACACCTTCCCGCTGTGCGCGCGCGACCGCCGCGACCAGTTGCTGGTGCCCCGGCTCGATGATGTGCTCACGCAGCTGGTCCATCAGGCCAGGCGTGTAGCGGTCCTCCAGCAGCACGCTCGCGAACAGGCCGATGCCTTCCGGCCGTGCCACCACGTCGGCGAAGATCCGCAGCATGGCGCGGATCGCCTCGACCGGCGGCAGCTCGGCGACCTGCCGCTGCGCCGCCTCCTCGGTCGCTCGCGAATAGCGCAGCGCGGCGCTGACCAGCTCGGCCTTCGTCGGCCACCGCTTGTAGACGGTCGGCCGGCTCACGCCGGCGTCGGTCGCCACCTCGGCGATCGTCATCCGCGCGTAACCGCTGATGGCGAGCCGCGTACGTGCCGCCTCCAGGATGCGGCGCTCCAGATCGGGATCGGTCGGCCGGCCTGGCCCCCGTCGCTCGGCGTTCATCCATCCCTCCCCGGACTCCGGACGCTACCAAACCGGCGGTTGTCATTTACTTAACAGTAATGTAAAGATATAGCACATGACAGATATCGATCGCGTCGATCACACGGTCGTCGTCACGATCACCGACCTTGACGGCCTGGCGCGGACGTACGAGCGGCTCGGCTTCACCGTCTCGCCGGAGTCGCGGCACCTGGCCAACGCACGGCCGGGCGAGCCGAAGACTCCACTCGGCACGGCCAACAGATGCGTGGTCTTCGCCGACAACTACGTCGAGCTGCTCGGCCTCGTCGAGCCGGACGGCGGCGACCAGTGGGGCGTACGGCGGCTGGCGGCCGCGCACGAAGGCCTGCGCGGACAGATTTTTGGTTGCCTGGACGCGGATGCGGTCGACCGCCGGCTCACCGAGGCCGGCATGGAGACCAGCGGCGTCCTTGCCATGGAGCGCGACGTCCAGACGCCGCAAGGAATCGCGAAGGTGCGCGCCCGAGCCGTACGGATGGACCTGAACGGCGCGCCGGAGGGAGCGCTCGGCTTCGGCGAGATCGGCGATCGGTCGATGATTTTCCAGCCACCGTTCATGAAACACGAGAACGGCGCCGTCGAGCTGTCCGGAGTCCTGCTCGTCGTGGCCGACGTCGAGCTGGACCACTACCTGGACCGCTATCGCACCTTGCTCGACGTGCAAGAAGACGAGCGGCGAGTTTTCCAGCTGCGGCTCGGCCAGCTGCGGATCGCCCCGGTGTCCACTTTGGACGATCTGCTGCCCGGCCAGACCGCGCCGGTGCTGCCGTACGTGGCGGCACAGACCGTCACCGTCACCGACCTCAGCCCGGCTCGCGCGCTCATCGAAGGAAACGGCTTCGACGTACGTCCGCTGGACAATGGATTCTTCGTCCACGCATTCGGCGCCAACATCGTCTTCCAGGAGCGACCGTGATCGTCGAGACGACCTCAGGAAAAGTACGCGGCCACAACGGGAAATTCCTCGGCATCCCGTACGCTACCGCGCAACGGTTCCAACGACCGCAGCCGGTGACGCCATGGACCGGTGTACGCGACGCCGCCGAGCCAGGCCCGATCGCGCCGCAAGGACCGTCGCGGCTGGAAAGCGTCATGGGACCGCTGCGAACCGGCGCCGGCCAGAGCGAGGACTGCCTGTCGGTCAACGTCTGGACGCCAGGCGGCTCGCACAAGCCGGTGCTGGTGTGGATCCACGGCGGCGGCTTCTCCAGCGGCGCCGGCAGCGCGCCATGGTACGACGGCACCGCCCTCGCCACCAACGGCGACATCCTCGTGGTGACCCTGAACTACCGGCTGTCGGCCCTCGGTTTCCTTTATCCAGAAGGCAATCTGGGTTTACGCGACATGGTGGCCGCGCTGCGGTGGGTACGCGACAACATCGCGGCCTTCGGCGGCGATCCGGCGGCGGTCACGGTTGCCGGCCAGTCGGCTGGCGCGCTGAGCACGCTCGCGATCATGGCCGGACCGGAGTTCGACGGCCTTTTCCACCGAGCGATCCTGCAGAGCGGTCCGTTCGGCCTGCCGCCGGCGCCGATCGACAAAGCGGAGAACATCGGTCGACTGCTGCGCCGCGAGGTGCCCGACCTTGAGCACGCGTCACCGGAGCGCATCCTGGCCGCCCAACGTACGCTGGCCAAACCAGGCGAGGTCGAGCCGCCGTTTCACCTGGTCGCCGACGGTGCGTTCGTACCGGCCGACCTGATCGCCGGCGCGGCGGCCGGCGTGGAGCTCCTCATCGGCGCGACCCGCGACGAGGGTCGCGCGTTCTCGCCAGCCGTCGGCAACACGGTCTTCGAGGCATACAAGGCGCTCGCCGCGTCGCGAAGCGCACCCGTTTACGCGTACGAGTTCGACTGGTGTCCGCCGGCCAGTCCGTACGGCGCCTGCCACTGCCTCGAGCTGCCGTTCGTCTTCGGCAACCCGGAGGCCTGGCGCGAGGCGCCGATGCTCGCCGGCGAATATCCGGCCGAGCTCGCGGCGATGATCCAGCTGGCGTGGACCTCGTTCGTACGCTCCGGCGTGCCGCGCGCCGACGGCCTGCCGGAATGGCCAGCGTACGACGGCGGCATCATGCATCTCGATCTTGAGCCGCACGTCAGCGACGTGTGATCCGTCACCAACTTGTCAGATTTCGAGCAAGCAACTGTCGTACCCGTGTGCTTGGGTGGACGGCATGACTGACCTCATCCATCCGGATGCGGCGACCCCGACGTTGCGAAACCGTACGGTTTCTCGCATCACCGACGCCGAGGTCTACGTCGCCTCCACCTGTTTCAAGACCGGACCACCGGCGTTGTTGGGCATCGAGCTGGAGTGGATCCTGCACCACAGCCGATGTCCGAGCGCGGCGATCGAGCCGGCGGACCTCGTCGCCGCACTGGGGCCTCACACCCCGACCTCGCTCTCTCCCGACAGTCCCCACCGACCCCTCCCCCGCGGTTCGACCGTCACGGTCGAGCCAGGCGGCCAGATCGAGCTCAGCACGCAGCCGCATCCCGGGCTCGCCGAGTGCATGGCCGCCACCACCGCCGACGCCGACCACCTGCTCGGCCTGCTCCGCGACGCGGGCCTGGAGCCTTCCCCCTCGGCCACCGACCGGCACCGATCACCGCGCCGCATCCTGCGGCAGCCGCGCTATGCCGCGATGAACAAACACTTCGACACCTTCGGCGACGACGGTGTCGGTGGCATGTGCGCGACGGCTGCCGTACAGATCTGCGTCGACACCGGTCTCAACGCACGCGAGCGCTGGTGGCTGCTCCACCTCATCGGACCGCCGCTGATCGCCGCCTTCGCCAACTCACCGCGGCTGGCCGGCGCCGACACCGGCTGGAAGTCGACCCGCCGCAAGCTGTGGACCGGCGCCGACCCGGGCCGTACCGGATTGCCTGACTTTGACCTCGATCCGGCGCGCGGATACGCGCACTACGCACTCGACGCGCAGGTGTTGTGCATCCGCCGGGACGGCCCCGACTGGACTCCGCCGAGCGACCTCACCTTCGCCGAGTGGATCGCCGGCAAGCACTCGCCAGCGCCGACGTACGACGACCTCGACTATCACCTGAGCACGCTGTTTCCACCGGTACGGCCGCGCGGCAGGCACCTTGAGGTGCGCTATCTGGACGCGCAGCCAGGCGACGGCTGGATCGTCCCGCTCGCCGTCCTGTCCGCGCTGCTCGACGACCCGATCGCGGCCGACATCGCGGCCGGCGCCGCCGAGTCGGTGGCCGGCCTGTGGTCGGACGCGGCGCGACACGGGCTGTCCGACCCGGCCATGCGTACGGCCGCGGTCGCCATCCTCGACGCCGCCATCGGCGCGCTTCGCCGGACGACCTCCGAGCCGAGCGTGATCGCCCGCGTCGAGGACTTCTTCCAGACCTACACCGTCCGGGGCCGATCCCCCGCCGACGATGTTCACATGTTGGAGGCCTCGCAGTGACGCACGACCTCAAGCAACAGATCGCCGACCAGCTCGACCGCAGCCGCGCGCGTACGCGACTGCTCACCGACGCCGTCGACGAGAACGACCTGACCGCGCAGCACTCGCCGCTGATGTCGCCGCTGGTCTGGGACCTCGCGCACGTTGGCAACCAGGAGGAGCTCTGGCTGGTCCGCGACGTCGGCGGCCGCGAGCCGGTGCGCGAGGACGTCGACCACCTCTACGACGCGTTCCAGAACGCGCGCGCCGACCGTCCCGCGCTGCCGCTGCTCGGTCCGTCCGAGGCGCGCGGCTATCTCGGTGACGTACGCACCAAGGTGCTGGACGTGTTGGACCGTACGGATGTCGGCGAGGAGAGCGAGCGGCGGCTGGTGCGCTCCGGCTTCGCGTTCGGCATGATCGTGCAGCACGAACAGCAGCACGACGAGACGATGCTGGCCACGCACCAGCTCCGCGCCGGCGAGCCGGTGCTGGCCGCGCCGGCGCCGCCGCAGCCGACCGGCGGTGGCGCGCACTCGTATCCGGCCGAGGTGCTGATCCCCGGCGGTCCGTTCACGATGGGCACCAGCGTCGAGCCGTGGGCCCTGGACAACGAACGGCCGGCGCACCAGGTCGACGTGCCGGACTTCTGGATCGACACTTTCCCAGTCACCAACGGCGAATACATGACCTTCATCGCCGCCGGCGGCTACGACGACCCGCGCTGGTGGTCGGCCGAAGGCTGGAAACACCGTCAGGAGGCCGCGCTTTTCGCGCCGCTGTTCTGGAAACGCGACGGCGAGCGGTGGCTGCGCCGCCGGTTCGGACACGTCGAGCCGGTGCCGGCCGACGAGCCGGTGCTGCACGTCTGCTTCTACGAGGCCGAAGCGTACGCGGCGTGGGCCGGCAAGCGATTGCCGACCGAAGCGGAGTGGGAGAAAGCCGCGCGGCACGACCCGGTCGAGGACCGGTCGCGGCGTTTTCCGTGGGGTGACGACGATCCGACCGCCGCGCACGCCAACCTCGGCCAGACGCATCTGCGGCCGGCGCCGGTCGGCGCGTATCCGCTCGGCGCGTCCGCCTTTGGCGTGCAGCAGCTGATCGGCGACGTGTGGGAATGGACCTCGACGACGTTCCATGGATATCCCGGATTCTCGGTGTTTCCGTATCCGGAGTATTCGCAGGTGTTCTTCGGCGACGACTACCGCGTGCTGCGCGGCGGATCGTTCGGCACCGACGTCTCGGCCTGCCGGTCGACGTTCCGCAACTGGGATTTCCCGATCCGGCGGCAGATCTTCACCGGCATCCGGTGTGCGCGTACGGCCACGATCGACGAGGTGCGTTGACCGGTGTGCCGCCATCTGGCATACGTCGGACCGCCGGTCACCGTCTCGTCCTTGCTGCTGGAGCCGGCTTTCGGGCTGCACCGGCAAGCGTGGGCGCCACGGCGCGTACTCGGCACCGCGACCGTCAACGCCGACGGTTTCGGTGTCGGTTGGTACGCCGCTGACACCGTCGGCCGCTATCGGCGCTCCGTTCCACTGTGGACGGACACCTCGTTTCCGGCTTTGGCCCTGTCGCTGCGGTCCAGCGCGGTGCTCGCGGCCGTACGGTCGGCGTCGGAAGGCATGCCGGTGTCCGACGGCGCCTGCGCGCCGTTCGCTTTCGGCTCGTGGTTGTTCAGCCACAACGGGATCGTGCACGGATGGCCGGCTTCGCTGGAAAAGCCGGCGTCGACGCTGCCGGTGGCCGAGCTGCTGACCCTGGACGCACCCATCGACTCGGCGGTTTTGTGGGCGCTCGTGCGGCAACACCTGCGTGCCGGCGCGGATCTCGGCGATGCGTTGGCGGCGGTCGTCAACGACGTACGCGCCACGACCACCGGTCGTCTCAACCTGCTGCTCACCGACGGTCAGCGGATCGCCGCGACCCGCTGGGGTGAGTCGCTCTACTACCTCAAAGGCGAGGATTTCGTCGTCGTGGCCTCCGAGCCGTACGACGACACTCCACAGTGGACAGAAGTGCCGGACGCGACCGTACTCACCGCGTCACCGGCCGGCGTCACGCTGTCGGCTCTCTCTTAAAGGGGAAACTTCCTTGACACGTTTTGTATTGGACAGCCACCTGCCGGACGACCACCTCGCGAAGGCGCTGGCCGCGGACGTACGCGCCGGCCTCGGTGGCACGCCGAAAACACTGCCGCCGAAGTGGTTCTACGACGAGCGCGGCAGCAAGCTTTTCGACCAGATCACCGAGCTGGCCGAGTATTACCCGACGCGAACAGAACGCGAGTTGCTGCGTACGCACTCCGGCGATGTGGCCGCGGCGTGCCCGGCCGACACGCTCGTCGAGCTGGGCTCGGGTTCGTCGGAGAAGACCCGGCTTTTGCTTGACGCGCTGGACAAAGCCGGCACGCTGCGGCGATATGTGCCGGTCGATGTCAGCCCTGGCGCGCTCATCCCGGCCAGCGAGGCGCTGCTGACGACGTATCCGCGGCTGGAGATCCACGGCCTGATCGCCGACTTCGAGAAACATCTGGATCACCTGCCCGACGCCGAGCGGCGGATCGTCGCGTTCCTCGGCGGCACCATCGGCAACCTGACGCCGGCTCAGCGGGCCGAGTTCCTGGCCGGCATTCGCGGCGGCATGGGGCCAAACGACATGTTCCTGCTCGGCACCGGCCTGGTCATCGATCCGGCGGTGCTGGTGCCGGCGTACGACGACGCGGCCGGCGTGACCGCGGAGTTCAACAAGAACGTGCTGCGGGTGATCAACCGCGACCTCGACGCCGACTTCGATCTCGACGCGTATGAGCACGTGGCGGTCTGGGACGCCGGCCCGGAGTGGATCGAGATGCGCCTGCGGTCGCAGCGCGACCAGCGCGTACGCATCGGCGGCCTGGATCTCGACATCTCGGTCGCCGCCGGCGAACAGATCCGTACCGAGATCTCCGCGAAGTTCCGGAAAGCCGGCATCACCGCCGAGCTCGCCGCTGCCGGCTTCGAGCTGGTCGCATGGTGGCAGGACCCGGACGCGCGTTTCGCCTTGTCATTGTCCCGTCCGGCCTGAGCCTTGCCTTGTTGTCGCGACAACTGTTAATGTTGTCGCGACAACAAGGAGGACGCGATGTACACGATCAGCGCCGAGGCGGCCATTGACGGCGACCTCACCACGATCTGGCGCGTGGTGACCGATGTCGCCAACTGGCCGGCCTGGGATCCGCACGAGGAGGCCGCACGCCTGGACGGACCGTTCGCCGCTGGCACGACCGGATGGTCCAAGCCGCGCGGCGGTCCGGCCACCGACTGGACCATCACCGAGGTCGTCGAACGGCGGAAATGGTCGTCGGAATGTCCGCTGCCAGGCGGAAAACTCTCCGGCGACAACACCTTCGAGCAGGTCGGCGACAAAGTGCTGTGCCGCAAGACGGTGCACGTACGCGGACCACTCACACCGCTGTTTCGCTTTTACTTCGGCCGTAAGATCCGCGCCGACATGCTGAAGACCTTTGCCGCACTGGAAAAGGCCGCGGCATGACCGAGGAATCCGGACCGCTGCTGTCGCCGGGGTTCTGGCTGCACCACGCGGCGCTGGTGTGGCGGGCCGAGCTCGACGCGCGACTGCGTCCGCTCGGTCTCACCCCAACCCAGTTCATGCTGCTCGCATCGGCCGGTTGGCTGGAACACACGAGCGGTCCGCCGACGCAGCAGGCGGTCGCCGAGCAGGCCGGCGCCGACCGGATGATGACCTCGAAAATCGTCCGCGCGCTGGAGGAGCGCGACCTGCTCGTACGCCGCCAGGACAGCGGCGACGCACGCGCCGTGCGGCTTTCGCTCACTGCCACCGGCCGAGCACTGGTCCGCAAGGCGACGGCGATCGCCCGCGACCTGGACAACGAGTTTTTCGGGGCCGATCCGGCGAAAATGCGTGCCGCACTGCGAGGCATCGCTAGCCGGCAAGGATGATCTTTCCACGGGTCCGGTTGGTTTCCAGCAGCTCGTGCGCTTTTGCCGCCTCAGCCAACGGAAGCACGTGCTCGACGTGCACACGCAGCTTGCCGTCGTCCACGAGCGTCGCGATGGCCGCCAGATCCTCGGCCGACGGCGCGACGTGGAAGTCGGAAAACCGCACGCCGCGCGCGACCGCTTCTTCTTCGCTGACACCGATGTCCGGACCGGCGATGCCGAGGAACCAGCCGCCGCGTTTCACCGTACGCAACGAGCGTACGGCCGCCTCTCCGCCAGCGTTTTCCAGCACCACATCGATGTCGCGGAGCGTGCCGATGTCCGTCTCGGTGTAGTCGATCACCTCATCGGCACCGAATCCGCGGACGAAGTCATGGTTGACCGCGCGCGCCGTGGCGATGACGTACGCGCCGCGCAGCTTGGCCAGCTGGATGCCGAGGTGGCCGAGGCCACCGGCGCCGGCCTGCACCAGCACGCGCTGGCCGGCGCTCACCGAGGCGAGCTCGAAGGCCTGCCAGCAGGTCAACGCGGCGGTCGGCAGGCCAGCGGCGGCGGTGTGGTCGATGGTCTTCGGCTTCAACGCGAGCGTTTCGGCCGGCGCGGTCAGATATTCCGCGTACGCACCGGCTTTCGGAAACGGCAGGCCGTAAACCTCGTCGCCGACGGCGAACCCGGCGCCTCCGGCCACCACACCGGACACGTCCAGGCCGAGCACGAACGGCGGCGGACCGAAAATCGGGATCGCACCCGACCTGATCTTGTAGTCGGCCGGATTCACGCCGGCCGCCTCGACGCGTACCAACACCTCCCCCGCACCCGGCTCCGGCCGGTCTTTTTCCACCAGCTCCAGCACTTCCGGGCCACCGAAGGTCCGCTGACTTATCGCACGCACGATCCATCCCTTTCGGCGAGAACTCAGACGGATCGATCCTGCGTGGCACGGTCACTCTTGTGAAGAAGGCACCTTGTTGATATCCAGGTACCTTATGGATACCACCATGGTCCAGCAATACCTCGCCGGCTGCCCGGCACGTACCGGCCTGGAGGTGCTGGCCAACAAGTGGACCGTGCTGGTCACCGCGGCCCTGCGCAAGCACGGCGGACCGATGCGGTTCAACGAGCTGCGGCGCCAACTGGTCGGCCTCACGCAGAAGGTGCTCACGCAGAACCTCCGAGCGTTGGAGCGTGACGGCCTGGTGACGCGTACGGTCTATCCGACGGTGCCGCCGCGCGTGGAGTACGAGCTGACCGAGCTCGGCGCCGACGCCGCCGGCCTGCTGACCGCGGTGGGACTGTGGGCCGAGCGGCACATGGCCGAGATCCTCAGCTCGCGGCAGGCGTACGACGAAAGGGCCGCCAAACCGGTCGAACCGGTGCGAAACTAGTCATCGACATATCAGGAGAAAACGATCTCTGACCAAAAAACTCGCGGGTCGGCTCGGTCGGCGCCGGAGATGGAACGTAGGCTCTCCCGCGTGAATGACCGGCTGGTGTGGATCGACTGTGAGATGACCGGGCTGGACACCGAGCACGACCTCCTCATCGAGGTCGCCGCTCTGGTGACCGACTCGGAGCTGACCGTCCTCGGCGACGGTGTCGACGTGGTGATCCACGCCGACGACGAGGCGCTGGACGGCATGGTCGACGTCGTCAAGCAGATGCACGAGAAGTCCGGGCTGACCGAGGAGGTACGCGCCTCCGCGGTCACCCTGGCCGAGGCGGAGAAGCAGGTGCTGGACTATGTACGCCAGCACGTACCGGACGCCGGCAGCGCGCCGCTGTGCGGCAACTCCATCGCCACCGACCGCGGCTTCATCGCGCGCTACATGCCCGACCTGGACGCGCACCTGCACTACCGGATGGTCGACGTCTCCTCGATCAAGGAGCTGTGCCGCCGGTGGTATCCGCGGGTCTACTACGGCCAGCCGGAGAAAGGCCTCTCGCACCGCGCGCTGGCCGACATCAAGGAGAGCATCCGCGAGCTCGCGTACTATCGCCGCGCCGTGTTCGTACCGCAGCCGGGACCCGACGTGGACACCGCCAAGGCGATCGCCGCACAGGTCGTCGCCGACATGGCGGCCCCGGCTGAAAATACCGATGCGTAGGCTGTCTATGATGGACATCGTTCATCGCACGTGGTGGCTGTAGCTCAGCTGGTAGAGCACCGGGTTGTGGTCCCGGGTGTCGTGGGTTCAAGTCCCATCAGTCACCCCATCATCCGCGCGTACGGCCGATCCTCTCGTGGGTCGGCCGTTTTGGTGTGTGGACAGAGTGGGGGTTGGTTGTTGCGTTGGATGGGTCTTCATGGTTGTTGCGGTGAGGGGTGTTGGGTTCCTGGTTGTTGCGTTGAGAGATGGCTGGGTCTCCTGTTTGTTGCGTTGGGGAGGTAGCGGTTTTCGCCTGCGCGGCGGGCGCTCCTGCGCGGAGGGCGACCTCAAGGGAGGGGGCGCGTGGCCGCCAATCGGTGTGCGTTGGGGGGTGCGGGCGGCGGTTTGTGGCGGGGCTGGGTTTTCCGGGCTTGCCAGCCGACGTTTGGGAAGCAACCCGTCGGGTGGAGCCGGTGATCTTTGCTGTAGCGCTAAATGTTCGCCTTGCCGGTTTGCGTTGTGGTGGTAAGGCCTCCTTACGTGCGTCTGACGCACGTAAGGGGGCCATGCGAACATTCAGTGGCGGCCGGCGCGGTGCTGGTGTGACTCGTGTGGCTGACAATGCAGATGAGGTGGCCTGACTGCGTAATACTTGTTAAACAAGACATCAAACCGGACATCTGGCAGCGGACGTAAAAGAGGGGCCGGATGCACCGGCCCCGTAACCTCAGAGTTGCGTGGTGGTGACGACGCCGCTCTTGGAGATGGTGTCCCAGCTCAGTTCCCAGTCGGTCCAGCCGTCGCCGGGCTTGACTTTGGCGTTGGTGTTGACGATGTGCACGATGTCGCCCGGCTTGGCCAGCTGGAAGAACCACTTCGCGTTGGACGTGCTCAGGTTGACGCAGCCGTGCGAGACGTTGCTGTTGCCCTGGTCGTCGACCGACCACGGCGCGGCGTGGACGAACTCGCCGCCGTCGGTGTAACGAACGTCCCAGTAGACCGTCTCGCGATAGTAACCAGGCTGCCCCTTGCAGACGCCGAAGGTGCACGAGTCCATCACGACGACCTGCCGCTTCTCCTGCACGACCATGATGCCGGAGGACGACGGCGTGCTGCGCTTGCCGAGCGAGGCGGGCAGCGTCTTGATCAGCTTGCCGTCCTGGTAGACCAGGGCCTTGTGGGTCTTGTTGTCGACCTCCATGTTGACCTTCGATCCCACCGTCATGGTGGCCGTACGGTCCCGCTTGCCATAGCGGCCGTTGCCCATGTCGATGCCGCCGATGGCCGCCTTGACCTGGATCTTCGTGCCCGGCTGCCAGTAGTCCTTGGTGCGGAAGTGCAGCTCGTCGGAACTCCACCACTTCCACGCGCCTTCGACCGGCTGCGAGGTCCGGATCTGGATGGCGTCCTGGATCGCCTTGCGCATGCTCTCCGGCACCGAGTAGGTGAAGTGCAGGATGATCGGCAGCGCGACACCGACCGTGCCGCTGTCCACCGCGAAGTCGACGCCGTTGGTCTTGCCCGGCTGACCCATCGTGGTGAAATCCGACGTCGCCGTGCTCTCCGCGCCGTCCTTGTTGGCCGCCGTCGCGGTCACCTTGTATTTGGAGTCGTACGACAGCTGGTTGTCCGGCCGCCACGTCCCCTGGTCGGCGGCCAACTGGCCGGCCACCGGCTTGCCGGCCGCGTCGGTCACCTCGACCTTGGACAGTTTGCCGTCGGTGGTGACCTTCACACTCGGCCTGGTGCTCACCTTCGCCGCACCGGTGGCCGGGCTGATCGTCAGGTTGGCCGGAGCCGCCTTCGGCGCCGTCTGGTTGCCGGCGGCCGGCTTCGTGTCACCATCGGTGGACGGCTTGGAACAGCCGCTCAACACCAGCGTGCCGGCCGCCACACACGCCACCGCGACCGTCATCCAGCGGTTGAGTCCTCGCATGAAAACCCCGATCTAGACCGATGCTCGAAGCTATGTAACTACACGAGCGCTCGTCCGGCCGGCAGCGGGGTGGCCGGACTCCGGCGGCACTCCGCTGTGCCAGGCAAGTCGTTGAACTGCCTCTAGTTCCTAAGACGTACGACCAGGCCCCGAGGTTGTCGCAACCCCCTCGTCCCAGCCATCCGCAGAGGCTGCTATCGTAACTGATCACCGGCACCGGACAGGTCCGGATGCATGCGCCGTTAGCTCAATTGGCAGAGCAGCTGGCTCTTAACCAGCGGGTTTGGGGTTCGAGTCCCTGACGGCGCACTCGATCGAAGGCTTCGCCCGGTCGGCGGGCACGCCTTCCAGCGATTCGATCACCGTCATCACACTGGGGGCGGAGCCCCCAGACCCCCATCGTCGCGGCTGACCTGATTCTCATGCCGCAACGGTTGGAGCACGTCTTCTTTGCCTAGGCGTGCTCGGTGAGCACGCCTTCGTCGTTTTCAGAACAGCGTCAATTCCCCTACACGCGGGGCCGACGTCAGGCGGTTTTGGCGCCGCGGAAGAAATCCGCCGAATCGCGCATCCACAAACGCCACCGCGGTCAGGCCGCTGAGCGCCTCGGTGACCCCGATCAACACTGGCTGCTTGCTGACACGGGAACTCGCCGCTCGGGATACCGGCATCGACTTATATAAGACGCGGCTGGTACGATTCTGTTCGTGCACGCGTTCGACATCCTGGGTGACCCGGTGCGCCGGCGCATTCTCGAGCTACTCGCCGACGGCGAGCTGACCTCCGGCGCGATCACGGACGTGATACGGGCCGAGTTCTCGTTGTCCCAGCCGGCTGTCTCCCAGCATCTGCGCGTTCTGCGTGAGAACGGGTTCGCGTCGGTCCGGGCCGAGGGGGCCCGCCGGTTCTATGCCGTCGACGCCACGCAGCTGAGCGAGGTTGACATGTGGTTGGACCGGTTTCGCGGGCTCTGGAATCAGCGGCTCGATGCCCTGGCAACCGAGCTGGCTCGCGGCAGGCGTGCATCCCGGACCGCAAGTGGCCCACCCCGCCGGCCGACCCGGCACAGCACCGATGCGGGTGAGGCCGATCCGCCAGAGAAAGGAACATGACATGAAGGACGTACTTGACGAACTGGCCGCTGCGCGCCGGAGGATGGGCACAGCGACCCTGCCCGCCGGCGACGCGTACACGATGGAGTTGCGCCGTCGCTACGACGCGCCGGTCGACGAGGTGTGGGGCGCCATCACCGAGCCCGAGCGACTGGGCCGCTGGCTGAGGTCGGTCACCGGGGACCTGCGCCTTGGCGGGTCGTTCGCGCTGGACGGCGGTGAGCACGGGGAGATCCTCCAGTGTGACCCGCCGCGGCGGCTGCGGGTGTCCTGGCTGTTCGGACCGGACGCCGACGAGTGGCCGGGTACGAGCGAGGTCGAGGTGCGCCTGTCCCCCGGCCCAGCCGGGGACACCGAGCTGGAACTGGTCCATGCGGCGGCCGTCGGCGAGCCCATGTTCCCGACCTACGGCCCCGGTGCCGGCGGTGTGGGCTGGGACCTGCATCTCCTCGCCCTGGCCCGGCACCTGGCCGACGGAGACACCCTCGACCACGAGGAGTTCCGGACCCTGCCCGAGGGGCGCGAGTTCGTTCGGCGTAGCGCTGTTGGATGGGGCGAGGCTCACCTGGCCGCCGGCGGCGATCCGGATCAGGTAGCGGCCGCGGTCGAGGCCACCACCGCGTTCTACACCCCCGGAAGTAGCGTGCGATGAAGTACACCACCTCGATCGAGATCGACCTGCCGCGGGAGAAGGTGGTCCAACTGGTCTCCGACCCCGAGCACCTGCCGAAGTGGCTGCGGGGCCTGGTGCTGCACGAACCGGTGAATGGGGTGCACGGCCAGCTCGGCACCACCTCGCGGGTCGTGTTTCAAATGGGCAAGCAGAGGATGGAGGCCACCGAGACCATCACACGCCTGGAACCCGCGGATCTGCACGCCATTCCCAGTTCGGTCGTCGTGCACTACGACCGCGAGATCGTCGGCCAGGGCATGTGGCAGGCCCAGCGCGACCGGCTGATCGATGCGGGTCCGGACACGACCCTGTGGGAGAGCGAGAGCGAGTTCCGGTTCGACGGGTTGCTGATGCGGCTCGTGGGGCGTCTGATGCCCGGCTCCTTCCGCAAGCAGTCGCTGCGGCACATGCAGGACTTCAAGGCGTTCGCCGAACAGGGCACGGACGTCCGCGAACGGACGAACTGATCCGTCGCGTGCACCCGACACCGGCCGGGTCGGGCACGCGA
Source organism: Fodinicola acaciae (assembly GCF_010993745.1). NCBI lineage: Bacteria > Bacillati > Actinomycetota > Actinomycetes > Mycobacteriales > Fodinicola > Fodinicola acaciae. The sequence goes on from NZ_WOTN01000001.1 coordinate 2,925,037, forward strand.
CGATCGTTGTCCGGCCCGCGGAGTCTCGGACCGTACGGCGAAGGTGGCCAGGGACGACGGTCCCGGAGTCCGGCGGATGATCAAAACCGGAAGCGCACGATCCGAGTCGACCGTTTCATGCCCGGCAGCAGGTTCAACACGCGGTACGTGCGGCGTACGTTCGCCGGCGCCTTGGCCATCAGCAGCGGCGAGTCGTTCATCGGCGCCTCGTCGACGTATTCCAGCCGCGGGTGCCAGCCGGCCAGCGCGGCGGGATCGTCGAAACCACAGTGAAACCGCGCACCGTAACGACGCAGCGTGGGGTCCCATTTCGAGGTACGCCAAGCCCACGCCGACACCGTGTCGAACTGGATCTGACCGGTCGGAAACGCGTCGACGACGCCGGTCAGCAGGCGCCGCAGGTCGGTCTCGGTCAGGTATGGCACCAGTCCCTCGGCGACCATCAGCGCCGGCCGGCCACGCGGGACACGGTCGAGCCAGTCCAGGTCGGTGACGCTGGAGCCGATCAGTGTGTAGTGCTCGCGCGGCGGAAGGACGCTTTGCCGCAGCTCGATGACCGACGGATAGTCCACGTCATACCAGTCGACCGTGCCGGGAGGGTCGATCCGATAGACCCTGGCGTCCAGGCCACAGCCGAGGTGCAGCACCACCGCGTCGGCATGACCGGCGAGAAAGGCCCGCGCCCAGTCGTCGTGGGCCTTCGCGCGTACGACCGCGACGAGACCCAGCTGGCTGGTACCAAACCTGCGTTTGTCGTAGTCGGGGTCGAGGCGGCGCATCGCCTGCTCGGCGTAGGTGTCGCCGAGGATCGGGTCCGGCAACCGGTTGTCCAGCGCTTTGGCCCTGAGCACGGGGCTGAGCGTCTTCTGCACTCCGACGAGATCGGTGTCCACACCGACCAGACTACTATGACTTCATGAATTTCGTGAAATGTTTGAAGGACGTAAACTGAAGACGACACGGCGAGAGGAGCTTCGGGTGACGCGAGCGGACGATGGCGCCGTCGCCGCCTTCCGGGAACGGTTCGCGCAGATCATGGTCGAGTCCGGCATGCCGCGGATGGCAGCGCGCGTGTACGCCGCGCTGATGGTCACCGACTCCGGCGCGCTGTCGGCGGCCGAGCTCGCCGAGCGGCTGGGCGTCGGCGCGCCGGCGATCTCCGGAGCGGTCAAATACCTGGTGCAGGTGCGGCTGGTCGTACGCGGTCGCGAGCCGGGCAGCCGGCACGACTTCTGCCGGATCCACGAGCACACCTGGAGCCATTTCGTCAGCCAGTCCGATCCGGTGCTGGTGCAGGTGCAGGCCGGAGCGGCCGACGGCGTCGCAGTGCTGGGCCCGAACTCTCCGGCCGGGCAGCGGCTGGACGAGACCCGCCGGTTCTTTGCCTTTCTCCGCGAGGAAATCAGCCAGTCGATGGCAAAGTGGCGGCGGCTTCAGGAAACCGAACGCGACGCCGGTCAGTGAGACTCCAGCCAGGCCCGCAGCTCGTCCATCAGCGCTATCGGCGCGTCGAAGTGAATCAGGTGTCCGGCCTCGGCGACAGTGCGCAGCTCGGCGCCGGGGATCAGGGCCTGCAGCCGATGCGCGCGCTCGACCGGAATCCACGGGTCGTTTTCACCCCACACAACGCGCACTGGGATCGTGATGTCCGGCAGGCGCCGTTCGTTTTCGGCCAGGAACGACTCGTCGTATTCGGCGATTTGTTGATAGAACGCGGGTTGGCCTTCGTCTCCGGTCCACGGATCGGACAACGACGAAAGGACGTCGTCGTCCAGATCACGATAGGCCGCGTTGTCGACATACGCCCGGACCAGCGCACGATGTACATAGCCGGGAAGCTGTCCGAGCAGCCGCGGATTCTCCTGTACGAACCGAAAGAACGGCGAACCGCTTGGCGGGATCGCGACAACGTCCACCAGCATCAGCGACGCGAAGTCGACACCGTGGACAAGGTGAGTGCGCAGCGAGACCGCTCCGCCGAAATCGTGCGCCACGACGTGCGGTGGCTCCTCCAGCTGCCAATGTTCCAACAACGCGGCGAAAGCCTCGGCCTGCGCGCCGAAGTCGGTCGGCTGGTCCGGTCGCTTCGACGACCGTCCATAACCTGGCATGTCCCAGAGATGGACGGTGTGGTCGCGGCTCAGCGCTTCGGCGAACGGTTTCCACAGCTGGCTGGAAAACGGCGTGCCGTGGCAGAACACCACGGCGGGACCGGATCCGGCCGTGGTCCAGGCGACACGTCGTCCTCGCCAATGGAAGTCACGGTCGAGGTCCATCACGTCTGCGAACCCTGGTCGTACGCGTCGAGAGCCGGCGTGAGTTGCGTCGAGGCGCACAGCCATTTGTCGCCACGCCGTACGAACACGTCGGTCGTCCATTCGTCCGCGTCGAACCGCTGACCGGCGAAGCTCGCGGTGCTGACCACCCGCACGCTGAACACCGCCGCGTCGCCGTACACAGCCACTCGCGGCCGTCCGGTCGAGGCCATCCTCAGATGGCGCAGGGTGCCGGACCTGATGTTTGCCAGGAACTGCTCGGCAGAGGTGATGCCATGCTCGGTCACCAGGGCCCAGTCGTCGGTCATGAAGGCGGCGATGCGGTCGGCGTCGTTGGCGACCATCGCCTCGTTCCAGTCGTCCTCGATCGCCTCGAACGCGGCCGGATCCACAGTCATAGGTCTCACCTTCTCACGAAAACCGGGCGGGCGTGCTCGGTGACGATACGCAGAAGTGCGTACCCGCGTTATCGTCCAGGTGTGCGCGAGACCAGCGGTGGATGGGATATCGACCACGTGAAGGCAAAACTCGCCGCGATGGCAGCGGCGGATCCGGCGCGCGAACGCTTCGGGGCCGCCAGCCATCGTTATCGGCTGAACGCACCGGTCGCCGCCGCCGAAATCGGCGTTTTCGAGCGCCTCCACGACATCCGGCTGCCGACGGCATACCGGACTTTCCTGACCAGCCTCGGGAGTGGCGGCGCCGGTCCCTATTACGGCATGATCGACTGGGCGGAGGTTGCCGCACCTGGCGGCCAACCGTACACACCGGGGTTTCTCGCGACTCCGTTCCCGCACACCGGATTCTGGAATCCGAACACCGACGCGGCAAACCTGGTGCCGGACGAGGAATACTGGCACGACCGCTGGATCACCGGGTCCGTCGCCATCGTCCACTTCGGCTGCGGCGCATACGTGCGGCTGGCGGTCTGCGGTCGGTCCGCCGGCCAGGTGTGGTTCGACGACCGGGTCAGCGATGGCGGACTGCGGCCCGGCCCCGACTTTCGCGACTGGTATTTGTCCTGGTTGGACGAAACTCCGGAGTTCTCAAGCGCTTTCGGCTTCGGCGCGGCGGATACGTAGAAGTGCGTACGTCACGACGAAAAGCTCGCTGAGGAAGGTAGATTCGCCGGCACATCACGGTGAGAGAAGAGATCCTCAGTTGTCCAAGGTAAATCCCGCCCTGGCCGCTCGACTGGTCGCCCGGAAATCGGCGTTTTGGCCAGGCACAGTCGTTTTCGTGGTCGTCACCTGGATCGGCTCGGCCGGCCTCGTGATCGCGCAACCGCTCCTCGGCCTGTCCCCCGACCTGCTCACGCTGGCACAGTTTGGCCCCACCATTGGGATGCTCGCCGCGGTCGGTCTGGCGGCCGCGCTGCGGCGACCGTCGACGCTCACGCCGGCCACGGTCTCGCTCACGACCGTGGCCCGCCGAATCGTCGTCGGCGCGGCCATTCTCACGCTGTTGTTCTTCGGTTACGTGGAAGTGGCGACCGCCATCGGTCATCCGGTCAGGGTGCCCAACATCACCGCGTTTGGCCTCCTGGCGGTTCTTCAGCTCGCCGGCGCGTGTGGTGAGGAGCTTGGCTGGCGATCGTTTCTGCAGCGGCATCTGCGCGTACGCTGGCCGACTCTGGTTTCGAGCGTGGTGGTCGGCGTGCTCTGGGGCAGCTGGCACGTCCAGTACTACCGCTTCGGATTCGCTTTCCTGGCCACGTTCGTGGTGACCACGGTCGCCGTTTCGGTGATATTCGGCGTACTCACCGAAGGCAGCGGCTGGTGGTCACTGCCGATCGCCGGCATCCTCCACTGGCTGCTCAACCTGGGGATCCTGCTGTTCGCCGACTTCCAGCACGGCGGCCAGCCGACGGTGACGGTCCTCGCCGTCGTCAGCGTCGTCGCCGCCGCGATCACGGCGACGGTCGCGCACTATCGCCGCGCCGATTAGCCGCCGGTCAGCCGGGTATGCCTGGCTCATGCGAGGCCGAAAACGCAGCAGAGCCGAATACCAGCGTGGCCTGCCGGACTATCACGACCCGACCGCCGGCATCGGCGGCGCTCCGCCCGCGTACAGCGCGCTGACGCTGCGCATTTGGCTCGCCAGCTTTGGCTTGGTGGTCTGCCTCGGCGGCGGCATCGCGGCCGTCGTGCTGCACGTCCCTGCCTGGATCGCCATCGTTCTGTTCGTTTTCGCAGCCATCGCGCTGGTCGACCTCGGCTGGGTCGTCCACCGCAAACTTCGCGGCGAGCCGCACTGATCAGGGCCTGAGCGCCGGCAGCACGACCTGGTCGACGATGTCCTCGATGTCCTTTGTGGACAGACGCAGGCCCTGGAGAAGCACGTTCTGCACGACGATGGACGGTCCGGCCTGCACGACGAACGGCGTGGCGGCACCTGGCCGGATCTCTCCCCGGCTCGCGGCTCGCTCCAGGATGGCGTGCACCGCGCGCAGCCGCGGTGCGATGATTTTCTCGCGTACAGCGGCATGCAGCGTCGTCGAGCGGGTCAGGTCGGTGAGGATGGACGCAAGCGCGCGCCCGACCGGGCCAGCCAGCGCCTGCGCCATCTTGTCCAGCACGCCGACCAGCTCGGCGCGGATGTCGCCGTCGTCCGCCGGCGTCGGCAGGTCCGGCAACGCGTTCTGGATCGCAGCGAGGATCAACTCGTCGAGCGACGACCACCGGCGATAGAGCGACGACCTGCTCGTACGCGCGCGTGCGGCGACTTTTTCCAGCGTGAGGCCACCATGACCGGCCTCCGCCAACTCCTCGAACACCGCGGCGTGGATCGCGGCTTCCAGGCTGGTGCCACGACGCCGTTGCGTGGTCAGCTCGGTCGGTCTCACCGTCACCATCCCGGATCGCTCGTACGGTACACTTGTGTATCTTATCGCATCGTCCTAGGCTCGCTTAAGAGACGATCTCGACTCTAGGAGCCACCTATGACCGACAACGGCAAAGTCCTCCTCCGCGACCTGGATTTCGACGCGTTCTATCGCGGTGACTCACCTGTCCAAGGCGTCGCCGGATTCGCGGTCATGCCGTGGGACATCGGCGGTCCGCAGCCGGCACTGGTCGAGACCGAGGCGGCCGGACAGATCAGCGGCGAGGTGCTCGACGCCGGCTGCGGCCTCGGCGAAAACTCGCTTTTCCTCGCTTCCAAGGGATATCGCGTGACCGGCGTCGACGGCGCGGCGGAGGTGGTGGCGCGAAACCAGGAGAAAGCGGCCGAGCGCGGCCTCAACGTACGCTTCGCGGTCGCCGACGCCACGCGGCTGGACGGTTACGATGGACAGTTTGGCACGGTGATCGACAGCGCGCTCTATCACTGCCTCGCGGTCGAGCAGCGCCACGACTATGTCGCCGCGTTGCACCGCGCGACCGTGCCTGGCGCGCGGCTGCACATCTTCTGCTTCACCGAAGAAGGAATCGGCGGCCTGCCGCTGGACATGGCCGTCACGGAGGAAAATCTGCGTACGACGGTCGGCAAGCACTGGACGATCGACTCATTGCGCCGCGAGCATTACACCGTCGCGTTCACGCCGGAGCAGTTTGCCGGGCTCCTCAACGACATGTTTCCGGACTTCGGCGGCGCGACCGAGCCGGTGACCGACGACCAGGGCCGGCTGCGCATTCCGATCTGGCACCTGACCGCTACGCGCGGATAGCGGAGCGACCTCTAACGAGAAGAGTCCCTACGGGCCTGCGTGTCGCGGCGGATTTGGTGCGTACGCTCGGAGATCTCGTCGATCTGCCTGGCCAGGTCGGGATGCGAGGCGCCGAGCTGCGCCCGCGCGGCTGCCAGTGGATGCAGCAAAGTCGTGGGGTCGTCGTCGCCGAGCGCATGTGACACGCTCAGCACCCCGGCGGCGCCGACCTGGCCGGCCAGCGTCCGCAGCTGTGCCGCGTTTTCCCGGGCCCACGCCGAAACCGCGCGATCTCCGGCGCGCAGGTCGCGCTGCGCGACGACCCGCTGTTCGCCGGTGTCACCGGCGCCGGGCCGCAACCGCAGATAGCGGCGCTCGGCGGCCTGCCGGCTGGCCACCCCCAACGCCGGCGCGAGGTCGGCCCAGCTGGTCCCGAGCTCACGCGCGGCGGCGATCAGGTGCGGCTCCCACTCGGCCAACTGGCTGCGTAACCGCCGCAGCAGCACCAAAGCCGACAGCACCTGCTCCGCGCTGAGCCGCTCGGCCCGCGTCGCGGCGATGGTCCGTACGCGTTCGAAGTCGCCTTCCATTGATGTCATCCTTCCGGCGACACTGCACTTGTCAGCGATCCGATGACATGTTACAACGGAGTCACAGCGCATTGACAAGCCGAAGAACGAAAGAGGAGGTGGCCCCATGTTGATGCGCACCGATCCGTTCCGCGAGCTCGACCGACTGACACAGCAGGTCCTTGGCACGTCAGGCACGTGGTCGCGGCCCAACGCCATGCCGATGGACGCTTACCGTTCCGGCGAGGAGTTCGTGGTCGCGTTCGACCTTCCCGGTGTCGCGCCGGACGCGATCGAGCTCAACGTCGAGCGCAACGTGCTCACCGTCAAGGCCGAGCGTCGGCCGGCACCGGTCGGCGACAACGTCGAGATGCAGGTCGCCGAGCGGCCGCTCGGCGTGTTCTCCCGGCAGCTGTTCCTCGGCGAGACGCTGGACACCGACAACATCCAGGCGCATTACGACGCCGGCGTGCTGACGCTGCGCATCCCGGTCGCGGAAAAGGCAAAACCGCGCAAGATCGCGATCAGCCACGGCACCGCGAAACAGATCGACGCCTGACGGAGGTCATCGGTGGCCAGCCGGATTTCCCAGATTCCCGGGGATCTCCCGTTCCACATCCTGGAATGTGACGGCTGCGGCTCGGCGTACGAGTGCTTCGACGCGACCGGCTATGACCTGGACGCGCTCGTCGCGTCGGCGCGCGAGGCCGGCTGGACGACGCAGCCGCACCATCACTGTCCACGCTGCGCCGCCAGCGAGCTGGTCGCGGCGTAACCGTACGAGGAGGGTCGAAGGATGATCGGCCGCGATCCGGTGCCAGACGCCGCGTTCAACGTACGAGTCCACCGGCTCGACGACGCGGTCCTTCTGTCGGTCGTCGGTGAGGTCGACATGCTCACCGCACCGACCCTGGCCGACCACATCGATCAGGTCGACGCCGGTGTCGCGGTCGTCGTCCTCGACCTCAGCCTCGTCGCGTTCTTCTCCTCCACCGCCATCGCCGCGCTCATCGACGGCCAGCGGCGGCTCGCCGAGAAAGGCATCGGCCTGCGCGTGGTGCCGTCGACGGTCGTACGCCGCGCGCTTGAGATCGTTGGTCTCGGCGACACCGTCCCGATGTACGACGAGGCGACACACGCGCTCGCCGCGGCCAACTGACCGCCTTTACTGTGTGTCCATGCCGAGAACGCACGTCCGGACCGGACACCAGTGAAGCCGGAGGGCCTCCGCCGCGCCACCGTGCAGGACGTCGCCAAAGCCGCCGGCGTCTCGCCATCGACCGTTTCGCGAGCCCTGAACGGCTCCGGATACGCGGCGGAGGACGTACGCCGCCGCGTACTGGCCGCCGCCGCGCGGATCGGCTATGTGCCGGACGCCAACGCGCGCAACCTGCGGCAAGGCACCAGCCGCGCGATCGGAGTGCTGGTCTGCGACCTCGGCAACCCGTTCTACGCCAACCTGGCCGTCGGCATCGAGAAGGCGCTCCGGCTGGCCGGCCGCCACATGGTGCTCACCAACGACAGCACCGACGCACAGAACGAGCTGGAGGCGGCGCGGACGATGTCCGGCTCGAATTCGGCCCGGTGCTGCCCATGAAGGCAGCCGGCGGCATGGAGATGTCTCAACAGCGGCACTGCCGCTGGCGCCGCCAGTCGTGCCGCGCCCGCGCGGATTGCCCCCACATAGCCAAAAATCCCCGCTTCGCTATCCCACATCGCGTCGTACGACGGTTTGACCAGGCCCACCACACGCTCCCAGACCGGCACGGATTCGTGCATACGCGCAAAGGCAAGTGTGTAGAGCAGGTGGGCGGCCTCGGGCACGGCGGCATGATCTGGAGCGAGTTGTGCGTTGCGTACGGCCGAAGACTGGCGTGGCAGCTGGCCGGTGTCGAGCACGTGGTTGAGTTTTTCAACGATGATGTCGATGCCGAGCGGATCACCGCGCAGCGCGAGAGCTTGGGCAAGAACCGTCCGCGACTCCCCCGTGCGCCGGCCGGCGGCGGCTCGCAGCGACTCAGTGGTGTCGGCACGCAGCACGGCCTCGACGAACGGAATGCCGTGGCTTTCGCGATAGTCCAGGTCGTTGTAGCGCGAGAGCGGCGCGTTTCGCGCGACCGCCTCAACAAGTTCCTCGGCATCCATCGACCTGCCGGCGTCCGGCCGTGGCAGCTCACCGAGGCGGCGTTGCAGCGCGGCGACATCCAGCCGGCGGGATGACGGGCCGATCGCCGCCGCCAGGCCGTCATGGGTCGCCGAGATCGCCTTGCCAGCGACCAAAATGCCGTCCATCCCGGCCGGAAGCAGTGCGCCGTAGGGCATCTCGATCAGCAGCGTCGGCGGCACCAGGCCGACCAGCGGCCACACCGCTTCACTCGGCCCCTTGATGTCGTGGTTGCTGACATGCACGTTGATCACGTCCGGCCAGCGCCGGCCGGTCAGCTGGTCGGTGACGGTGACCCGTCACGTCGCCGCGGACGTGCCGGCTTTGCCTGCTGGCGACGTAAAATCCGTGGTCGTGCAGATCGGTGCCGCGGCGCCGGCCGGCGACCACGGCGCGCGTGACGTCCTCGACGTCGGAGGTGTCGACGGCCCGGCCGAAGTTGTTCCGCGTACGCCCGGGCCCGGCAAACTGTGCCAGCGAAAACCACATCGGACCGGCGGCGTGATCGTATTCCGCGCCGGCGAACGCCGCGATGTCGCCATCGCCGGTGGCATCGACCACCGTCGTGGCGCGCACCGCGACAGGTCCGTGCGGTGTGGCGAAAACGGCACCCTCGACGCGGTTTTTCTGGGCCAGGGAACCGATCGCGGTGACACCGGTCCACAACTGGGCCGGCCTCGTCGACCGCCTCCCGCAACACCTGCGCCTTTGACCTCGATATTCCACTTTCCGTTGCGGCGCGCCAAACCGAGCCGGCGGTGTGCCTCGCGTACGCGCCCGCGCAGTTCGGCGTTGAAACCGGCGGACCGGCCATACCAGTAGCTGTCCGCGCCGCCGTAGGTCCCGGTGCCGCCAAGCCCCGGATTCTGCTCGGCCAGCAGCGTACGAGCAACCCGTTGGTCTGGATGCCAATTACTGCCTCTGCAGCGCTAAATGTCTGTCCTGCCGGTTTGTGTTTGATAGCAGGGCCTCCTTACGTGCGTCTGACGCACGCATGGGGGCCTTGCAAACATTCAGCGGCGGCTGGTGTGGTGCTGGTGTGGCTGACAATGCAGGTGAGGCGGCTCGGCTGCGTAATACTTGTTTAACAAGACATCAAACTGGACAATTGGCATTCCTGGAGCCGACGCCGGCCAGGCGAGCAGTCACAACACCATCCGTGAACCTTACAAGTCAGACGTTTAGCGCTCCACGTGCCTTTGATCCCACATATTGGACCTTCTCGCCACCTACCGGGACGACACGTGCAAGCAAACAATTACCGCGGTTTTACCGAGAGCCGACGAATGCTGTCCTGACCTCTATGTTTCAAGCCTGGTGAAAACTCGTGTCGCGGGGTGGATTGGGGCTATTACGGTGCCTGGCGGGGCAGCACGGAAATGGTCGGAGTCGCATATGAGGAAATCGCTGCGTGCTGTCGTCATCGGATCGGCGCTGACCGGCGGCGCGATAGCCGTTGTGGTGGGTTGTGCGTTTTCCGCTGCCGCTCCGGCGGTGCCGCCGGCGCCGACCAGGATGCAGCTTGGCCAACTCGCGCAGGCAGAGGAGCGGCTGGTCGCCGGATGCATGATCGCACAGGGATTTCCATACGTGGTCCCCCAGATTACCCCTCCGACCGGGCCGGCGACCACGTTCACGTTTGGAAACGACGATGTGGCGGCAGCGGCGAAAAACGGATACGGGCTGGGGGCGGCGTCGCAGCCAGCCGCCGATCCCAATACTGAGGTTTTCCAGCGACTGTCGCCGAGCCGCCAGCACGCGTACGAAATCGCGCTTGGCGGCAGTGGACGCCGCCGGGTCACGGTCGACGTGCCGGGAATGGGACAGGTCTTCACCAACACCGACGGCTGCCGGTCCGACGCGCGACGCCGGCTCTATGGCGATTTGGCGCGGTGGGGGCGCGTCCACAACCTTGTCACCAACCTGGCGCCACTGGCCTACCTTGCCGTCACGCACGACCCGGTTTTCGTGTCGACACTGGCAAAATGGCGGGCCTGCATGCGTGTCGGCGGCTTTTCGTACGCCGACACCGGTGCCGCCGAGGACGCCGCCGCCAGACTCTACGACCACCTGCCGAAACAGGACGCGCGGCGCGCCGAAACACGGATCGCGGTGACCGACGCGACCTGCATGCGCCAGACCGGGCTGCCGGCGGTCGGACGCAGACTCCAGGCTCGTCACCTCGCGGCCGTACAAGCGAAATACCACGACGACATCGCAACCTATCGCACGCTGGTCGCTCACGCGTTGGCCGTTGTCGCGGAAAACGGCTGATTTCTTCGGCAACAACCCACAGGTGCACCGCACCTCGACGAAAGGATCCGTCATGCCCCGATCCCGTACGCTCGCGGCCGCCGCGCTCACCGGCGTGGCCGCGCTGGCGATGACAGCAACGCCGGCCGCCGCCGCGGCTCCGGCCGGCATCACCTGGTGGAACAGCGGCGCGCCGAACGGGTGCGCCGGACACGGCGGCGCACTGTGTGCCTACAAGGACGCTTTCTTCGGCGGCAGAGTCGCATACTTCGTCTACAGCAACCCGCGTTGGTCGCAGACCTCGAACAGCTGGATCGACGACCAGTCGTCGTCCTGGTACAACAACGGCACCGGCACCAGCCTGACCTCGGTGATCATCTATCAGGACGTCAACTACAACACCAACACGCTGCACGTGTGCATCGACAAGGGCTGGGGAATCTCGCACTATCCGGAGCTCAGCGACAAGGTCTCCTCCAACCAGTGGGTCAACGGCCCCTGCTGAGAACCAAAATAGCCGAAGGCGGGGCGCGCACGCGTCCCGCCTTCACGCGCTATTCAGTTAATTACGCCAAACGCGCCGGTCCTGTGGCAGATTGGACGCCGAAGCCTCGCCGACAGACATCGCCGGCCTGGACTGGTCGATTTCGGAGGTGCGCGTGCGTAACAGAACCAAGGTTGGCATCGCAGCGGTCGCCGCCGCGCTCACATTGGGGGTGGCGAGCCCGGCGGCGGCGTCCTCGCCATTCACCGCCGGCGCCGCCGGCGTCGGCGACCCGTATTTTCCGTTGGAAGGCAACGGCGGTTACCGGCCTGTTCATTATGATCTCAACCTCGCCTACGAGCCGGCGGATCACCAACTGTCCGGCACCGCCACCCTTTTGGCGGTGGCCACCCAAAACCTGTCGTCCTTCGACCTTGACCTGCAGGGCCTCAACGTCCGGTCCGTACGCGTGAACGGCCGGGCCGCGAGTTTCACCCGGGACGGGCAGGAACTGGTGATCACGCCGCGGTCCGGCCTGGTCGACCGGGCGCCGTTCCTGGTTTCGGTCAGCTACAACGGCTCGCCCAAGACCATCGTCGGCTCGCCGATCGTCTTCGGCTCGCCGTACGGCTGGCTCTACACCGACGACGGCGCTTTCGTCGGCTGCGAGCCAAACGCCGCCAGCACCTGGTATCCCTCCGACGACCATCCGAGCCGGAAAGCGACCTACACCTACCGCATCACCGTCCCGTCCGACCGGCAGGTCGTCGCGAATGGCGACTTCCTCGGCGCGTTCGCTCGCGGTGGCCACAAAACGTACGTGTGGCACGAAACCAGTCCGATGGCCAGCTACCTGGCGACCATCGACATCGGCAAATGGGACATCACCACCGGGCGTACGCCCTCCGGAATCCGGCAGACCGACGCCGTCGACCCGACACTTGCCAGCAACGCAGACCGAATTCGGGGCACCACCGCCGACGTGACCGACTTCTGGTCACAGAAGTTCGGACCTTATCCGTTCAGCTCGACCGGCGCCATCGTCGACAACGTGCCGGAGGTCGGTTTCTCCCTCGAAACGCAGACCCGGCCGCTGTACGGCTTCGCCGCGAGCACCGGCACCATTTCGCACGAGCTCGGTCACCAGTGGTTCGGCGACAGCCTCAGCGTGGCCGACTGGCGACACATCTGGCTCAACGAGGGATTCGCGACATTCGCCGGATCGCTGTGGAACGAACACATCGGCGGACCGTCGACCTGGGACTCCGCGCAGGCGACCTTCAACCGGATCCCGGCCAGCAACGCGTTCTGGAACCAGTCGATCGCGGATCCACAGCGCGACACGATGTTTTCCAATGCTGTCTACCAACGCGGCGGCATGACATTGGCCGCGTTGCGTCACCGGATCGGCGACGACCTGTTCTTCAAACTGCTGCGCACCTGGACGAGCCAGCACCGCCACGGCAACGTGACGACCGCTGAATTCGTATCGCTCGCCGAGCGCGTTTCCGGCCAGGACCTGACGCAGTTCTTCCAGATCTGGCTGTGGGACAAGCAAAAGCCAAGCAACCTCACCGCCGGATAGCCGTACGCGCGCGCCTGGCGGATTTCGCCGCACCGACGACGAAAACCGCCAGGCGAGCCGATGCGTCACAGCTCACCGACGGCCGCGACGACCCTGTCGACCTCGCTTTCGGTGTTGTAGTAATGCGGCGAAAGCCGCAGGCACCAGTCGACCTCCTTGTCGCCGAAGTCGAACTGCGCGAACTCGCGGAAGCTCAACGCCGAGTTGACCGACCGGCGGTCCAGCGCCGCCTTGACCGGCTGCGGTTTCCAGCCGTCGAGGGAAAACGTGACGGTGGCGGCCAGTTCCGGTCCGCGGTCGTAGACGCGTACGCCGGGGATCGCCGCCAAGCCGTCGCGCAGCCGCTGGCCGAGCCGGGTCGCGCGGTGCGAAATCCCGGCGAGCCCGACGTCGCGCGCATACCTGACGGCGGCGGCACAGCCGAGCAGCGCGGCGTACGGAAATTCCCAGTCCTCGAACCGCGCGGCGGTGGCGACGGGCGCGTACTCACCCGGCGAGATCCACCGCGCGCCGTACATGTCGATGAACAGCGGCTCGTATCCGCCGGCGAGAACCCGGTCGGCGACGAACAGAAACCCGCTGCCGCGTGGACCGCGGAGAAACTTCCGGCAGGTGGAGGTGAGCAGGTCGCAGCCGATTTCCTCGACATCGATGGGAAACTGGCCGACCGACTGGCACGCGTCGACCAGATAGAGCAGGTCGAGCTCGCGGCAGTGCCGGCCGATCTCGGCGACCGGCTGCACCAGCCCGGAATTGGTCGGGATGTGCGTCGCGGCGACCAGCCGCGGCCGGAGCTCGCGCATCAGCACGGCCATCGCCGGCACGTCGACACCGCCCTCCGGCGCGTCCGGAGCGTGCACCACCCGTACGCCGAATCTCTTGCGCAGCGACAAAAACGCGATCTGGTTGGAGATGAAGTCGTTGCGCGTGGTCAGGATGACGTCGTCGGGTGCGAACGGGATCGCCGACAGCGCGGTCGAGTACGCGTGCGTCGCACTGCTGGCGAAGGCGATGTTCTCGGCTTTGGCGTTGAGGAGTGCGGCCGTCTGCTGGTAGAAGTCGTGGACCGCGTCGACCTGCGCGGCGGACGCCTCGTAACCGCCGATGCGGGCCTCCAGGTTGAGATGTTTGAGCATCGCGGTCAGCACCGGCGTCGGCATCAGCCCGCAGCCGGCGTTGTTGAAGTGGATCACCTCGGCGCAACCCGGCGTGTCGGCTCGCAGGGTGCCGACGTTCAGTAGCAGTTCGTCAGCTACCACAGTAGCGCTATCATGTTCTCTCATGACAGAGAGTAGCACTTCTGGAGATCTGTTGACCACTCTCCGCGAGACGGTGGCGCGACTGGCTCCGGGAGACCGGCTGCCGAGCAGCCGCGAGCTGATCCGCCGGCACAACGTCAGCCCGGTCACGGTGTCGCGGGCGATCGCGCAGCTCAGCGCCGAGGGTGTGGTGGTGACGCGGCCCGGCAGCGGCACGTACGTCTCGGTGCGTACGCGCGCCGCGGACGCACCGGACACCGGTTGGCAGACGGTCGCGCTGGCCGACCGCGCGGTCGACACCGGCTCGCTCGGACCGCCGCCGGAGGGGACGATCGCGCTGGACGGCGGCTATCTGCACCGGTCACTGCAGCCGACCCGCGCGCTCGCCGCCGCATTGGCCCGCGCCGCGCGCCGGCCGGACGCCTGGGATCGCGCGCCGAGCAACGGAATCGCCGCCTTGCGCGCGATTTTCGCCGGCATGGCGGGAGAAGTCAGCCCGGACGAGGTGATGATCACCGCTGGCGGCCAAAGCTCGCTGTCGATGGCGTTCCGCGGGATCGTCGCGCCTGGCGCACCGGTGCTGGTCGAGTCGCCGACCTACCCCGGCGCGCTCGCCGCGGCCCGCGCCGCCGGACTGCGACCGGTGCCGGTGCCGGTGGATGGCGACGGCGTACGACCGGACCTGTTGGCCGACGCCTTCGCCATGACCGGCGCCCGACTGTTCTATTGCCAGCCCACGTATCAAAATCCGGCCGGCTTCGTGTTGTCGACGGACCGCCGCCGCCAGGTCGTCGAGGTGGCCAGAGCTGCCGGCGCGTTCGTGCTGGAGGATGACTTCGCGCGTTTTCTCAGCCATTCCAGCACAACCCCGCGGCCGCTGTTGGCAGACGACCGGGACGGCACGGTGGTTTACCTGACATCGTTGACAAAGCCGGCCGCGCCGAGCCTGCGGATCGGCGCCCTGATCGCCCGCGGTCCGGTGCTGGAACGGCTCCGCGCCGTACGCCTGGTGGACGACTTTTTCGTTGCGCGGCCACTCCAGGAAGCCGCGCTGGAGCTGCTCAGCTCACCGGCGTGGGACCGGCATGTGCGTACGCTCGCGACCGAGCTGCGCGATCGCCGGCAGGCGTTGGCCGCCGCGATCGCCGCCGAGCTGCCGGACTGGTCGATCACCGCGATGCCGGCCGGCGGACTGCACCTGTGGGTGAGCCTGCCGGCCGGCGCCGACTGCCAGGCGGTCGCAGACGCCGCGCGGCAACGCGGTGTCGCGGTCAGCGCCGGCCGCCGGTTTTTCCCCACCGAGCCACCGGCCGCCCATCTGCGCCTCGGTTTCGCGGCCACCGCCACTCGCGCCGACCTCGCGACCGCCGTTCGTCAACTCAGCAGCGTCGACCCGACGTGACCCGCGCGTCACGGTTAGTTCTTGTTGTCGCGGATTCTGGCGCCGTGGACACACGACGCACCACCTCGTGGTCGTCCAACAGGAAAACCCGGATCGGCGCCACGGTTGTTTCTATCGCATCCGGCGCGGCTCGGGGTTCAGCTGAAAGGTCCCGATTGTCGGCTCCGCCATTTTCCTCGTCGCCGGATGTCGAGAACGTGGCGCCGGCTCCGTCCCAGGGGCAACCAACGATGGGAGAAGGACATGGAACAGCAGAAGATCCTGGACGAGCTGGCCAAGCCGGTGTCCCAGGAGCTGATCAACTCGCACATTCCGGCGCGGCTCGCCTTCGCCGGTACGGACGGATTCCCGCGGGTCGTGCCGGTCTCGTTCGAGTGGACCGGCTCGGCGTTCGTCGTCTGCACGACCACGAACGCGAAGAAGTATCCGGCGTTGCAGAAATATCCGAAGGTCGCCCTGACCATCGACACCGAAGGCTACCCGCCGCGCGTGCTGCTGGTCCGCGGCACCGCACGTACCGAGATCGTCGACGGTGTCCCGGACGAGTACGTCGCGGCGTCCCGGAAAATCGTGCCGGCGGCGGAGATGGAGCAGTGGGAGGCCGGCGTACGGATGCTCTATCCGCGGATGGTGAAGATCACCATCACCCCGGAATGGGCCCGGCTGCAGGACTTCCAGACGACCCTGCCGCAAAATGTCGAGGAAATCATCCGCGAACGGTCGGGCCACTGACCCGCCGTATCGATCACACCGAGTGTTTCGGAACCTTTCCGGCCGAGCGACACTCGAGGCAGTATGACCACGACCGATGGAGCTCGCTCCGACGAGCTGATACCTGCCGCCGACAGCCTCGAGGACATCTTCAAAGCGTCCTACTCGCGACTGGTGGTGGCGATCTATCCGCTGGCCGGCGACCTGAACGAGGCGCAGGACGCCGTACAGGAGGCGTTCGCGCGTGCGATGGCCCGCCGGTCGCGCGTGCTGGCGGCGGACAACCCGGAAGCCTATCTGCACACCGTGGCACGCAACGTCGTCCGCACCTGGTGGCGGCGCAGGCTGCGGTTGGCGCGCCGGCTGGACCTCGCGGCGACCGACGTGTCCACGGCTTTGCCGCCATCGCCGGATCGGGTCGCACTGCTGCGCGCGCTCGCGCAAATTCCGGCGGCACAGCGAGAGGTGCTGGTCAGGTTCTATTTCGCAGACCACTCGATCGAGGAGATCGCGAGGGCGCTTGGAGTCTCGGTGGGTACGGTCAAGTCACGGCTGCACCGCGGCCGCGCGGCAATGGCACAGCTGGTCGACGAGACCGGCGACGAGCTGCGGCCGGACGTGGCGGCGGCGATCGACCAGGTGCGTACGGAGGTCGGCGCGGCCGCCGGTGCTCCTGACCTGACCCTCATCGACCGGCGCGGCCGGCGGTTGCAGGCCCGGCGCAGGGCCGGCATGGCGGCCGGTACGGCGGCGATCGCCGCGGCAGCGGCCGCGCTCGTCACGGTGGTCAGCCTGGCCGGCGGCTGGCACCCCGCGCCGATCACCTCCGACAACAACAGGCCGTCGACAGTGGCCGCCGCCCTGGTCGGCAGCCGGAAGTCGCGGTCGTTCCTGCCGGTCGACGAGACGCGCGCGTACGCCGTCGTCGAGCTGAAGGACAAGCGCTACGCACTGGCCGAGACCGCCGACGCCGGCGAGCACTGGCAGGCACACAAGCTGCCGAGCCAGCTGCTCGCCGACCTCGGCAAGTATCAACCGCTGGTGCTCGGCCCGAAGACCGTGTTGATCGGCACCTACCTCACCAAGGACGGTGGACAGACCTGGCACAGAGGCGAGCCGTCGACCGCGCGTACGATCCTCGCACCGCCCTCGGGCCTGAAGCCAGGAGCGCCGATCCAGGCCGTACCAGCGGGTTGGCCGCTGGCGCGCAGCTGCGACCGAGCCTGCCTGGTGGCGATCGACCCCACCACCGGAGTGCCGCACGAGGTGTTGAACACGCCGGTCAGGGCGTACGCGGTCCTGGACAGCCCCAACTACCTGATTCACAGCGCGGAGCAGCTCTGGTTCAACGCGGACGGACCACACCTGAACTACAGCCTGGACGGCGGACGATCGTGGCGCCAGCTGCCGTACTCGCAAGGTAGTTTTTCCGTCGCGGTCAACGGAAGATACGTGTACGTCGTGATGGACCACGATGTCGAGGGATCGATGGTGGTCCGCTCGTTGGACGGCGGCAAAAACTGGGAGCCAGCCGCCACCGACGCACTCACCTCTCAAGGAGACGTGTGCGCTCTCGCGGATGGGACGCTGCTGGGGATCGGGCTCAACCGCGGCCACCCTCATGGCGGCGTACAAGTCAGCCACGACCACGGCGCCACCTTCACCTCCGTCGACCCGGTCAAGGCGAGCGGAATCTGGCGGACCCTGACCGGCGCATGCGTGCTCGGCAATTTCGCCTGGGCCGGCAGGGGGCCGCTGGGCACCAACAAGGTGTGGACGACCACGGACGGCGATCACTTCCGCGAGATCCCGCTGCCGGCGCCGCTGGAGTAAAACCGGTTTGGACCACTGCGAAAATCCTGACATCCGTAACTGGACACTCCGGATTGACGAGATTTACCTTTTCCATACCTGACGATGTGGATATCGCGCCACAGACTCAGCTTTTTGGTGACAACTATCAGGTTCTGGAAAGGTTTCGCAGTGATTCGACAAATTATTCGTGCCGCGACCGTTGCCGCGTTGACCGCCTCGGCGATGGCTTTGACCTCGGTCCCGGCGCTCGCGTCCCATCACGCTCGTACGGCGGCGCCGACATCCGCGTCCAACCACTCTGGCAAGACGACACCGCACTGCGGTGCGCTCGTTTGCTGGTATCACTTCACCGACTTCCGCGGCGATGTCAGTGGTGCCTCGAACCCCATCGCGTCGGGTGACTGCTACGACTTCCAAGACCACTCGATCGGGGTGGGTGCGTCCGCCGGCAACGGCACCGAATACATGGCACGTTTCTGGTCCGGTCAGCACTGCACCGGGATCAGCAAGCTCGTGTGGCCACAGGCCGAGGACCCCAATCTCGGTTTCATCGCGTATTCCCTTGGCGGATACTGACACGGGGATCGGGCCGGTGGCGTCATTTCCGACGCCACCGGCCCCGCGTCAGCCCTCTCGCCGTGGAACGTCAGGTGCGCCGAACCAGCGGGCGAGTTGGTCGTCGAGGTCCTGCTGCTCGTCGCCTATCCAGCCGACGTAGCCGTCAGGACGGATCAGAGCAGCCGGCGCATCCAGTGTCGCCGTCGGATCCGCCAGATAGTCGACACGGTCCGACCAGCCGCCGGCGGTCAGCCGGTCGGTGCGGTCGACGACCATGCCGCGGCCGCGGCGCAGCTGGTCGTAGAGGCGGCCCTTTTTTGTTTCGATGTCCGGAATCCGGCGGCCGAGCAGATCGGGACCGGCGCCGAAGTCATAGCGAACACCGATCGCAGTGACCTTCTCGATCAGATAGCGGTTCACCTCGTCGAAGTCCATCAGCGCGGTGAGCAGTCTGCGTACGGCCCGCGCGCCTGGCTCGGTGGACATCAGTTCGGCCTGCGCGCGAGTGTTGTCCAGTACGTCCGCGGCGACCGGCCGCCGTTCGAGCTGGTAGGTGTCCAGCAGCGTCGGCGGCGCCGTGCCGCGGACCTGCGCGGCCAGCTTCCAGCCGAGGTTGACCGCATCCTGGATGCCGAGGTTCATGCCCTGACCGCCGGTCGGCGGATGGATATGCGCCGCGTCGCCGGCCAACAGCACGCGGCCGACTCGATAGCTGTCGGCCAGCCGGGTGGCATCGCCAAAGCGGGACAGCCAGCGTGGAGAATGTACGCCGAAATCAGTCCCGGCGATGGCGCGCAACCCCCGCCTGACATCGTCGAGCGTCGGCGGTTCCGTACGATCCTCGGTGAAATCCACAGCGGGGACGACAACGCTGTAGATCTCCCCGCCAAACGACCTGAGCCAGAATCCCTTGTGGGTCTCGCGGATGTCGGCCACCTTGGCGGCGATTTCCTCCCCCGGCGCGCTGACTTTCATCTCCCCCATCAACGTCTCGTTGCGCGAGGGCTCGCCGGGAAAGCCGACGCCGAGCAGCTTGCGCACCGAGCTGCGGCCGCCGTCGCAGCCGACCAGGTAACGCGATCGCAGCTTCTCGCCGCCGGCCAGCTCGACGGTCACGCCGTCCGCGTCCTGCTCGAAACCGGTCACCGTACGGCCGCGCCGGACCTGCGCGCCAAGCTCGAGCGCGTGTTCTTCGAGCAGCCGCTCGGCGATCGGCTGCGGGATGCCGAGCATGAAGGCGTACGCGGAGTCCAGGTTTTCCGGCGCGGGCGCGCCGATGGCGGCGAAAATGCCGCCGAGCGGCCGTCGCCTCCCCCGCTCAAGAAAGCGATCCAGCAGTCCCCGCATCGCCATCAGCTCGAGGCTGCGCATGTGCAGAGCGGGTACGCGGATGAACGACACCGGCTCGGTCTCCTTTTCCAGGACCAGGACCCGCACGTCGTGCAGCCGCAGCTCGGCCGCCAGCATCGCGCCGGTTGGCCCGCAACCGGCGACGATCACATCGAAAATGTCCATGGGTGTTGCCTTTCGGAGTGCCCGTTGGTCGAGGCGCTCCGCGACACCTACGTCAGTCGCCGGCCCGTGACCCGAAAGGGAGCACCCACGTGCGTACAACGTTCATGGGTCTCACCTCCTCTGGCGGTGTCACGGTCCACCGCAAAGCTACCGGCCGCAAAGATCGGTGTCCAATCGCTTAGAGACTCGCTCCCCTATTTGCGCGGCCTCTTAGAAAACACCGCCGCCGGCGCCGATGTTCTGGCCGGTGACCCAGCGCGCGGCGTCGCTGGCCAGGAAAACGGCCACCTCGGCGACCTCGGCCGGGGTGCCGATCCGGCCGAACGGGGACAGCTCCGCGGCCATCGTACGGTCACGGTCAGGCAGCAGGTCGGTGTCGGTGAAGCCGGGAGAAACCGCGTTGACCGTGATGGCGCGGGTGGCCACCTCTCGCGACAGCACGCGTACGAACTGCTCGACCGCACCTTTGCTGCCGAGATAGAGCGACGTGTCGGTGAAGAACATCTTGGTGCCGCCGGTGGAGGTGACGATGATGCGGCCACCGTCGCGCAGCCGGCGGGCGGCTTGCTGGAGCGTGAAGAAAACGCCTTTGGCGTTGGTGTCGAAGATCCGGTCGTAGTCGGCCTCGGTGCATTCCGTGAACGGTTTGACGACCGCGTCCGCGGCATTGGCGACGACGATGTCCAGTGGCCCCAGGTTTGCCTCTGCCTGATGGAAAAGCCGGTCGATCTCGTCGAGTTGGCTCAGGTCTGCCTGCAGCGACACGGCCATGCCGCCGGATTCGGTGATCGTACGCACCACTTCGGCGGCCTGGACGTCGTTTTTGCGATAGGCGACCGCGACCGACGAGCCCTGCGCCGCCAGTCCGAGCGCGATGGCCCGGCCGATTCCGCGGGACGCGCCGGTGACCAGGGCCGCTTTTGCGGTGAGTGAGGTGGCGTGCAACAGATTTCCTCCAGGACGGACAAACTGTGACGGCTCCACCTTCGGTGCGTGGCGTCAGCCGATCAAGGCCGTCCTGTGCAACGATCGATTCCTCAGCGGAATCGTTCGGGCGGGGAGTCGTGGAGCTGGAACAGGTGCGGATCGCACTGGCGCTGGCCGAGGAGTTGCATTTCGGCCGGACCGCCGACCGGCTGCACCTGTCGCAGTCACGGGTCAGCAAGCAGCTCTCGGCACTGGAACGAGAGCTCGGCGCGGCACTGTTCGAGCGAACCAGCCGGCGGGTACGGCTGACCCCGCTCGGACGCCGTTTCCTGGCCGAGGCGGAGCCCGCGTACGCCGGCCTGCTCGCCGCCGCCGAGACGGTCCGCCGGACCGCGGCCAACGAGGTGCGCCTCGGGTTCTTCCCGACGACCGGAGGTGCCGCGCTGACCCGGCTGATCCGCGCCACACAACGCGACCGGCCCGACCTCACCGTCGAGCTGGTGGAGTTGTCGTTAGATTCCAACGATTTCTATCGACCGGTGCGCGACGGCACGGTCGATGTCATGGTCACCTGGCGGACCGGCTCGGCCGACACCGACATCGTGGAGGGCCCGGCGATCGACCGGCAGCGGCGGGTCGCCGCGATGTCCGCCGACAGCCCACTCGCCGGCCGCTCGTCCATCTCGGTTCTCGAGGTCGGAAACTGGAAAACCTTCGAGCTCGGCGGCAGTTCCATCGGCGACCTGTTTCTTCCACCCGCCACGAGCGACAACGTCCCCATCCCGCGCGACCACGGGATTTTTACGTCTCTGGCCGAGTTTCTCGGACAGATCGCGCTCGGCCACTTCACCCATGCCACCGTCGGGTCTCTGGCCGAAATCGCGCACCGCGACGACATCGCGTACGTGCCGATCCACGACCTGCCACCGATCGATCTCGTACTCGTACGCTCTCGCCGTAACGACAATCCCGCCGCCGCCGCGATGGTGGCCGTCGCACGGTCCCTTCGGACGCCTTGAGGTCACGGGCAACAGCTGCCCCGGCGGGGCGTACGGTCGGCCCGGCCTGAGGGCCGAAAGGGCAGCTCACAGCGCCTCTTCCGGCTCGGCTTTCCGACTATGATCTGAGCTTGCGCACGCACCGGCGCCAAGAAATGGGCGGAACAATGCGAATGCCACCGAGCGAACATGTGACGTCCTCAGCCGAGTCACCGCGACAGCACACCGCCACCACCGGGAAACCGGCCGCCTCGTGGCGCAGCGACATTCTCCACATGCAGCGCCATGCCGGAAATGCCGCGACCACGCTGGCCATCCAACGCGCGACAGGAACGGCGACGGCCACGATCGCGCAGGTCGACGAGCTGATCGACCGCTTCAACACCCCCGAGGAAGAGCTTATCGAGCTGCTCGGAAAGCTCTCCGACCCGGACAAACACACGATTGTCGTCGGATATCGCGACCGGCTCGCCGGTGTGTTCAATTTCGCCGAAATGCGCCGTGCGGTCGACAAGCTGGGCGCCGAACTGCCGGTCAAGCTCGACTGGCTGCAGAAGGCGGCCTTCATGACCAGCGGCATCAACTATTCCGAGATCAAGAAAGCCGTGACCGACGCGCCGCAGGCGCAGCGCGACATGCTCAAGAACGCCAGGTGGAAATCGTTCTTCCTGTCTGTCTGCTCCAACGAGACCATCATCGAGGCGGTGGCGGACCTGCATTTCGACCTGCCCACCCAGCTCACCTGGGTTCGTGGTGAGGCGAGCGCGCTGATGTCCCTGACGCTCGCGAAGCTGCGAAAACTGCTCACTGACGCCTCAGCGGGCGACCGCGCCATCGTCGGCGGCGACGCGTGGCGGTCGTTCTGGACCGACGTCTGCACGAACGAGACGATGGCCGAGCTGGTCGACATTCTTTTCCCGGACAATCTGACCCGCAAGCTCGAGTGGATGGCCGACGAAGGCGCCTCCCTGGCACAGGTCGAGGCAAAGGTCGCGGCCACGACGGACGCCGCGCAGAAAGTCGCGGTGTTCGCCAGCGTCCCGGTCCGTACGATGGCGTGCTCACTTTGCAATAACGACCAACTCGCCCAGTTGGTCCTCAATCTGGGCGGTGAATGGGCTCAGTGGCGCGGCTGGATGATCGCGAAAGGCGCGCCGCTCATCCCGTTGGCACGCGCGGTCGTCGCGAGAAACGCGGTCACCGATCCGGTCATCCGTGGATTTCTCAATGCGGCGGCCACGTCGGCCGTCGCGACTCGCGACTACCTGCGCCGGCTCGCCGACGCGCAGTTGGTCAGCGTTCGCGCGTACGCGGGAGCGAACGATCTTGTCACCGAGCTCAACAACGACGAAGTACGGCGGGCGCTGGCCGGTGAGATCGCCCGTGCCGACCAAAGCCCCCACATCACCGAAACGCTGCAGGCCGGGCCGACCACGAGCCCGTTCGTGGCGATGAACTTCAACCTCGACTCGCGCTACACGATGAGCTACTGGCGGGACCGGGTCGAGGTCGACGTCGGGATTGCCCTGACGCCGGCCAGCGGCGACGCGCGGGCGGCGGAACTGCTGCCGTCCGCGATCGCCACCTGGCGGTCGAACATCCTGGGGGCGTGGGACAACCAGTTCCAGATGCAGAACGGGCAGCGGACGATTCCGCTGCGGTTCCACGCCAACCTCGGAAACTCCGGTCCAAACCCGGTCACCGTGCACTCCGGCGCGTGGGTCTGGCCGAACCTCAACGCGACCAACTGGTTCGTACCGGACCCGGTCAACCAGCCGGGGCAGGCCACCGCGGTCGCCACCGCACCGATCCACGAGTTTGGGCACCTGATCGGAAACGCGGACGAGTACAACCTCAACGCCGCGCATTACCTGACCACCGTCGGCAGCCCCGCGGCCAGCGATCCCAACGCCGTACCATCGACCGACAGCGCCGGCACCACGCGATACACGAACGTCAACAGCGTGATGGGATCGGGAGGCCCGGCACTGAAACGTCACGTGATGAATATCCTGGCGGCCGTGAACAGCAACCTTCGTCCAGGGGAGCCGGCGTTCTCATGGGTGTGACCTACCCGATCGGGTTCCAGATCCACGGCGGTACGCCGGCCGTCGCGTTCTCCGCGCTGGTCGCAGAAGGTGGCGCCCTCACCGTCGACCTGCTGACCGCCGCGTCGCTGCCGCAGAATCCGCCCGTACGGCTGGGAAGTTTCGCCGGTCGACTCAGCCGGTCGGTGGCGGACTCTCTCGCTGCCTGGGCGGCCTCGGCGAGTTTTCTCCCGGAGAACGCCATGCTTGCGCCCGGAGCGGTCCTGCGTCAGCTGAGCGTCGGCGACGGCGCCAGCCGCTACGTGTCACCCGACTCGCTCGATCCGTTGCTGGAGTCCGCGCTGGCAGACGCCGCCAAGGACGCGTTGGCGCACCCTGTCTCGGCCGTGGAAATCGGCGTCGCCGAAGGCAACCTGGCGATCCGCGGGCTCGGCACCGCACCCATTTCGTTGCTGCTCCTCGATCCGGACACACCTGGTTACTGGGCGCGGGTCTGGCGCGACGACGAGACGGCCGACGGCGGCCGGCGCTTTCTCGCACCCGACCAACTGGGGCCGGTGCCGGTCGGCGTCTTCGACCTCGCGCCCGGCGACGGCATAGCGCTGCCGCTGCCGCCCGGCGCCACGCCGACCGGTGGGTTCATGTGCTGGCGGGCCGGGCCAGGACCGGCACGCTCCATCCTGTCCGGACCCTGGCTCGACCACCCAGCCGGCTAGTGTCCCGAGTCCGAAATTCGTCACTTATCTCGGGGATCCAGACGCCTGGTCATGGCTGGCGCCGCTATCTGAGCGTATCGAGGACGATTTTTCCAGCTGTACGGTTGGTTTCGCCGAGTCGGTGTGCGTCAGCGGCTTGCGCCAGTGGGAAACCGCGGCGATGGTGGGGCGAAGCTTTCCTTCCTCGGCGAGCTTCGCTAGGGCCAGCATGCCGATGGCTCAATCCACAAATACGACCATCCGGAATGTCCCCCATGACAAACGGGCCATGTTGCTGTACCCGCGGGAGCGTTCCGATACGACCGCAGGGTGACTCTGGTCCATACCTGAGTAGCTGGGGAGCGATCGGCTGATCGTCCAGGCTTGACTGATGCGAACAAGAATCACGGTGAGGGTCGCGGCAGCTGTGGCCGTGGTGGTCGGGGCGGGTGGCGGTTGTTCAGCCAAATGCCGCGCTCGCAGGCGAAAAGCTGGGTGATGTTCAGCGCGCGTTGGACGCGATGGTCGCTGCCGGTACGCCCGGCGCGCTGGCTCGGGTGGAAGATTCCGGCCGGTCCTGGACGGTCACGAGCGGTGTCGCCGATATCGATACGGCGGCGCCTGTGCCGCGCGAGGCCAGGTTCCGGGCAGCGAGCCTGACCAAGGCGATGGTCTCGACGGTCGTACTGCAACTGGCGGCCGGCCGGCGGCTCGATCTCGACCAGCCGGTCGGTCGTTGGCAGCCGGGGATCGTCGCCCGCGCGGACCGGATCACCGTGCGCCAGTTGATGAATCACACCGGCGGGCTCGCCGACTACATGGCCGCGCCGGAGTTCGCCGATCCGTTGCATCGACCCGTCCTTCGAATGGGCCGCCTTCGGGGTGATTTCCAGCGGTCGCGACATCAACAGGTTTCTTCCACGCCCTGTTCGCCGGACGGCTGATTCCACCGGGTGCGTTGGCTCAGATACGGGACGGCATACCAAACCCGAAAGCCGCACCGGTCTTTCCCCGGTACGGTCTGGGACTGGAGGCGGCCGGGCTGACCTGCGGCGACTTCTGGGGCGGGACCGGCCAGACCGTCGGGTTAAAGACGATGGCCTTCTCCGACCCGACCGGCCGGCGACAGATCACAGTGTCGATGAACGTCGAACGCCTCGGTGCGAACGATGCACGGACCGGCCCATTGCTGCTGGCCGCGGTCAACGCCGTCAACACCTATCTCTGCGGCGAACCGTACGAATTTCCCCATTCCTGGCGGTGACACCGTGCCATCCGGCACCGCGCCACTACCCGCCGGTCACGGCCTGCTGATACCGCGCCAACTCGGCGGGCGCATCGATGCTGCCGTGGTGATGAAACTGCCTCCACCGACCGCTGACCTCGTCGTAGCGAAAATACCGACTCGTCCGGATAGCCAGCGGCACCTTCGACGATCCGGTGTCATAGTGTCCCGTCTCGCGACCAGCGAACACGGCGTGTCCAGTCCCCGAGTACGTCAGAAAGTCGCCAAACGTGACCGTCAACCTCACCGGCCCCTCGAAGATCTTCCGATAGAGCTCGGCGATCGCCTGGCCACCTCGCAGGATGCCGCCGAGCGGATTGTTCAACTGAGCCTCCGGATCGTCCGACCAGACGGCGCTCAACACCTCAAGATCACGCTGGTTGAGCGCGTAATAGAAGGATTCGAGCGCCGCGTACGCACCGGCGAGGTCGGGGTTGGTGGCGGCGGAGAGCAGGTTACCGGATGAGGGTCCGTACGATGTCATACTTTACATACTAGTAGGTACAGACGATGAGATCGACCCGGCCCAGCCAGGCCGCACCGAGGGCCTCACCGCAGCTCGGCCAGCTCGCGCCATTCCTTCCGCGGCAGATCCTCCGTGCCCGTCAACACGTTTATCGCTACATGATCGGCGCCCGCATCGAGGTGCGCCTGGACACGTCCGGCGATCGTGTCCATGTCACCCCAGGCGATGGTGGCGTCGAACAACCGGTCGCTGCCGCCGCCGGCCAGGTCGTCCTCGTCGAAGCCGAGCCGAAGCAGGTTCGCGCGGTAGTTCTCCCGCGTCAGATAGAAGGCCAGCGCCTCCCGGCCGATCGCGCGGGCCTTGCCGGCATCCGTTTCCAGGATGACCTTCTGCTCGGGCGCGAGCAGGCGATCGCCGAGAACGTCCCGAGCGCGCGCGGTGTGTTCCGGAGTCGTGAGGAATGGATGCGCGCCGGCCGTACGCTCCGCCGCCAGCCGGGTGACTTTTGGTCCAAGCGCCGCCAAAACGCGATGGCCGCGCGGCACCTCGGCGGCGTCGAGGACGTCCAGATAGCCGGAAAGCGCATCGTAGGGCCGCTCGTACGCATCGACCGACTCGCGGTGTCCGGCACCGATGCCGAGCAGCACCCGGCCAGGATGCCGCTGGGTGACCTGGTGGTACGCCACCGCCGCGGTCCGCGCAGGCTGCCGCCAGATGTTGACGATCCCAGTCGCGACGACCAGCCGTGAGGTGACCGCCAGGGCCGCGGCGACCTCGCTCAGCGCACCGTCAGCGCCCCCGATCCACAACGCGCCGAAACCAAGCCGTTCGATGTCCGCGGCCGCGCCTGCCGCTGAGCTTCCGTGCCAAAGACCTATCCGTCCAAGCTCCATGGCGCGGACACTAAATCCTGCACTCCGGCCGGAGCAGACGGCGGCGCCGATAGATCATCGACCTTCCATGAGCCACGCTCATGCGTTCACGCCGGCACGCACATCGTGGCGCTACGCGGTTGTCGTTGACTCGAGCGCGGGTGATGGGCGTGGTCGCCTGAGTTCCCTGATGAGCTCGCGTACGGCCAGTGAGCTGCGGGTGGCCGGTGTCGTGACATGCACGATCCGGCGGGTCGGTGGCCGGTCGCCGAGCTGTTCGACGGTGATGTTGGGCACCGGGGTTTTCAGTGTCATCTCCGGCAAAATCGCCATGCCGATGCCCTGCCCCACCATCGAGAGCGCGACGCCGTCGTCGGCCACGTCGAGGGTGACCGGCGGCAGCCAGTCCTGCCTGGCCCACCAGGCGCGGGTGTAGGACGAGCAGTTTTCCACCCAGTCGATCAGCGGCAGCGTACGCGGCGCGGGGTGGCCGGCCGGATGAACCAGCAGGTATGGCTCGCGCAGGAGGTCACCGGCGAGCAGGCCGGGCGGCAGCGCGGCGTCCTCGGCGAGAGTGGCGATGGCCAGGTCGGCGTGGCCGTCGGCGACCTCACCGGCGGTGCCACGGCCCAACTCCGGGACGATCAGGACGCGCGGCTTCAATCCCGGATAGCGGTTCGTCAGCCGTTCCAGGGCCGGCGGCAGGAGGTGCGCGGCAGCACTGCGGAAGGCGGCGATCCGCAGCGGACCGGTGACCGTACCCGCCGCCGCGTCCCGCGCCTCGGCACTGAGCAGGTCAAGCTGGCGCAGGATCTGCCGTGCGTGTACGAGCGCGCGCTGACCAGCGGCGGTTGCCTTGGCGCCGTTGCGGCCACGCTCGAACAGCACGACGCCGATCCGCCGCTCGCAGCCCTGTACGGCGTGCGACACCGCGGATTGGGTCATGCCGAGGTCGGCCGCGGCGGCGGTGAAGCTGCCGGTGCGGTCGACGGCGATGAGGAGCCGCAGCTCGGCGGGGTTCAGGTCCACGCCGGTCATGGTACGAGGTTCCATGAGCTGGGTTCATGGAATGTCGTTCGTTGATCGAAGCGGCCGGCTGGTTGTGGCGTCGACGGCTGTTTAGCGTTCCGGCCATGACTCGTACGCTTACCGCCGTCCGCCAAGTCCGCCGCCCGTCCGGTCCGCCGGTGGCGGATGATTTCGCCTTCCAGGTCAAACCGTTGCCGTCGCCGGCCGACGGCGAGGCGTTGGTGGAAAACCTGTATTTGTCGGTCGATCCGTACATGCGCGAGCTGATGGACTGGGGTGGCTGGGAGCTCGGCGCCGGTCTGGAAGGCCGGTCGCTGGGCCGCGTCGTCGCCTCCCGGGAGCCTTCCCTGCCGGACGGCGCGATCGTTTTCCACCGGCACGGCTGGGCCACGCATTCGCTGGTCACCGCGGCGCAGTCGCGTGTGATCCAGCCCGCGAACGGCGTGCCACTGAGCGCCTATCTCGGGGTGCTCGGCGGAACCGGCCTGACCGCGTACGTGGGCCTGGTCCGGATCGCGCGACTGCAATCCGGCGAGGACGTGTTCGTTTCCGCGGCCGCCGGTGCTGTCGGTACGGCCGTCGGCCAGATCGCGCGGCTGCTCGGCGCCGGGCGGATCGTCGGCAGCGCCGGGTCCGCGACGAAGGTCGCCTATCTGACGGACAAACTCGGCTTTGACGCGGCTTTCGACTATCGAACGGGGAATCTGGTGGAGTCGTTGGCGAAGGTGGCCCCGGCTGGCATTGACGTCTATTTCGACAATGTCGGTGGTGAGCATTTGACAGCCGCCATCGAGTCGCTGCGTGATTTTGGTCGGGTCGCCTGGTGTGGCGCTGTCGGTCAGTACAACAATCTGGCCGATCCGCCGGCGGCGCCGTACAACCTTTTCGACGTGGTCGGGAAAAGCCTGCGGATCGAGGGTTTTCTCGTGCGGGAGCACCTGGACGCGCGTGAAGAGTTCGAGGAATTTCTGGTCCCCCACATCCAGAGTCGTCGCGTACGCGTAGAGGAAACCGTCTACGACGGATTCGAAAGCATCGTCGAAGCGTTCCGCGGCATGCTGCGCGGCGAAAACCTCGGTAAGACCCTGGTCAAGCTCTGACGAACCGATCCGTCCAGCCGACGGGATGTGCGTGCCTGGTGGCGATGCCGAGGCCGATTGGTAAGTGAGGCTAAACGCTGCGGTAGGCGATCGACCGTTGTTCGCCGCCGCGCGCGGGACGAGTCTTTGACGCGTAGGCAAACCGCGCCGACAGGACCGACAAATGACCTTCGTATCCAGCCGACTGGCCGCCCTGCTCGCCGAGCCGGCGCGGCGGCCTCGCCGGTGGTGGCTGACCAACGCGACGTTGTTCGACGGCACCGGCGCGCCGCCGCGTACTGGCGCCGGTGTGCTGATCGAAGATGGCGTGATCGTACGAGTTGGCCGCCGCGGCGACGGGGTGCCGGCCGGCGCCGAAGCGGTGGATTTGGCCGGCCGTACGCTGATGCCCGGTCTGGTCGACGCGCACGCGCACGTGTACGCCGAGCCGCCAGCGCTCGCCGACGGCGCCGAGCCGGGCTTGCCCGGTGTGACAGCGCATTTCGTGGCCGCGAGGTTGCGCGAGACGCTGCGGATGGGCGTCACGACATTGCGGGACGTCGGCTCCTACGGTGACGAGGTCATGGTCGCGCGGCAGGCGATGCGCTATGGCGCCTTCGCCGGTCCACGGCTGCTGACCTGCGGCCGGATCGTGTCCGCGACCAGCCCCGGCGGCCGGTTCTTCGACGGCATGTATCGAGAAGCCGATGGACCTGACGACGTCCGCAAGGCCGTACGCGAGCAACTGCGGCGCGGCGCGGACTTCGTCAAGGTGATGTCGACCGGTGCGCGTTCGGTCGAGCTGGAGGACCCGGTGCCGGCGCAGTTGACCAGAGCCGAGCTGGCGGCCGCCGTCGACGAGGCGCACCGGCTCGGCTATCGCGTCGCGGCACACGCCGAGGGACTCGCCGGCACCGAGCTGGCCATAGAGCTCGGCGTCGACACGGTCGAGCACGGCATGTACCTCGGACAGCGGCCGGACCTGCTGGACGCGATGGCGGCCGCTGGGCAGGTGCTGGTGCCGACATTGTCGTGTTTCTACGGAGTCGCCGGCCTCGACCAAGAGCGATCAGATCGGTGGACCCCGCCGCTGACCGAGCTCGCACACCGCAATCTGGACGAGGCCGACCGTACGCTCAAGGCCGCCAGCGCGGCCGGCGTACCGATCGCGCTCGGCCATGACTGGCAACCGTTCGGCGATGTCGGGCTTGAGCTGCAGAGGATGGTCCACCACGGGCTGACCGCGCCGGAAGCGCTCACCGCGGCGACCGGTATGGCCGCGCGCGCACTCGGGATCGACCGGCAGGTCGGCACCGTACGGCCGGGAAAATACGCGGATCTGCTGGTCGTGGACGGCGACCCGGTGGCCGACCCGGCCATCCTTCGCGACCGGGCCCGGGTGTGGCTGGTGCTGCGGCTCGGCGAGCCGGTCGCCGGCAGTGCGTTGGAGTCGTCGTGCGATCAGCCCTGATCGGTGACCTTCGCCGCCGCGGCGGCGAACGCGCGTACGGCCGCGTTGGACCTGTCGCTGACCCACACGAGCGCGCTCTCCAGCGCCGGAGCGTCCCGCAGCGGGATTGTCGTCACGCCAGGATGCGAGTAATAGAGCGGAAGAGACGCGACCGTCGGATGGACGATCGCGCCGCGGGCCACCAGCGACAGCACCTCGGCCATCCGGCCCTCCGGCTGGCGCCGCGGGATCATCCGGCCGCTCGGCGTACGCGACGGATAGAGCACCTCGCCGGTTTCGGCCGGCAGCGTCTCGGTGGCGTCGACGACGGCGTGATCGGCGAGGTCCTCCACGGTGGCCCAGCCACGCTCGGCCAGTGGGTGGCCGGTCCTGACCGCGAGTGCCCGCTCGTCGTGTGCGATCACCGGGCCGACGGTGAGGTCCGGCTGCGCCAGCGGCAGCCAGTGGGCCACCAGATCGAGCTCACCGCGGCGCAGCCGGTTGAGGGCCTCGCCGGGAAAAGCCTCGTAGACGACCACCTTGCAGCCGGGATTGTCCTGCTCGAAGCCCCGGACGATCTCCGCGAACGCCGGTCCGCCGGCGGCGAGGGTGAGCAGGCTGATCCGCAGCTCGCCGGTGACGCCGGCGGCCGCCACCCGGACCGCCGCGAAGGCCTCGTGGATCTGGTCGTACGCCGGCCGAAGCCGGCCGCGCAGCTGCTCACCCAGCGGGGTCAGCCGGACCTGCCGGCTGGTCCGCTCGAACAGCCGGCCACCGACCCGCGCCTCCAGCGCTCGTACCGTCTGGCTGATCCGGGCCGAGGACAGGAACAGACGACCCGCGGTCCGGCCGAAATGCAGCTCATCGGCCAGCACCAGGAAGATCTCGATTTCCCGAAGCTCCACCCGGCCACCTTTCCACAACCTTGCCGAGGCATGTCGAGAACCGGCGTACGGCTACTACGTCCCAGACGAGAACAACTACCAACCCTTGGAGGACAAGATGACCGACTTCGACCTGACCGCCATCCCCACGGTCGCCGTACCTGTCACCGACCAGGAGCGCGCGCTGAGCTTCTACGTCGAGGTGCTGGGGTTCCAGAAGCACATGGACGTGCCACTCGGACAGATCGGCGGCAGGTGGATCACCGTCGGCCCGGCTCAGTCGGCGACGACCATCGCGCTCGTACCAGCCAGCGAGGACACGCCGGCCGGCGTGGACACCGGGATCAGGATCACCGCGACCGACGCTCCAGCCGCGCATCGGGGCCTGGTCGAGCACGGGGTCGACGTCGACGAGCTGCTGCAGTGGGATGGCGTGCCGCCGATGTTCGGCTTCCGCGACCGCGACGGCAACCGGCTCGTGATCGTCGAGCAGGTGCGGCGGTGAACCACTCGAAGACACCAATCAACTACTGGGCCGTACTGGTGGCCGCTGCTGCCACATTGGTCACCAGCTCCGTTTACTATGTCGCGTTCAGTGCCGTCTGGCTGTCGCTGCGCGGCTCCGCCAGCCGGCCTTCCGGCACCGAGATTTTCCTCCAGTGCCTGCAGAATCTGGTGATCGCACTGGCGCTGGCGTACCTGCTGAAATGGTCCCGGATCGACAGCACGGCCGGCGCGCTGCGAGTTGGCCTGGTGGTGTGGGGCGGCTTCCAGGCCATGGCCATCGCCGGCTCCGTGCTGCACGAGCAATATCCGGTCGGGCTCTATCTCCTGCACTCCGGCGACGCGCTGATCATGACACTGCTGATGGCCCTGATCCTCGGCAACTGGCGGCGCCGGCCAGCTATTTCCGCTCAGTTGAGCCAAAACAAGGGATGACATCATGACTCTGCAACAGCTGGCCGGTCCGGTCAGGATCAACTATCTCGCGGCGGGTGTGGCCGCGCTGGTGACGCTGGTCTGCAGCGCCGTGTACTACATCGCGCTGGGCGGCGTCTGGGCCTCGCTGCGAGGCCTCGATCCGGGGAGCGCCAGCCCGCCTGGCGCCGGTGAGATCGCCGGTCAGTACGTGCGAAACCTCATCGTGGCTCTCGCCTTGGCGTACCTGTTGCGCTGGGCCGGCGCCACCACCGTCCCGGCCGCGTTGCGGGTCGCAATGGTGGTGTGGCTGGGATTCCAGGCAATGGCGATCGCCGGTTCCGTCCTGCACGAGCACTACCCGCTGGGGCTGTATTTCCTGCACACCGGCGACGCGCTGATGACAACGCTGATCATGGCAGTCATCCTCGGCAACTGGCGCCGAACGGCACGCAGCGATCCGTCCGTACCAAGCTGTTAGCGCCGACCTGCCACAGGGTGCCGCGGCGCGACAGTCACGACCTCGGGATCACGCCTCCGGTGCCGACCAGCCGGTCCGGCCGCGGGTGAGCGTGATCTCCACCGTCACCGGCCGATCGCCGTCGAGGTGATGACGGTCTACGTGGAAGGCAGCGACGGCTGCGTATCACGGCTGATTGTCAGTGCCTCGTGGTAGATCTTCGTGGCGCGAAGTGAGGGCGGGTTACTTCCGGAGGTGTGCTGTGCGCTTTGCCGCGGTGTTGCCTGGTGGGACGGCGACGCAGCAGTTGGAGCAGGCGTTGCTGGCCGAGGAGGCGGGCTGGGACGGCGTCTTCGTGTGGGAGACCGGCTACGGCGTCGACCCGTGGGGGCTGTTGGCTGCGGTCGCGGCGCGTACCAGTCGGATCAGGCTCGGCACGATGGTCACGCCGCTGCCGTGGCGCCGCCCGTGGAAGCTGGCCAGCCAGGTGGCCACGCTCGACCAGCTGTCTGGCGGGCGAGCGATCCTGGGCGTCGGGCTCGGTGCGTTGGACGAGGGCATGCCGACCATGGGCGAGGTCACCGATCTGCGCGGCCGGGCCGAGCGGATGGATGAGGGCATCGATCTGATCCGCGAGCTGTGGGCGGGCGGGCGCAGCTTTCAGGGCCGGCACTACGTCTATCAGGAAGGCACGGTCGACCTGGCGCGTGCGGCCCGGCCGGTCCAGGATCCGGTCCCGATCTGGGTGATCGGGGCGTGGCCGCGGCCTCGATCGATGCGCCGGGTGCTGCGCTGCGACGGGATCATCCCGCAATACCAGCTGGACAGCCGGTCCGCGGGCCCTGACGACGCGCGGGCGGTGCGGGCCTGGCTGACCGAACACGGAGCCGGGCCCGGGTTCGACATGGTGGCCGAGGGCGAGACACCCGCGAGTGACCCGGCCGCAGCCGCTGCCACGGTCCGCCCCTGGGCCGAGGCCGGGTGCACCTGGTGGCTGGAGACCCGGTGGGAGATGCCGCACGACTCGGCCGAGCGCATGGCGCAGGTCCGGGAGCGACTGACCGCCGGGCCGCCGCCCGCCTCCGAGGGGAGCTAGCGCAACCCACGATCAAACACTGCTATCCCGCTTATAGTCAGGTCGCGCGGATCTGGGGAGATGACGAGCTCAAACGAAGGATTCGGGCGTCGGCTTGACGATCTGCTCGCGGAGCTGTGCGCTGGGCCGATATATGGTGTCGGCGGAGTCGGGCTCGGAGCAGCAGTGGTAGGCCAGTTCATCGGTGTCCAGATGCTTGCGTATCAGCAGAAAATGGCGAGGGCTGACGGTGCCGCCCCAGGCCCAGGCATATGCGCGTTCGCCTTTGGAACCGGCCACCGAGGCGACCTGCCGAGTTGGTCTGCGATGACGCCGGCGGTAGGAACTGCTTCACCGCGGCCACGTGATCCCACACCGCCTGATTCAGAGCTGTATCTGCGAACCGGCACCGACGGTCGGCTCGCCTTTCGGGGCAGTCTTGATGCCGAGACTGGCAGCCTGATGCAGGGACTCCTGTCCCCGCTGGCCAAGCCGCGCACCGACGACAAAGGCAAAACCAAAGACCGCCGCTCTGCCGCTGAGCGCAATGGCGATGCGTTGGCCGATGCGCTGAATTTGATCGCGGACAGCGAGAAGCTTCCGATCCAGGGCCGCGAGCGTCCGCATCTGACGATCACGCTGTCCTGGGAGATGCTGAGGGACAAGCTCGGCCAAGTCCGCGCGTACGAAAACACCGTCCTCAGCCCCGAAGCCGCCCAGCGGTTGGCCTGCGACTGCGACATCACGCCCCTGGTGCTCGGCACCCAAAGCGAAGCATTGGACGTCGGCCGCACCGAACGGCTGGTCACCGACGAGCTGCGTAAAGCGTTGATCGCGCGTGACCGCGGCTGCGCGATGATCGGCTGCACCCGACCCGTACGCTGGACGAAAGCCCACCACGTGACCCATTGGGCCGACGGCGGGGACACCTCCATCGACAATTGCGTACTGCTCTGCGAGGCCCACCACCGGCAGATCCACCACGGCGACTGGCAAGTCCAGATCGTCGACGGCGTACCGGAATTCATTCCGCCACAGTATGTGGACTTCGAGCAGAAGCCGCTACGAAATACCTACCACCTGTTCAACTGAACAGAACAGGTGCGCCCTTATCCCAACCAGATCATCGATTCCGGTAACGAAAGTAGCGGGGCCGGCCGCCGAGGATCGGTCCCGCAGCGGTGAACTGACCTGCCGCATCGCCGCGCCAGCATGCCCGTTGTCAGGACAGATGGCTGAATCCAATGCGCCAGGTCGGGTATTTCGGTGTCCAGTTCAGGTTCTTGCGAGCGTACTGGTTGTCCGCCCCGCGCGCCCATGGTTGTCGGGTCTGTTCGGCGCGCGGCTCGGGCGCGCCCACTGCGCGGCAGAAGTCCGGCATCCAGTCCAGCGCGGCGGCAGGTTCGTCGTCGCAGACATTCACCGGGCCGGTCGGCCAATTCAATGCCGCAATCGCGGCGGCCACCGCGTCGTCGACATGAACGAAACTCGACACATCACCGGTTGCCGTCAGCTGTCCCGTACGCGCCTGCGTCGCCAGCCGTCCGTCCGCGGCGTGCCAGGTGTCCGGACCGTAGAACAGGCCGTAGCGGAGCAGGACCCATTCCGGCATCCGCCGCACGGACTCCTCCAGGACGGCGACGCCGCGAACGGTGGTCCTGCGTGGTTCGTCGGCATGAAGATCGAACGGAGTGTCTTCGGCTGCCGGCTCTGATCCTGGTTCGTACACCCACGAAATACTTTGTGCGACCATTCGCGTCACACCGGCGGCTAGCGCGGCGTCGACGAGGTTTCGGGTGCCGCGGCGGCGTATTTCCGCGTTCGCGTTCGTGTCACCGCTGGATAGATCCGTAAGTTGGTGCATGACCACCTCAGGCGCCGCCGCCCGGACCGTGGTTGTCAGCGCGTCCGGGTCGTACACGTTCACCACCGCGGCTTGGGCGCCGGCCGCCACGAGCTGCCGCGCGCCGGCCGGTCGGCGGGTCAACCCCGTGACCTGATGGCCGGCGCCGACCAGAAGCGGCACCAGGCGACGGCCGACAACACCGGTTGCGCCGGCCAAAAGAATGCGCATAATTCTCGGTCCTCCCTGTTAACGACGTGCTCAGGATAAAACCGTTTGGGGCGGAGGTACCGAGCCAATTCCGGACCACTGCGGTGGTCCAGTTCCCGTCGTACGACTGTGGACCATCGGCAGCCAGTGCCTAGGAGACGGCGAACGCGGTCAGTAGCGCTGTTTCGGCCGCGGCTGCCTTCTGTAGGTCGTCGAGCTCGACGCTTTCGTTGGGCCCGTGGGGATGGGAGGCCGGGTCGGCGACGCCGGTGACGATGATTTCCGCGTCGGGATACGTGTTGGCGAACTGCGCGACCAGTGGGATCGAGCCGCCGGACCCGACCTGTACCGGCGGGGTTCCCCATGCCTGGGCGAACGCCGTGCGCGCCGCCGTGTAGCCGGGGCCGGCGGTGTCGAGCTGGTACGGCTCGATGAATTCCCCCGGCTCGAGGTGGATCCGCGCTGCTTCAGGTGCGAGTTCCAGTATGTGGCGCCGCAGCGCCGCGTACGCCGCGGCGGCGCTGCCGCCTGGTGGCACTCGCAGCCCGATTTTGGCGCGTACGCTGGCATGCAGGACGTTGCCGGCCGGCGGCGCGTCGATGTCCAGCACGCTGACCGCCGGCTGGTTCCACAGTCGGTCGGCGATCGGACCTTGTCCGCTTGGTCGGATGCCAGGCAGGATTCCGGCCTCGGCGCGGATCCGGTCCTCGCTGATCGCCAGCGTTGGCAGCGATCCGCGGCTGAGTCCGGCGATCGCGATCTGGCCGGTGTCGTCATGAAAGCTTGCCACCAGCCGGCACAGCGTGGTCACGGCGTCCGGTGCGACACCGCCGTACATTCCGCTGTGGACGTTCGCGGCGAGCGTACGGACCGAGACTGTGCAGTCGACCAGGCCACGCAGTCCGACGGTCAGTGCCGGTCGACCGGTTTCCCAGTTGTCGCCGTCTGCCAGGACGACCAGGTCGGCGGCCAGCCGGTCGCGGTGTTCGCGAAGGAGCCGGGGCAGTGTCGGCGATCCGGTTTCCTCCTCGCCTTCGACGAGAACGGTGACGGTCACCGGCGGCCGTCCACCGTGGGCGTGTAGTGCGGCCAGATGGACGGCAATGCCACCCTTGTCGTCGGCGGTGCCTCTTCCGTACAGCCGGCCGTCGATCTCGGTGGGAACGAACGGTGGTGTACGCCAACCGTCACCCGCCGGTTGCACGTCGTGGTGTGCGTACAACAAAACTCTGCGGCTCTCCGGCGGGCCGGGGAAATGCGCGATGACCGCTGGCGCACCGCCGGCAGCGACGATGTCGACCTCGGCCGCGCCGGCGGCGCCGAACAGGTCGGCGGTCAGCTGGGCCGATTGCACGACCGCGGCGCCGTCGACGCTGGGAATGCGGACGAGGCGTTCCACCGCGTCGCGTACGACAGACATCATTTCCTCCGTAGGTCCAGCAATGCCGGGAACAGCGCGGCGAAAACGGCCGCCGCGGTGATGGCGAACGCACCCGGATAGCCGGAAAAGGCAACCACGGTGCCAAAACCGGCCGCACCTAGCCCCATGCCACCATCGAACGCCAGGTTCCACAGCGCGCTCGCCCGGCCGTACTGCTCGCGGGGCACCCGCTCGTACATCAGGGCCAGGGTGACGTTCTGCGCGACTCCGAAGCCGATCCCGAAGACGCACATCCCGGCGATGACGGCGACCGGTGAACCGGTCCAGCACAAGGCCGCGATGCCGACCGCGGATGCGATCAGGGCCGGCCACAGCAGCCGGCCGGCGCCGACGCGGTCGCCGTACCGGCCGGCCCACCAACGCGCCAGTGGCGTCGCGATCGACTGGGCAAACAAGCCGGCAGCGGCCCAGTGCCGCTGGTCGGCCGGCACTGCCAACGGCAGGAACGTGACGCACACGCCGGCGGCCAGCGTCGTGGCGGCGAAGACGATCGCCGGCCTGGCCAGGCCGCCGACCAGCAGTGCGCTGGCGACACCTGCGTGGCGTTCGGGTGTCGTGGTCGTCGACGGCAGGCCCGCGGCGGCGAACAGGGCGGGTACGGCCACCACCGCGGCGGCGATGAACAGTGTCACGTAGCCGATCTGCGGCACGGCCCACAGGCCCAGTGGCAACGCCACGATGGACGGAACCGCCGACGCCAACCCGTAAAGCCCGATGCTTTCGGTGCGCCGGCCGGCCGGCGCGAGTTCGGCGGCGAGCGCCGCGCCGGCCACCACCACGATCCCCAACCCACCTCCCCGTGCTAGGCAGACCACCAGCAGAAGGACCAGACCGGCGACACCGTCGAGCGTGATGGTCAGCGCGAGCGCCGGAACACCGAGCAGGCCAACGCCGATCAGGATGGACGTGCGCGGACCGAGGCGGCTCAGTACGGCCGGAGCGATGAGCTCGACCAGGACGGTTCCCAGCATCATCGTCGCGGTCGACATACCGGCGACACCTGTGCCGTACGTCGATCCGTACAGCGGCACCACCGACAGCAGCAGGTAGAAGCTGGCCATCGCGGTGACGATCATCGTCAGCAGCAACACCATCCGGACGTGCAGCAGCGGCCTCGCCGGTTCCACAACCTGTTCAGACACCTCCATAGCCTCACATCCCGCCGCCGGCGACACATTGGGCAAAGTCCCTATCCGGCGATGCATCATCGACTGGTGACGACGAGGCTGATCGGACGCGAAGACGAGCGCGCCGAACTGCGGGCCGCCTACGCTGCCGCGGCCCAAGCGGCTGTCGTCGTCCTGGTCGCCGGGCCGGCCGGCATCGGCAAGACCCGGCTGGTACGCGAGTTCATCGGCGATCTCGGCGACGAGGTGCTGGTGGTCGAGGGTGCATGCCGTGATTTCGGCCCTGACCGGCTGCCGTACGAACCTTTCATCCCGGTGCTGCGCCGGTTGGTACGCGCGGTCGGCGTGGCGGAGGCGACCGCGTCGCTGCCCGAACGCGGCACCCGCGGCCTCGCGCGGCTCTTGCCGGAAATCGCGCGAGAGGCGGGTCAGCCCGACCCGCGACCGGACCTGGATCCGGGGCTGGGTCGTGCGTGGTTGTACGAGGACGTGTTGACGTTGCTTGAGCACCGGGCGGCGGACCGACCGCTGCTCGTCCTGCTGGAGAACCTGCATCGCGCCGACCGGTCGACCAGCGAGTTGTCGACCTTTCTCGCGGACAACCTGAGCACGCCGGGTCTGCTGCTGCTGGGGACGTACCGACCCGACGAGGTCGACGCCGCGCATCCGTTGTGGTCGGTCGCGCACGGCAACGAACGAGTCCGGCAGATCACGCTGGCCGGCTTGGATCGAGCCGCGGTCGGCCAGCAGGTCGGCGAGCTGCTGGGGCAGCCACCCGACTCGCCGACCATCGACCGGATTTTTCAGCGTAGCGAGGGAAATCCGCTGTTCATCGAGGCGCTCGTCGCGGCGACCGAGGCACCCGCCGGATCGCTGGGACACCTGCTTCTCGGCGATGTCGACCGGCTTGGCGAACAGAGCCGGCGGATCGTACGCGCGGCGGCCGTGGCGGGCAGCCCGGTTCACCACGACCTGTTAGCCGCCGTCGCCGCTGGGGAGGGCATGGACGACCTGTCCTTGGAGGCGGCGCTGCGGCCACTGGTACGCCGGCGCCACTTCCTGGTCGTCGAGGACGGATACGCGTTCAGGCACGAGCTGATCCGCGAAGCCGTGTACGGCAGCCTGTTGCCCGGTGAGCGCGCTCGCCTGCATCGCCGCTGCGCCGAGGCCATCGCGGCTAACCCGCGGCTGGCATCCGGTCACGATGCACCAGCCGCGATCGCGCACCACTGGTCGGCCGCCGGCGAACACGCGCGTGCGGCGGAGGCCGCATGGCACGCGGCGGAGTCGGCGCGACGCGCGTACGCCTATGCCGAACAGTTCCGAATGCTGTGCCGGCTCCTTCAGCTGTGGCATCACCTGCCGCGACCACGGCCGAACCCATGGCCGAGCGACCGGGTCACGGTCATGGAGACGGCCGCCG
Source organism: Fodinicola acaciae (assembly GCF_010993745.1). Lineage (NCBI taxonomy): Bacteria > Bacillati > Actinomycetota > Actinomycetes > Mycobacteriales > Fodinicola > Fodinicola acaciae. The sequence continues at coordinate 2,965,504 of NZ_WOTN01000001.1, forward strand.
CGGCCGCGCTGAGCGCCGGCGAGGTGGCCGGCGGTTTCGCCATGACCACCGCGGCGCTCACCGAGATCCGCCAACCCGATCGTGCGGCGTCCATGCTGGTCATCCGTGCGGAGCTGGCCGATCGCGGTGGCGAGGATCCCCTGCCGGACCTACGAAACGCACTGCGGTTGGAGCCGGCGATGCCGGTACGCGCGAGAGTGCTGGCGGCGATGGCAACTGTCGAACGCAACCAGCGTCGGTCCGCCGAAGCGCAGGACCACGCCAAGCAGGCGTTGGCTATCGCGCAGCAGATCAGCGATCGGCAGGCAGAAGCCGAAGCCCTGCTCACCCTTGGCGCGCTCGCCGCACGAGACGCTGAACTGTCCACGGCCGCCAGGTTGTTCTCCAGAGCAACCGCCGCGGCCGAAGACGCCGGTGCGCACGACACGCGCCTGCTGGTCGCGGCAACGGCCTCAGACGCGTTGGAAGCCGCCGGAGAGCACGCCGCGGCGGCGCGGATCGCGCGTACCGGGATCACGCTGGCCGACGAGCTGGGGTTGGCTCGCACCCGAGGGACCCTGCTGACACCGAATCTCACGGAGTCGCTGCTATCTCTCGGCCAATGGGACGACGCCAGTCGTATCAACCACGCAGCGTTGGCGCTCGCGCCACCACCGCTCTATCGCGCCTACCTGCACCTCAACCAGGCGACCATCGGGCTTCGACGCGGTCGCGTCGAGCAGGTCGCCGCCATCGCCGAGCAGGCCAGAGCCGCCATGCGCGGCCAGGTGAGAGGGGTGGAGTCCTGCCTGGAACCGGATCTGCTGGAGTGCCGCCTCGCCAACGCCAACGATGACCGCGCAGCCGCCGCGGCGATCATCGAACACGCCACCACAACCCACGATCTGAGCGAAAGTCCGCGATATGGCTGGCCGCTGCTGCTCGCCGGCATTCAGGCGCTGACCCGCCGGCAGCACACCCGCCGGCTTCGTGACGCGCTCGCCGACTGGAGCCGTCGACTGCAGGTCAGCGGTCGCCTACAACAGGCGTACGCCGTCACCGTGGCAGCCCACCTCACGGGACACGACGCCTGGGTGGCAGCCATCGCCGCCTGGCGCGAGCTGGACCAGCCCTACACTCTCGCCGAGACATTGACCGCCGCCGCCCGAGCGGCCTTGTCGGCCCGCCGCCGGACCGCGGCAGACGACTACCTGACCGAGGCGGCGACGATCGCCACGACACTTGCCGCACGACCACTTCTGGCCGACATCGACCGGCTGGCCAAGCGGGCCAGACTGGCAGTCGCCGCCACCCCCAAGCCGAGCAACCCGGCGGGTCTCACCGACCGCGAGTTGGAGGTCCTGCGGCTGCTCACCGCCGGGTTCAGCAACCGGCAGATCGGCGAGCACCTGTTCATCTCGACCAAGACCGCCGGCGTCCACGTATCCCACATCCTGGCCAAGCTCTCGCTCACCACCCGACTCGAGGCAGCGGCCTGGGGACACCACAACAACATCCGCGCAACCAGCTCATGACCGTCACTCGCCCGCGGTCTGTCCAGTCGGGAGATGCCGAATTCGATACCTGGCCAGCGGCAAGGAAACATCGGTTTCCGTCATCGGACCGTTACTGGTTTCCTTTGTTCCCCGCTTTGTTGATCATCAGCAGGATCGCCGCGAAGGAGGCTGGCGTTGTTGGGTCGGTGCCGGAGTGCCGCAGCCGCATGGCAGGTCCTGGGTCGTGATCGCGTGGGCTGTCGCAGTGCTTCTGTGGGTCCCATTGAGTGGACCCTTTTCGCCACCTACCGGCACACCGCGAAGTCCACTCGTCGCATTTCTGTGGGACTCATGGTTGGTGCAATCCTTGATGCGACACCACGACCTGGACCGTCATCTCAGTGACCGGCCTGGAGGAGCGCAAGTAGGTGATGGGAGAAAACCGCGAGCCTTTCGGATGGTGAGTCGCCAGGCGTCAGCGGCGTACGGCGCCGGCCGGCTGCTGGACCTTCTTTTCCCCCACTTGCGGGAAAAGCATGGCCGGGATGAAGGCGAGAGCGCTGAGTCCGAGCGCGCAGCCGAATGCGACGTGGAAGGCGGTGGTCTGTTCGGCCGTGCTGATCCCGCGTTGGAGGGTGAACGCGAGCAGCGCGGTGCCGATGACCTGGCCGATCTGCTGTGCGATGCGACTGGCGCTCGTCGCGGCGGCCGTGTGCCGGTCGGGTACGCCACGATAGGTGGCTGTCATCGCGGCCAGCATGACGGCGCCGACACCGAGGCCGACGACCAGCAGTGCTCCGGCGAGGAAATACAGGCTGAGGTTCGGGCCGGCGGCCACGTACGGCGCCAGGCCCGCGGCGGTGATCAGCATCCCGCAGACGACGACCGGCTTGTCCGTGCCGATGCGGTCGATCAGGCGTCCGGCGTACGTCATCGACACGGCCATCCCGAGGCCGAGGGGGACCAGTAGGAAACCGGTCTCCAGCGTGCCGACACCACGAGCCTGTTGGAAGTACAGCGGCAACAGGAAGAACGAGCCGAACAGGGAGCCGCCAAGCAGGAACAGCAGAGCGCTGGACGCGGCGAAGGATCGATAGCGCAGCAACCGCAGGTCGATGATGGGCCGAGTGGTGGTACGCAAGGCATGACACGCGTATCCGACCAGCAGACCAACCCCGAGGACCGCACCGCAGACCGAGGCGACGGTGAAGCCGTTGTTGCCGCTGTCGGACAGTCCATAGACAAGCGCGACCAGGCCCGATGACAGCAGCGCGAGTCCGGTGGCGTCCAACCGCACGCCACTGACGGTCGCGCGATTGACCGGGACCGTACGCCAGGCGAGCAGCAGCGCGATCAGGCACAACGGGACCTGCAGGACGAAAACCCAGCGCCATCCGAGTGTTCCGACGGCGACGCCGCCAAGTACCGGTCCCAGCGTCGGTGTCAGACTGCCGGGGACCGCGACGAAGACCATCGCTCGTCCCATCCGCGCCGGTCCGGCGGCCTGCGCGAGGATCGTACGCACCAGCGGCATCAACAGCCCACCGCCGAGGCCCTGCACGACGCGGCAGGCGATCAGGGCGTCGATCGACCAGGCGAGCCCGCACAGCAGTGAGCCGGCAAGGAAGACCGCGAGCGCCACGAGCCACGACGTACGCGCACCGAAACGGCCCACCAGCCATCCGGACAACGGCACCACGGCGGTCAACGCCAGTACGTAGCCGGTCGTCACCCACTGGATCGTCGCCGCGGTCGCTCCGAACTGGGTGGTCAGCGACGGCAGCGCGACCAATACGACCGTCATGTCCAGGCCGATCGCCACGCTTCCCAACATGAGTACCAAAGCGAGCCGGACCAGGCCCGGATCCAGACGTTCCATCGACGGTCTCATGGCACCTCTCTCAATCCGAACCGAACGGTTCGGTTCTGCTTTTCGATTCTAGACCGAACGGTTCGGTTCGAACAACTGTTAGGCTGCCGGCATGGCGGTGCGCGACACGGATCGACGGTCGTCGGTCAAGCACGAGGCGATCCTGCGAGCGGCGACGCGGATCTTTCTCCGCGACGGCTACGCGCGGGCCAGCGTGGCGGCGATCGCCACCGGCGCCGGCGTCGGCAAAGAGACCCTCTACAAGCATTTCGCCAGCAAGGAGGGACTGTTCCTGGCCGCGGTCGATCACGCCAGAGCGGCCGCCGGACTTGGCGCCGACGGCGGCGCCGGCCTCATCGTCGACACCGGCGACGTGACGGCCGACCTGCCCGCGACCGGCGAGCGGTTGGTACGTGCCCTCCTCGCCCCCGAGGTCGCGGCACTACATCGCCTCACCATCGCGGAGCACGGGCACCATCCGCAGCTGCAGCGCTATTGGCGCGACGGCGACGACACACAAGTGCATCTGGACGATGCGATGGCCGACTACTTCGCCACCTGCGACCGACGTGGCGACCTTGCCGTACCAGACCCGGCATTGGCCGCCAGCCACTTCACCACGCTGCTGGCCGCGCATGCTCGCGTCCGCTCGCTTTACGGCAGTCAGCCACTCACCGACGACGAGATCCGGACGATCGCCAAGGACACGGCCGAGCTTTTCCTGCGCGCGTACGGCCGGTGACCTCGCGCTGAGGAATGGCCGGTGGTCACGATCGAATCCGCGATCGCCGACCGGCGGACCCGGTCCACCTGGGCTTGCCCAGCCCCCATTTTCGCGCGCGGGACATACGGCCTGCACCCGCCCCCGGGCCAGTGTGGGTGCTGACGGAGCTGTCGGCGGACAGATCTCATCCACCCCGATGATGTGCGTTTCGTACGAGCGGCGTTACGTGTTCCCACCCATGTCCGCAACGCCTTGCGGATCACGGTGTACGCCGTATGCGACGACGGCACGGTCCACCAAGCCTAGTCATCAACACCGGCGTTCTCGCTTTGGTCGACCTTCTCCCAAAATTTGCCGCGTAGCTGATAGCGGAGTGTATTGCTGAGGTCATGGCCGGCGGAATGGTCGCCGAGCTTGTCCTTCGTGCCCGCCGCGAGAACCGGTCCGGCAGGTCCATCACCTCAATGCTGCGTACGTGCATGCCGAGTGAGCGAACAACCTTTTGCCGGCAAATGATCACTTCAACCATAACAACCCTGACTCGGCTTGGGAGAAATCCTCTTGCCCATCCAACTCGTTTGATGCGCCGGCCGGTTCGCAGTCCGCGCTAGCGCCAAGCTAGCGCGGTCGATCAGCATTCTGACGGCAGCGAACGAGAAAACCGAGAGACCCGCGTACGTAGTCGACGTCGTCCCCGCTGCCGCGGCAGGCGCCGATTCGGGGCGGCGGAACAAGGGCCGATTCGTCGGCCGGACATGGCTGTATTGGTTGAGGAGCGTCTCAGAATGAGAACGTGCACATTGACAACGTCGGCGGTGGCCACCACGGTGCTGATCTTGGCGGCCGGCTGCGGTCTACCCGACCAACACCTACAAAGACCGCCGGCACCGGACACGCCGCAGTTGTCGTCCTCGCCGTCAGCCAGGATCGGACAGGGTATATCGGCGCTGCCGCACAGCCAGCCAGGCTGGCAGACGATCGAGAACCGAACCGCTCACCTGGCGTACCAGGTTCCAGTCCAACGACGAACCTGCCTTCATGTGTCGCAGGGCGGCACGACCGGCCTGGTTGTCGTATCCGATGTCGCGCCGGTTCGCGGAAACGATGTCGGCACGGTACGCCCACAGATAGTTCCAGATGTCCGAGATTGACGACGGTACGCCGGCAAAATACGGATCCAGCGCGGCCCCAGCCGTCTTGGCCAGATTCAGTAGGGCGCCGGTGTCCCGAAAGCGATTCATCCACGCGACGATCTGATAGGTCACGCCCGGCGGCTGTCCAGACATTTGCCATTTGATGGCAACCCGGGTCGCTCGCGGCCGAGCCGGGCCTGTTTCGCCGCCGCGGCTCTACGTCTGCGGCAGCACGCCAGGCAGTGTCTGTCGCCGGCTGTGACCTTCCGCAGCTGAACCGCTGATTAGACGGCCGTGAGCGGAGCGACATCAGGAACAGTGTTCCACCCTCGACAACCCGTCATCACGCAGCGTAACTCCTGACGTTTGAATTTGCTATATGCTATCGAAACGTTCGGCTTACACCGGGAAAAAACTGGCAACAGGAAGAACTGCCAGCAAATGTTCCTGGTTCGTATCTACATAAGTAGGTAGCGTCTTTCCGGCAAAGGATCATTTCCGGAAAGGAATCTCAATGCAACGAAAGCGCTTCGCAATCGCGCTTGTCGGTGCCGGCACCGTCGCACTGATTGCCGCCGGTGGACTCGCCTCACCCGCCACCGCGTCGGCAAGCACCACCGCCACCAAACATTGCACCATCGTGCTCGCCCCGATCGCCGCCGGCGAGTCCACTTCCAAGGTGGTTTCACGCGAATGCTCGGCGAGTCCGGCGACCGCGAAAGACACCCGGATCCTCATCATGACCTGGTACAAGGACGACAACTACAACGGCGACAGCACGGACATTCGGGCGCAGGGCAGCGCGCCGTGCGACGGGCAGGGATACGGCATCTCCGACGTCAGCGCCGGCCCCTTCGGATTCACCTGGGGCAACGCCATCTCCTCGTTCAAGGTGTGGAACGACTGTTATACCACCACCGCCTACACCGGTACGAATTACGGCGGTCGCAGCCAGACCTACAACGGCAATGTCGCCAACGTCGGTCCGGCGATGAACGACCAGATCAATTCCTTCCGTACCCGGTCACCGGCCTGACCCGGCCGCCCCGAGGGCGACAGCCTTCGCATTTTGAGGAGAAACATATGACGGACAAGAAAGGTCGCCTGCTGCGCGTGACGTCGGTGCTCGCGATGGCGGCGGCGCTGATCATCGGCCTGGTTTCACCGGCCGCGGCGGCTTCCGGCGACTACGGCAGCAAGATTTTCTACCCGGACAACACAAACGTCGACCTGACCGACAACAACGGACGATTCACCGCGCAGGTTTCCTACCAGGCCAACGGCCAGCAGGAGCTGCCGGTCGCGTTCTCGTTCACGATGAGCAGTGCGCTGCAGGCAGCGGGCACCGGCCACATGTCCTGCACGATCGACCAGTTCGCCAACGGGACGCACGACGCGCACGACCACCACGGTGACATCCCACTCGATTACCGGTGGCACTGGACCTTTCCGCGCAACCCGATTGGCACCAACGAACAGGCGAACGGCGGCTGCACCTTCAACGCGCGCAGCGGCGGCACGATCTTCGTGAAGGTCGTTTTCCGCTACGTCGTGGACGGAGGATCGGAATGATCGCCAACCCAACCGGTCGGCGGCTGCTCAGCGCGGCCGTCGCGGGGATCTGCGCGCTCAGCGCGAACGCGGCTATGGCGGCCCCGGCACACGCCGCCGGCCATGGCGCGTATTGCTCGGTCACCATCGCGCCGATCAAAGCCGGCGAGGCCGCCTCCAGGGTCAGGTCGTACGTCTGCGCCGACAGCCCCGGCAGGCTGCGGGCGGCCGCCGCGGACGGCGGCAAGACGCTGATAATGACGCTCTACAACCAGGTGAACTACGGCCCCGGCAGCACCGAGATCCGGGCCGACGGCGGTCCCTGCGACAGCACCGGCTACGGCATCGCCAGCATCGGCTGGCCGTGGAACGAGGTGATCTCCTCCTTCAGGGTGTGGAACAACTGCCACACCACCGAGGCGTACAGCAGTGACAACTACGGCGGCACCAGCAAGATGTACTTCGGCGACGTGCCCAACGTCGGACCGGACATGAATGACAAGATCCATTCGTTCCGGATCTACGCGGCCTGACGAACGCGGCATGTCCAGGGAATCCGCGCCTCCTACGGCGCGGATTCCCTGGCTCCCTGCTGGGCTGCCACCATTTGTGCCGCAAGGATCCGTTGGTGTCAGTCCAGAAAATGTGTTGTTGCTGGCCGTCGAGGAGTGCCGCTGGATCCGCGGCCGCGGCGCTGGTCACCCACGTGTCATGATGGTCGCCGGTGTCCGGATCCCACCATCGATGTTCGATCGAATCACTGGTTGACCGAGAGAAAACATGTTGTTCGTTACCAAAAACCATGGTCACGGGATGTCCGACGACGCTGCCGGCAACTCTCACCATCCCGGACCGCGGCGAGCTGCAACACGCCCTCGTTGTCAGCAGTCCCCCGAATCGGGTTGCTCCAGCCCGGTGCAACCGTCGGCGACGAAGGTGGAACTGGTGACGCGATAGGCGCACAGTTGCCGGCCCCACAGTATTCGTAGCTCATGATTAGCTGCCGCCCGGCAGCCACCGAATGTTTGGCATGCCGGGCCGGTCACCAACGCCGGTGTTGACGACGTCTCGGAAGTCGCTCCAGGTCGGCTCGTCGGTGCTGCGCGCCATGTTGATCTTCTGCTGGACCACGAACAGCAACGCGGCCACGGACAGCGCGACGACGACCGATCGCGGCAGACTTCTCATTAGATCGTCCCCTCGAAGCCGTATGGTGACGCGGCGAGAAGAGCAACAGGCTTTCACCCGCGACAAAGTGTCGACGACGAAATCTGGGCGGCAGTTCGTGACGCCGAACTGCCTGTCCCCGAGGCCGTGACGCAACGCCGCTCACGGGCGACAACGGTCGCCGCTGGAGCGCCCCGCTCGGCATTCGCCCCGCGCGCGTTGCTGATCAGTTTGGTCATTTCGTACGCGCCGACAGCTCTGCTCACCGCGATCCCGATCCCGGCGCTGATGTTGCTTCCTCGTAACGACGACAGCCCCCTGGCCCGCAATCATCGGCCTCCCAGACTGGCCGGACGGTCCAGGAGTTTGAGCTAGCGATGAGCACACGGACCGAGAGACACGGCCGGTAGGTGGGACCGCCTCGATCTCCCCCTCGCCCACGCGGGCACGCCCCGCCTGCCATCATGGCGGGATGCAACCCGTGATCCGGGCGTTCGACGATGGTGACCAGGAAGCGGTGATCGCGCTGTCGCTCCGCGCCTGGGCGCCGGTCTTCGCTTCGCTGGCAAAGGTCCTGGAATCCTCGGGCGTCTATACACGGCTCCACCCCGACTGGCGCGTCAGTCAACGGGAAGCTGTGATCAATGTGTGTCGTTCGGCTGACCAGCAGGTGTGGGTCGCTGATGCCAATGCGTCCGTCATCGGCTTCGTCGCCGTCACGCAACACCACGACGCTGGCATAGGCGAGATCTCGATGCTGGCCGTCGACCCCAGCCACCAGCACACCGGTGTCGGAGGCTTGTTGACGTCCTTCGCGCTGGACCAGATCAAGAACAGCGGCATGCGGGTGGCGATGGTGGAGACCGGCGGCGACGACGGACACGCTCCTGCCCGCCGACTCTACGAACAAGCCGGATTCACTCAACTGCCGGTTGCTCGCTATTTCAAGAAGCTGTAACGAGTAACCTCCCGTGCGGTCAGAGTCGCTCAGCTACCAAGCGCTGGACCATTCATGTTGCCGGTCAGTTCCTCGACCCATTGGCCGACGGAACCGCCGATCCAGCGGCGGCCGTGGTCGCGCGTGGCGGGCAGCGACCGGTCGGTGATGAGCGCCGGAAAATTGAAGATCGTACGGATCTCGTGCGGATCGCTGATGGCAGTTTTGGTGGTGGATCAAACTGCCTGTGCCACCAACTGCACTATGCGTCTATGCCGTCGAGGGCGGCCGATGTCTGCACTGTCACGGTCGGCTGCTCCGGGTGGCCGTGGCTCAGTGGGCAGTCGGCCCATCAGGTTTCCCGTCCTGTGTGGAGTTACGTCCCACAAACACCCGGAATCGCGACCGGCTGCACCATTTGCGGATGGGAAATCGTGCCGTCTGGATAGCGGGCCAACGTCTGCCGGAACTCGATGTTGTTTATCGCTGTCGCGAGCGCGGCCGCGGATTCCCACACCGCGACGTTGACCAGGACCGGGCTATCTCCGGGAGCAGAATACAGCTGTGCCCGTACGTAGCCTTGCTGGGCTTGCATTATCTTGGCATCGAGGGTCCAGGCGGCAACCACCTCCTCCTTTTTGCCTTCGGGCGCGACGAAGACGTTGACAACGGTCACGGCTCCGCCGAGCTGATCGATGTCAAGCGCATCGAGTTGCGCGGGCAGCGGCAACGCGCCATCGAAGCCATCCAACGTGATCATGACGCTCCTTCAGTCGGCCCCGATCCTGGATGAGTATAGTCAGCGCCCTGACAATTTGTCATGACCTTGACGATATGCTTCCCGAAGTGCGAGGATGGCTCGGTGGACGATGCGAGTCGGACATCTGCAGGAGAGGCGACCACTCGCCTTGTCCTGACGCTGTTCCGTACGCATGGGCTGATACTGGCCGCAGGTGATCGGATCGCGCGCCGCGAGTCGCTCACGCCCGCACGTTGGCAGGTCCTCGGCGCGATCGCCTTGGCGGGCCGATCCCTTACCGTCGCGCAGATCGCTCGACGCATGGGCTTGACCAGGCAAAGTGTGCACGCCACAGTACGGCGCCTTGCCGAGCAGAAACTTGTCGAGCTCTTACCCAACGCCGATCACCGCCGCTCGCCAGTCGTGCAGTTGACCTCGACCGGTCGAACGGCGTACGCGAATATCGACCGCCGTCAAGCCAAATGGGCGAACGAACTGGGCGCTGACATCACGATCGCCGATCTTGAGACGGCCGATCGCGTGCTCAGTGCACTCTGTCTTCGACTGGAAAATGACGAGCCTTCCCCTACGACCGCGCCAATCGCGCGACGCAAACAGCGGTAGGTCAAACGCATCAGATACGGCGGAGCCGACGGCGCCACGAGTGAGCACTACCCGTGTCGTGGCAGGAAAAAGAGCTTCACCACCTCCCAGGTACTGCCACCCTCCCCTGGGTCGCGAAAGCAGGCACGCACTTCCCCGTTGAAACCATGAGGCCCATGCCATTCGTGACCTCGGGTCGACGGGACCGCGCTCCACTACCGTGACCGTGATCGGGACGGCCGTTCGTGTGCCTCTCCAGCTGAGGGCCGAGCTGGTCCACCCGTACACGCACGCCGCGTTGGTCATCATCGGCACCCGCGGATTCGGCCGGGCCGCTTGAGTCTCTGGCCGATCACCATCGCTCGGCACGTCGAGTGCCCACTGGCTGACAACTCATGGCCGCCGAGCTCGACCGGTTCTATACGCGGTTCGCCGACCAGCCGTGTCGGTCGCCCGCCGGGTCGTCTACCTGGTGACCGGAGAGATGCCAGAGCCTTCAACGGGCTGAGAAGTTCCTGTCTGGACCATCACAACGTCGATGATCCAAACCAGGCGTACGCTCACATTTACCACGTGAGAACCCGGAAAGGCCGACAGATGACCGACGAAGAACGCGCCGAGCGCATGAAGACATATGACGGCCGCTACGGCGACGCCGAGCCAGCCGGCGATCCAGACAACGATGACGCGTACGCGCCGGGGACCGCGAAGGACATCGAGAGGCTGTCGGAAAACCTTCGCGCCGCGGGCCACGCCACGCCGGCACCGCGCAGGCTGCCGCACGGGATCACCTAGTACTCCAGCCGCACTTCGTGATCTTGGTTTGAGGGCCGTCGGCGTGGCGTGGTGAGATGGCGCGGCCACCGCGTGATCATGCAGTGTTTGTGAAGACAACCAATGATTTTGCGGTGGCCGCTGGTCACAGCGTAGAACACGGGGTGGACCCGGTCCGATGGCAGGCGGAGTTCGATGAGCTGGTCGCGAGTATCGGGCCGCGGTTCTTTCGGGTGGAGCCTCGTCTGAGGGTCCAACGGTTCCTGGCTGGTTTGTTGTCGGATATGCCCGTGAAGAACTGCTGGACGATCGCCGAGCATGCAGGTGAGACGGGGCCGGATGGGATGCAACGGCTGCTGGCCAACGCGGCGTGGGATCAGGATGGCGTGCGTGATGATCTGCGTGCCTATGTGGTGGACCGGTTGGCTGATGCCGACGCGGTGCTGGTCGTTGACGAGACTGGAGATCTGAAGAAGGGCAATAAGACAGTCGGGGTGCAGCGGCAGTACTCCGGCACCGCGGGACGGATCGAGAACTGCCAGATCGCCGTTTATCTCAGCTACGTCACCAAACGTGGGCACGCTTTCATCGATCGCGAACTGTATCTGCCGCGCAGCTGGATGGACGACGATCCCAGCTGCCAGGGCCGTCGAGCTGTCGCCGGGGTTCCCGAGGACATCGAGTTCGCCACCAAGCCGGAGCTGGCGAGGATGATGATCCTGGCCGCGCTGGATGCCGGTGTTCTGGCGAAATGGGCGACAGCGGATGAGGTGTACGGGCAAAATCCTGGTCTGCGTGAGACCCTGTCCGCGGCCCGGATCGGCTACGTGCTCGCCGTGCCGTGCTCCTATCTGGTGCCGACCACTGACGCAGATACCGGAGATGGCCGGCGAGTTCGCGCTGACGCGCTGATCGCCGGCCTCGACGCTTCCAGGTGGGGTCGCTACTCGGCCGGTGATGGCGCCAAAGGGCAGCGCCTCTACGACTGGGCCAGAGTCCCCATCGCCGCCGAGGATGGTCACCAATGGCTGCTGGTGCGTCGCAGCATCAGCACCGGGGAACTGGCCTACTACCACTGCTATTCACCACGTCCGGTCAAACTGGCCACTCTGGTCGGTGTCGCCGGCCAGCGTTGGCCAATAGAGGAGAACTTCCAAACCAGTAAAGGGCAAACCGGCCTGGACGCCCACCAGGTCCGGCACTGGATCTCCTGGTACCGATGGACAGTCCTGGTCATGCTCGCGCACGCATTCCTCACCGCGCTCGCGGCAACCGCTCCCCAGTCGCCGATCGTCAACGGAAAGCCAGTCATTCCCTTAACACTTGCCGAGATCCGCCGCCTCTTCAACGCGTTCGTCATCCACATCCGCCAAACAGTCAACGAAGTTCTCCATTGGTCACTCTGGCGTCGACACCATCAAGCCACCGCCAAGCAAGCCCACTACCAGCGACAACAGGCGCTACAGGCCTAAATCACGAAGTGCGGCTGGAGTACTAGGGCGTGTCTCCAAAGATTGGCGCCTGGTCCGATGATCATTGAGTGGTGACGCGGATGGTGCGATTTCGGACGAGTTCTGGGGGATCGTGGCTGGCGTGATCTCTTCGGGAGGGGTTACGGGGTCGGCCGTGTAAGGATTCTCGGTTGATGCTGGAGGGGATCGCCTGGCGGTATCGGGTGGGCTGTCCGTGGCGGGATTTGCCGGATGATTTCGGTCCGTGAAAGACCGTGTGGAAACGGCATCACCGCTGGTCATTTGATGGGACCTACGATGCGATGTTCGCCGCGGTGATAGCCGCGACCGGCCTGGATCCGGCGACGATCGAGGAGATGGAAGAGCTGGTGGAGAAACTGCTGTCGGTGGACTCGACGTCCGTGCGAGCTCATCAGCATGCGGCCGGCGCCCGCTCGGACACCACTGTCAACCCGCAGCTGATCCCGCTGCTGGACGATCACACCGCCACCTGCCGGGCCGTCGGGCTTCCAAGCGGCGATTTCCGTTTGCTCGCAGACAAGGCGTACTCACATCCCAGCACCAGAACGCACTACGCGCGTCGATAGTGTCAGCGGAGAACGCCGCCGTCGGCCGCGCAGCCGCCGCTTCGTCCCGATCACGAGACGATGTGTTCTGAGTCACTCGGTGTCCCTCCCGACCAGCCAACCAGCGAGTCGATCTTGGTCCACTTCCGACTTACACAGTTGTTATGACACGCCCCGTTTCCGAGGTCGTGACTTCGATCCTGAAACCACTGGGTTACCGCAAGTCAGGTCGCCTCTACCGCAAGCAGTCCGAGGCTGGCGACACGGCCGTCGTCCATGTGCGGTCCAACCGTGGATCCAACGCGGACTGCTATCGGTTCTTCCTCCGAACTGGCCTGGTGCTCGAACCCGAGCAGGAATGGAGGTCAATCGCGATGGGATACCGTGCGGCCCAGCACCATTAGCGACGTGGACGGCGCGATACGGCAGGAGATCCACGCCCCTCCAGACCCCCAAGCGCCCGACTTCCCGGCCGCGTGGTGGGAGATCACAGACCCGCAGAACGCACGTGAGGTATCCCAATTAGCAGGGGAATGGCTTGCAGAATTCGCTCCTATCTCACCAATCTGCTCGACCGTGACTTCTTCTATGACCAAACCCTTCCGAACAGTAAACCGGGACTAGCGCATCCCACCCCGCACTCTTCCAGTTCACTACGTCATCAGGATTGTCTACTGCGGCTCTTCATCATCCTGGACGCCAACAACCCCATCAAGGACGTCAGCAAGCTGGTCCTCCCAGGCATGACCGGACACGTTCCCACCCGCCGCCGGTGGCGTCATTGTGGTCCTGGCAGTCGGTCGCTGGTATGTCACCACCTCGATGAAGGCGAAGATCGGGCTCGGAGGGCTGTATGCCGTCGCCGCTCTGTTCCTGGCCCATGTCCTTGGCCTGGAACCTGGCATCCCAGCGTTCGTCGTCATCGGCGTGGCCTCGCTCTTTCTGGTCCTCGTGGACGTCTGCCTACGGCCGGCGGTGACCCAGCGGCGCGCAGGTCGGACAAGATCCTGGCCCAGAACTTCGCGCGGTGCCCTATTTCCTGATCGGAGCGCGCGTCCGCCATTGGGTGAGGTTTTCCTCGCGGCTGGGTGCATCGCCGGTAACTGGCCCGCCGGTCTGCACCAGCCCGTGTAGTGCGAGGTCCAGGTATCGATGGGCGAGTTCGCGGTCACGTGTGGGGTTGCCCAGCAGAGGGCGGCGAGCGAGCTGGGTGATCAGCAACTCGAGGTCGAGCGCCGTGATCCCGGCCCGCAGGCAGCCATGGCGCCGGCTCTCCGCGATGACCTTGTCGATGGCATCGTGCACGTCGTCGGCGAGTGTGATGAGTTCGTCGTCGGGATCGACTCGCCCCGCGAGCACGAGAAGCATGCTCGCCGGCGAGTCCAGATAACTGTGCATGAAACGAACGAAACCGTCCGATCCCAGCTGGCGGACCGATTCCCGCGCGGAACTGGCGAGGTCGGCCGCCTCCCGCATTCCCGTGGCGCACAGGTCGCGGAGAAGCTCGTTGCGGTCGCGATAACGCCGATAGAGCGACCCCTGCCCGACACGTGCACGTGCCGCGATCTCCGACATCGGCGCGTCTGGGTTGACCGCCAGCACCTCCGCGGCGGCGACGAGGATCTGCCGGTCGTTGTCTCGCGCTTGTTTTTCCCTGCCGCGTAACGGCCGAGACTCGGACCGGGCGTCCCCCTGACCTGCCATTGCCTCAGCCTACTTGATCGGACAGAACTTGTCCGACTAGGCTCCTTTCTAGCGGACAAAAATTGTCCGTTCAATGTACGGCGGGAGGTTGGAGCATGGATGTGTCATCGGTCGTACGCTCGCGCACGGGCGTTGTTGGCTGGGGTGTGCTTCCGCTCTTGGTCGCGGCGCAGTTCGTGCTGGTGGTCGACAGTTCCATCGTGAACATCGCGCTGCCGAGTATGCGGTCGGATCTACACCTGTCGAACGAGGAACTGTCGTGGACAGTTAACGCCTACGTTCTGGCCTTCGGCGGTTTCCTGTTGCTCGGCGGGCGCTTGGCCGATCTTCTGGGCCGGCGACGGATGTTCGTCATCGGCCTCGCCCTGTTCACAATGGCCTCCCTGGCGGGAGGTTTCGCGCAGTCGTCGGCCTGGTTGTTCGGGGCTCGCGCTGCCCAGGGTTTGGGTGCGGCGATCACGTCACCAGCGGCTCTTTCGCTGCTGAGCACCATATTTGTCGAAGGTAAGGCGCGGGACCGCGCCATGGGCGTGTGGGGCGCGGCGGTTGGCGCCGGCGGCGCGTTCGGTGTGTTGCTGGGCGGTGTGATCACCAGTGGGCTCGGCTGGCGTTGGGTGCTGTTCATCAACGTCCCGGTTGGGGTCGCCGTCATCGCCCTGGCGCCGATCGTGCTCCCGGCTGTCGCCACAACCGGCCGTGATCGCATCGATGTCGTCGGCGCGGTGCTGGTCACCGGCTGCCTCGGCGTCCTTGTCTGGGCACTTGTCGACATACCGCGGCTGGGCTGGGCTTCATCGGACTTCTTCGTACGCGTCGGCGTCGCGATCGTCCTGGGGGTGGCGTTCATCGTCGTCGAAGCGCGGAGCCGGCATCCACTCGTGCCGTTCTCGATTTTCGGTATTCGATCGGTGAGCGCGGCGAATGCTCTTAATTTCATGCTCAGCATGACACTGCTGGCGATGTTCTATTTCATTTCCCTTTATTTGCAGGAGGTGCTTCGCCTGAGTGCGGTCCTCACTGGTCTGGCATACCTGCCGCTCACCGTCGGCATCACCGTGGCCTCGCAACTGGCGGGACGGATCGGCAACCGCGTCGACCTGAAGTACGTGACGGTCGCCGGTCTTGGTGTCCTCGGTTGCGGTCTGCTGTGGTTCAGCCGTTTACGACCAGAGGGCGGCTATCTCCTGGACGTACTCGGCCCGTCGATTCTGTGCGGCGTCGGCATGGGCTGCGCGCTGGTCGGTCTGACCATCACGGCCATGTCGGGCACCTCGCCCGGTCAGGCCGGTCTCGCCTCCGGCGTACTCACCACCACCCAGCAGATCGGCGGCGCTCTCGGGCTCGCGGTTACCAGCACCATCGCCGCGTCCGTTTCCAACGGCGGTGACAGTGCTCACGACATGGGCGCTCACGACATTGAGTCGCTGACCAACGGCTACGGTGCCAGTTTTCTCCTGGCTGCCTGCCTTAGCGTCGTCACCGCCGTCGCCGCGATCTGGCTGTTGCGACCAACCCGCGAACGGCGGGCCATCGACACGTTCAATTAAATTTCCATGCGCGAAAACGAAAACTTCAGGGAAGTCCGTCAGTTGCCGTGACTACACCGCCGCCCATGGGGACAACGCCGGTTGATGCCCGGAATCGTCGGTCCAGGCCACGTACCCGTCCGGTCTGATCAGCAGTGCGCCCACCGCCGGTACCGAGCCCAGGACGGGAATTTCCCAATCACGGGCGTCGCACTGGGCTTTGACGACCTTCACCCAGTCACCGGGCACCGACACGTTCGCGCCTAGATCAAGCAGGACGGGGTCGCCGGAATGGAGCAGCTCGTACACGTGGGTGCGGCCTGTTTTGGTCCGTACGTCCAGGTCGGGGACTCGGCGACCGATCAGCGGATGACCGTCACCCGAGGGGTAGTGGATGTCCAGGCCGGAAATCATGGCGCCCAGCGATTCGTTGACATCGGGCTGTTTGATCAGCTCCGCCATGATCTCCCGCAACGCGTCCACGTGCGGGCCCGGGCGAAGCAGCGCGGTCTGTGCGCGGGTGTTGTGCAATACGCGTTCGGCGACCAGACGTCGTTCTGTCTCATAGGTGTTCAGCAGTTGGTCGGACGCATGGCCGTGCAGCACCGCGGCAAGTTTCCAGCCGAGGTTGACGGCGTCCTGCATGCCGGTGTTCATTCCCTGGCCGCCGGCCGGGAAATGGATGTGTGCCGCGTCGCCGGCAAGGAGCACACGCCCGTTGCGATATTGGCTCGCGAGCCGCGCGGTGTCGTTGAAGCGAGACACCCAGCGGGGACTGTGCATGCCGAAGTCCGTCCCGGCGATCTTGAGCATCGACTCACGCAGGACTTCGAACGTCATGGGCGCATCCCGGTTGGTGACGACGTCGTCGTATTCCCCGGTCACCGCCCGATACCAGCCATTGTCGTTCCTGATCACGGAGAAGTCGCCGTGCCGGCCACGTTCGAACAGCAACATCCTGTCCGGTGGATTGAGCAGTTGGACGTCGCCCAGCATCGCGGTCAAGGTCGCGTCGGTGCCGGGGAAATCGATCCCGGCGAGCCGGCGGACCGTGCTCCGGCCACCGTCACAGCCCACGAGATACTTCGCTCGGACCCGCTCGCCACCAACGACGGCCTCGATGCCGTCGTCGTCCTGGCTTAGGTCGGTCACGGGAGAGGACCAGTGGACCCGGACACCGAGGTCGGCCGCGCGCTTTTCAAGGAGCAGCTCCACCTGGTGCTGCCACAACATGAGCCCGTACGGGAAACGGGTCGGGAATTCACTGAAATCCAGCCACAGCCCGGAGAAGTGGCCGAACTGCGTCGGACGGCCGTGCGCGATGAACTGGTCGGCCAGTCCACGCTGATCCAGCACTTCCAGGGTGCGGGGATGCATTCCGCCGGCCCGTTCCTCGTTCGTCCGGCGATCGGCGATCTGGTCGGTCAGCAGTACGTCCACGCCGGCCAGCGCGAGTTCGCCGGCGAGCGTCAGGCCCGTCGGCCCCGCGCCCGCGATGATCACGTCCATGTCGTCCCTTTCCGAATCCACGGTCGACGTACCCAGGTGAGCGTTCTCGCGAGACGACGGTCCCGTCGACCAACCAGCACCCGTGTCCGGCGTTCGCGCCAACTCGATCGCCGCTTGGTGTCCGCCGCTGGAATTGACACTACATCTTAATTGGAACTTAGTGTCAAAAGATTTGGCGTGTCACAATCGACGTCATGAGCCTGCGGGAGCGGAAGAAGCAACGCACACGCGCCGCGCTACAGCGTCATGCACTGCGACTGTTCCGTGATCAGGGGTACGCCGAGACGACGGTGGACGACATCGCGGCGGCCGCCGAGGTCAGTCGCAGCACCTTCTTCCGGTATTTCGGCACCAAGGAGGACGTGCTCCTCTTCGACAACCTGGACCCGGTGATGTGCCGCATGATGGCCGCCGTGCCCGAGGGGACTCCGTTACTCGAGGCCGTGCGCGGCGTGCTGCGGGACTCCTTCGCCTCCCTCGACGACGAGGCGCGCGGCATCGAGGAAGCCCGCGTGGAGCTGGCCCTGACGGTACCCGCCGTCGCCACGATCCTTCGCGAGCGCGACGCGTGGGGCATCGAACAGTACACCAGGATGATCGGGGCCGCGACGGCCCGGGAGCCCGACGACCCCGAGGTGCTGCTGTTCAGCGCGATCCTGATGGCCGCCCGGCACGCCGCCCGGGCGCGTACGGACGCCGGACACGCTGAGCACTACCTCGACGAACTGGATGCCATGCTCGGCCGTCTCGCCGCCGGTGTCCCCCTAGCTAACGAACCCGTCCACACTCCGGCCGTGGCCGGCTATGCGGCGGAGCGTACGGCGTTCGAAAATATCGATCGGCCCTAGGGGTCCTTGATCCCTAGGTGGGTGCCATGCGGTTTGAGCCTGGCGACCAACCGGAGTGCGGTGCGCGAATTGCCGCCCGCGTGGAAGAAGTCGTCGTCGAAGATCCACAGTTCTTCATAGATGTTGGGAAGCGGCGGAATCGGGTCACGCCGGGCCGGCATGTTGCGGCTGAGGTACCGTTGCTTCTTCGCCTGGCAGGTCGCGTTCGGATACCTCCCCCTGGTCATACCGCTGCGCGGTCTCCGACAGGTGCGAGCGTCGCCGCCAATCTGACAAGTGAGTTCGACAGGGTTGCATCCTTTCAATTAATGAGATTCAAGTGCTGACTCCTATCGCGAAGAACGGTAGGGCTGGGGGACCGCCGAGACGATTGTGGTGGGAGGGGGTACGCGGGCAGATCAACGGGTTCTTCACCTGTGGCGGATCGTCGCCAAAACGTCTCGCAGGCGAGATCCAACCGGTCTCGCAAATTTTTCCCGGCGGCGGTGAAAACGGCCACCGCCGGCACACCAGCCGATCGACTACCGCGGCGGCGCACTGTGCTGATCGACGTTTGTCGGCTGCCCTGACAGCGAGATGACAGCAGACCGACAGCACCGCGCCCTAACATCGCGTGTACCAGCTGGTACATGTGGCATCACCGAAAGGGGCGCGATGCGAATGTCGGCACGATGGGGTCGGGCCGCGGCAGCGACCGCGGCCGGCCTACTGGCCGCGATGGCCATGACCCTCTCCTCAGCCGGTCCAGCGGAGGCGGATCCGGGATTCTGTGGCGTACGCTCCGGCGGTCCGACGATGGTCGGCGGGGCCGCGGATAGTTTCGCCTATCAGGTCCGCAACCGTTGCGGCTACGGAATGAACATGCGGATACGCACACCTTCAGACGGCTTCGAAAGCAGTTGTGCGTGGGTTCCCGCCTACGGCGACACGGCGTTCTTCATGAGAATTCCCGATCCCAACTGGCTGATCATCATCTGTTGACCAGGGAGCTGGCGTGAACAAGAAAAGAACAGCCGCCGTCGTGGCGGCCACCGCACTCGTTTTGGGATCGCTGCTGGCAACTACTGCCCCAGCAGCGGCGGATCCAGGTTTTTGCGGCGTACGACACGCTTATCTGCCCCCACCGCAGGGTGGCGGCGACCTGGTCTACGTGGTCCGCAACCAGTGCGTGACGACTTACAACTTCGAGGTTTTTCTGCCCAGTGCAGGAAAATCCACTGGAACGTGCCAGCCCGTCGTGGGCGGCGGATATGGCTATTACGCTTCCTACGTGGCAGACCCCGACTGGCAAGTCCGACTCTGCTGATCGGTGTGAGCCGGCTCCGGGTTTGATGTCTCCATCAAACCCGGAGCGGCTCACAAGCAGAAAAGCGTCTCGGGTGAGGTCGCGGCGGATCAGGTGTGCCCAAACAAACCATGACCGCCCAGCCGCCCGGCGAAGGAAGCACGCCGCCACGCCGCACTCCGCCAGGCATCTACGGCGAACTGGGCCGCGGCGATCCGGAACCGATTTGCGTGCAGCGTCAGCACGTTCCTACCCCGCTGACCGGCACGGCGGTCTGATGCGGGGCGACGATCACATCGCCCCGAGACTTCCCACAAAGCAAAGAGAAATCGCGGCGACGACGCCTCTGTTGACGACGATCCGCCCCAGTCGGCGCGTCATGGTCGTGTTGGTGGTCGGGCACAACGCCGCTCTACAAGTCCGACCGGACGACAACGGCCGGCGTACCCATCGAGGTGGAGTCCATCCGCAACACCTGCATGGACTGACTTTCACATCCGCGCTTCGATGTGCGGTGTCAGCGACGATCTCCAGCAGTGCACGCTGCGCGTCGTTGACCTCCGCAAGAAGCGGATCGGTGTCCGGCTGGACATCGAGGCTGGCCGACATCATTGGATCTCCATGCAAGACGGGGTGACACCGGACCGATTGCCACGGTTGACCACCCACCACCCGAACACGGGCAGCCGTACGGAATAACGGATGAGCAGATCACATGTCACCGCGGCGAGAATCTCGGCAAGACCCTCGTCAGGCTGTAACGGTCACCGGCAAATGTCGCTGTGCGGCCCTCGCCGGACATGCACTGGAGAGTGCGCCTCGACGCCGAAGACTCGCGGAATCACGCCGAGCACGACGCCAGGCGGCTCGTGGCCCGATCGCGCGGCCATTGTTTCCCTCGCGCGCGAACCTTGAGGACTGGCTCGAGCCGTATCCGTCGGTGTGCGCCATGCCGACCGCCAGCAGGATGATCACGGCGTGCGTACTCGGGTCGGTGCCGGGTGGGCCTGCGGTCCGGCGGTGGTCATCGGACTTACCGGATCTCGCGCCGGCGAAGCGCTGCCAGCCCGGCGGTCAGCAGGACGGCGGCCAAAACCGTCAGCCACACCAGCGGCGCAATCGTCAGATCCGCACCGGGAAGCCGGGGGATGTGGGTGAACGGCGACAGGTCAAGCAGCCACTGGTCGAGCCGCAGCAACGGGCCGATCTCGCTGAGCAGCACGAACCCGACCAGAGCTACCCAGCTTGCCGCGATCCAACGCGGCACGGCTCCGACGACGAGGACGGCGACCCCGACCACGAACCACACCGCGGGCAGCTGGACGACCGCCGCGCCGACCATCGGCCAGATCCGCTCGGCATCGGCGTCCCGCGCGGCGGCGGCGACACCGGCCGCCAGGCCGGCGGCTGCCAGCAGCGCGACCGGGCCACCCACCGCGAACGCCAGATGACCGGCGACCCAGCGCGTCCGGCTGACCGGCGCGGCCAGCGGCAACTCCGCACGCATTGTCGATTCCTCGGTACGCGGCCGCAGCGCCGCTTGTACACCGTACGCCGCGGCCGCGATCCCACAGAACCCGAAGGCGACCGCCAGGAACGCGTCAGTCATCGCCTTCTGTCCGCCGAGGGTGGTGAACACCGCCTTCGCTTGCGGCGTGTCGAGCATGCTGCCGATGGAGCTGGTGAAGACGCCGTAGATCGCTCCGATCGCGGCGAATGCCGCCAGCCACCACAGAAACGCGGTGCGCTGCAGGCGCCAGGCAAGGGTGAATGGACCGCGCAACGCCGCCGAGGCGGTGGCCCGGCCCGGCCGTGCGGTCACGATCCCAGTCCCCAGATCCCGCCGCGAGGCCAGCGCGTACGCGACGGCGGCCGCGAGGACGGCGCAACCCGCCGGGAGCAGGAGCGGCCACCAGCGCTCGCCGGCGTACGGACGGACCTGCTGGGCCCAGCCGATCGGCGACAGCCACCGCAACGCGGCCACCCAACTACCCTCACGCGCCGTGTCACCCAAGGCGCGCAGCACGTAGGTGACGGCTAGTACGGACAGCGCCAAGCCACGTGCCGTAGCCGCGCTGGCGGACAGCTGTGCGGTGATCGCGGCGATCCCGGCGAAGGCGACGCCGATGCCGGCCCAGCCGAGGCCGAACGCGACCGAGCCGGCGACCGGCAGCCCGACCGCGACCAGACCCAGGCAGGTCAGCACCCCCAGCAAAAGGCAACCACCGACGCTGACCGCGGCGGCAGCTGCGAGAGCGGCGTAACGACCCACCGCGCCACCGCCGAGCAACTCGGACCGGCCGGCCTCCTCCTCACCTCGGGTGTGCCGGACGACCAGGAACGCCGCCAGCACACCAACCAGCGCGCCACCGGCGGCACCTGCCTTCGTCAAGGCGAGCGCGCCGAGCGAGGACGGATCGTAGACGGGGCCGTACAGTGCCACGAAATACGGAATGTCGTTGATCGCGGCGGCTGCCTGGACGCGCGACGCCACGGTCGGCAACAGCCCGACGGTGCCGGCCGCGGACAATGCCGCCATGCCTGCATAGAGCAGTATCCAGACCGGCAGCAGGACACGGTCGCGCCGCAAGGCGAGGCGTACCAGCTGTCCCGTGCCGGCGAACGACCCGGCGGTCATGACGGGCCGGCCTGGTAGTGCCGCAGGAACAGCTCTTCCAGGGTCGGTGGCTGGCTGGTCAGGTCACGAATGCCGGCCGCGGCAAGCCGGCCCAGCACCGCTGACAGCTCGGTGTGATCGACCTGGCAACGAATCCGGCTACCGTCGCGGCGTACGTTGTGGACGCCGGGCCACCTTGCCGGATCGGTGGTTGGATCCGCCAGGTCCACGGACACCGATGTCCGGGTCAGGTGCCGCAGCTCGGCCAACGTGCCGGTGTCGACGGTACGGCCGTTGCGGATGATGCTGACCCGGTCGCAGAGCGCCTCGACCTCGGCCAGGATATGGCTGGACAGCAGGACCGTACGCCCGCGGCGGCGCTCTTCGTCGATGCAGCCCCGGAACAGGTCTTCCATGAGTGGATCCAGGCCGGCCGTCGGCTCGTCGAGTAGCAGCAGCTCGGCGTCCGCGGCCAGTGCGGCGATCAGCGCGACCTTCTGCCGGTTTCCCTTGGAATAGGCGCGGCACTTCGTCCGCGGATCGAGCTCGAACCGGTCCAACAGGTCGGCCCGGCGGCGCCGGTCGAACCCGCCGCGCAGCCGGCCGAGCAGATCGATCGTCTCGCCGCCGGTCAGATTTGGCCACAACGCGACATCGCCGGGGACGTACCCGACCCGGCGGTGCAGCCGGACCGCGTCCCGCCAGGGATCCCCGTCCAACAGCCGGACCGTACCGCCGTCCGCGCGCAACAGTCCCAGCAGGATTCGCAATGTGGTGGTCTTGCCAGCACCGTTCGGGCCAAGGAATCCGTGCACCTCGCCGCGCCGGACACGCAGGTCGAGCCCGCCGAGCGCCTGGACCCGGCCGAATGTCTTGCGCAGCCCCTGTATTTCGATGACGTTGCCCTCGGTCGGCACGGCCCGTTCCGCGCTGGCCGGCCGCGTCGCCGTCACCGGTGCCTTCTCAGGTGGGTCGGGACGACGGCGGCCGAGCAGCTCGCTTCCCGCTTGCGGGTGTGGCTGACCGAGCCAGGGACGGGACCGGCCAGACCGCCGCGTCCACGGCTGCCAGACACCAGCAGTCGCGCGGTACGGGAAGCTTCGAGCAGCGCCGGAACGGCGAATTCCTCCACCAGCTGCTCGGTGACCTCGATGCCAGGGAACGAAACCCGCCACGGCTCGGGCCGGCCGGCGATGGTGTCCCGCTCAGCCTGCGTGGCCGCTCGCCAGTCACGGTAAGGAAAAGCCGCGGTGGTGGGAAGCAGGCGTGCGCTGTTCTCGCCAACGGCGGGTATGGCGCGTACGGCCACTCGGCAGGTGTTTTTCATGGCGTGGCCTCCGGTGGCGTGTCGGAATCGCCGGCGCATCGCCGCTCCGCGCGGCCGATCCGCGCGAGCAGGGTCGGCATCGACTGCTCGAGGAGCAGATCGGCGTGTTCGCTCCAGCCGAGCCGTCGAAGAGCGACCTCGACGTTGAAGGTCACCGCGCCGCGGGAAATCAGGCTGAGAGGCGGTTGCTCGTCCTGTTGCGAGCGTGGCCGCATCCGCTCGATGTCTCTCATGCTGTCGACGCTAGGAGCAGCGGATTCGGCTCCGCAGAGCCGAAAGTCCCGGCACGACCGGGACATTCGCAGCGTTGGCAGGCATGTTGGAGGCGTAGTTCTTCACGGTTTCTCCGCGATGACCATCGTCTCGGCGATCTGTCGGTTGGTCAGCCCGTCGGCGACGAAGGAGAGAATGCGCCAATGCAGAGCAGAGGCATGCCATTCCCTCGGTAACCACGTCACTACTGCGGACTCGAAGGCATCGATACGTGCACTCGCGGGTGCACGTATCGAATCGGGCTGTCAGCTCCGTGAGGACCCGGGCTTACGAGCCTTCCACGAAGAGCGCGGCGTTCTGGCGTTCGAGTGCCTTGGAAACTCCGTCGTACCAACCCTCGGCGACGGACGCCGCCAGCGGGTCGGGGAAGATGTCCTCCTCACCTTTCTCCACTCCGTCGAGAATGGCCCGCGCGACGGAATCGGGAGCCGCCTTGGATAGTTCGAGGCCTTTGGTCATGTCGGTGTCGACCGGTCCGCCAAGGACGGCGTGGACTCGTACGCCTCGGCCGGCCAACAGTGCGCGGGCTGACTGCGAGAGGGACAGCGCGGCCGCCTTCGAGATCGAGTACGTCGGCATGAGCGGCACCGACGCGACGGCCGCGAGCGAGAGGATGTTGACGATCGCTCCCCCGGAATTCATCAGCAACGGCAGGAAAGCCTGTGTCACGGCGTACGTGCCGAACAGGTTGACGGCGAGCTGACGTTCGAGCCCGGCGCGGTCGGTCAGGTCACCGTAGACCGCCAGGCCGGCGTTGTTGACCAGGATGTCCAGCGACGGGACGTGCCTGGCGGCAGCCTGGATCTGCTCCGTGCTGGTCACGTCCAAGCGCAGCGCCGTGACGCGCTCGCCGGGGTGGGTCAGCGACCGCCGCGTGCCGGCGTATACCTGCTTTGCGCCTCTGGCCAGCGCTTCTTCGACCAGAGCCCGTCCGATGCCGCGGTTGGCACCGGTCACCAGAACGGTTTTGTCCGCGATTGACATGCGTCCTCCTAGGAATGCGGCCCAGGCTGTCCGAGCCGCCGTTCGGACAGACGCGAAGCGGCCGCGAAACTGGGCCTCGGCGGAGCGCCAAGTCCGTGCCTTGGCCGGCGTCCATACTTCGTACGCACACGGCGGGAGAGGGGTAAGGCGAGTGAGGACGGCCCACACGGACCTGATCACCCAGGCGCGCGCGGGGGACGGCGACGCGTTCCGGCAGCTGACCGAGCCATACCGGCGGGAACTACACGTGCACTGCTATCGGATGCTCGGCTCCTTCCAGGACGCGGAGGACGCACTCCAGGACACGTTTCTGTCCGCCTGGCAGGCAATCGCGAGGTTCCAGGAACGTGCCTCGATCCGCACCTGGCTCTACCGGATCGCCACCAACCGGTGCCTGGACACGCTCCGCTCGGCGAGCCGTCGTCCGGCTGAACCGTGGGACCTCACCGAGATCGAGCCGCCTTCGCCGAGCCGGCTCGGCGAGGTCGCCTGGCTCGAACCCTTTCCCGACGCACTCCTTGACGGCGCGGTCGGCTCGCCGCCAGGCCCGGCGGCTCGGTACGAGCAGACCGAGGCCATCTCGCTGGCCTTCGTGGCCGCGCTGCAGGTCCTGCCGACCCGCCAACTGGCCGTACTCATCCTGCGTGACGTGCTCGGCTATCCCGCCAAAGAAGTCGCCGCCATGCTCGACACGACGGTCGAATCGGTCACCAGCGCTCTCAAACGTGCTCGTGCCGGGCTGCACCGCCGCCTGGCGCCTGACGCCGATCACGAACCGCCTCCCGCGCCGGGCTCACCGACCGAGCAGGCGCTCGTCACGAGGTTCACCAAGGCGTACGCGTCCGGTGACATCGACGGCTTGCTCGCCTTGCTGACAGACGACGCCGTCGTCTCCATGCCGCCGATCCCGCTCGAATACCACGGTCGCAAGGACGTCACCCGCTTCTACACCACCGTCCTTCGGCCGGGCTGGACATACGACTTCGTGCCGACGCGGGCCAACGGCCAACCAGCGCTCGGAACCTATGTGCACACCCCGACCGGCTTACGTCACGGAATCGGCCTGGTCGTCCTCACCCTGAGCGGCGACCGGATCTCGGCCATCACCCGTTTCGACGCCGGCGTGCTTGCGTCTTTCGGCCTGCCGTCGGCACTCGCGAAGTGAACCCCGGTCAAGCCCGGCAACGGGACTCCGCCTGATCGACAACCAGCATATTCCGGAAGGATCCAAATGCCTGTCACTTACCTCGACGGGCTCGAAGGCCTCGGCGTCGACGGAAAACCAGCCTGGTCAAGCGAATCTACGACGCGCTTCACCGGGCCCATCCGTTCCCGGACGAGGTCCGGATCGAAGTCAGGCGTACGATGCTCATGGAGCTCAACGACGCGGTCGTCGACGCGTATCGGCTGTCGAAGTTCATGATTTTCATCAACGAGTATCCGCTCGACCGGGTGGCATTCGAAGGAGCCATTCACGCCGACAACGCACAACGCGTCGAAGACCAAAAAGAAGTCTATGGCAGGTAAAACGGGAAGACCTGTCCTCCAGTGACCGTACGTACCTGCATCGCTTCCTGCCATGGGACCAGATCACCGACATCACCGTTCGTGAGAGCCAGGTCAATGGCGGCCTCCGCAAGCACGCCGTCGTCCACCGTGCCACCGGCCGACCGATCGTCCTGCCAGGCCTGCGCGCCTATCGAGGAGAAGGCGCGGCGTGGGACGAGTTCGACGTACACTTCAACGTCCTCAGCGATTGTCGGCGGCAGGCCAAAGCGATGTGACGCCGACCGCGCGGAGCGGAGACGTCGGCTCGGATCACGGCGACGACTCAACGGTCCGCCGGCTGATCCGCCAGTGGCGTGTCTCCAGGACGGCGCGCCGCACCGCTGGATCCCGCTCGACACGGGGACCGGTCCCGGCGCGACGGGATTATCGTTGGCGGGGGCTAAAAGGTGAAAAATAGGAGAGGGGACACGTCGGAAATGGCCGCGTACTGGTATCAACGTCCGGCGTACGCTCGTCTCCTGGCCGTTTGTACGTGCGGCACTGTGCCATTGCCGATGATCCTCGCGTTTTCCGCGGCATCACTACCAGGCAAGCTGGTCATTGTCGCCGTCGCCGGCCTCGGCGGCATTGTCGCGTTCGGTACACTTTTCGCGTACGGGAAGGCATGTGCAGTGGTGGTGACGGCGGATCATTTGGTGATCCGGAGCCCCTTCCGTGTGCACATGCTCGGCTGGCGTGACGTACAGGCAATCGAGGTCGTCCCGGACGCTCGGTGGCCTTTCCCGCTGAATATGGCCGAGGTCGTCGTGCGTGTATATGATGCGCAGGGCCAGTCGTACGTCCTCCCGCGCATGACAGCGGCGTTCCGACGAGTCCGGTGGGACAGGGTGCACCAACTACGCCGGCAGTGGCAGTCCAACCGAGGGCCAGACTGGGTGCCGCTGGCATCAACAGCCGCCGCGATCGAACGCGAGAGCAGAAATCCCATTGCGGCTACGACATTCGCACTCGTCGCCGCCGGGGTCACCGGGCTGGTATTCCTGGTGGTAGTTGTCGGCATTCTGGTCGTTGCCGTCTTGCTGTTTTCGGCGTCGCCACCGGACAGCGTCTTTGGCGTAGTGTCGGCGCTGTTGACGAGCACGCAGCTGTGGTCGGCTCCAGCCTATGCGGCGGTTTTCGTCACCACGTTGATCATCGTCGCGCTGTTTCGGCGATTCCGGTCGCGACACGCATTAGCCGGGCCAACGGACCACCGCCGCTCCTGACTCCTCGCGGCTAGGTCGATTGACCGCACACGCCAGACCGGACGATCGTCGCGCCGACCGTCATTCACCGGCGCCGAACCTGGCGAGATCGTACGCGCCGACATCACTCGACCTGCGACATGATCGCCAGTGGATGGCCGTCCGGATCGGCGAAAAACGCCATCCACTCCTCCAATCCGGAATCGTGCCGGAAAATCATGTGCGGAGCGTGGGTGAACTCGATGCCGCGCTCACGCAGCTCGTCGTACGCGGCCCGGATGTCGCCGACCCGGAAGTAGAGCACCGACTGCTCGCCTTTTGGTTCCTCGGCCTGGCTGAGGAAAAGCCGCGTGCCGGCACAGTCGAAGAATGCCAGATCGCCGAAGGTGAACAGATGCGGCAGGCCAAGCACCTCGCCGTACCACTTGACCGCACGCGGGATGTCTGTGACCGTACGGGAAATCTGACCCAACTCGCCGATCATCGCCGTTCCTCCTCCAGGCTTTCGCAACGCACTGCCGGCCGGAACGCCGCGCCACGCACGCAGCGCCGCGCGGTCCGCCACGCCGAGCTTGCGAACTGCGTTCGCGACGTGGAACTTCACCGCGTCCAGGCTGATGCCGCGGCGGACCGCGATCTGCCGGTTGGTCAGGCCGTGCCGTACGGCGTCGACCGTCCGCCACTCCGCCGGCGTCAACACGTCGGGGTGCGCCGGCCGGCCGCGCTTGCTCACGACAGCCAAGATAGCGCCGGACGCGCCGAATTACCCTCCCCCTACCACCGGAGCTGGCCGTCCTTTATGGACCGGAACAGCCAACCGGCCCGGTCCATAAAGGACCTTCGGCCCGAGTTTTCCCATCGCCATCGTCATAGTGTGCGAACCATGCCGGACCTCCTGTCTCCCGCTCGGCGGTCGCGGACCTGGACGAGCACCGACAACGCCGTCCTGGTCCGACTGTGGACGCTGGCCGGAACACCGGTCGTACGGATGCACGGCCGCCTCGGCACCGCGGCGGCCGCGCCGGCCCGTTCGGCGATGGAGGCCGCGTTGGCTTACCGCCGCAGGACGATCGTCCTCGACCTCGGTGACTGCTCGCATGAGGACCGCACCGCGCGAACGCTCATCCTGATGATGCGACGGCACGCCGAACGACACGGCGTGCGACTTCAACTCGCCGGCGCCTCGTCCGAGCTGGTCGCGGAGTTGACACGCTCCGGCCTGTACGGACTGTTCGACTGGTCGGACGGCACAAACGAGACCAATACTGTTCGCAGCGAAATCTAAATCCAGCCTCCGCCACACGCGTAAAGGACGATCACCGACCGCGACCCAGACTTCGTCGGCGGAGAGCGTGATCCGGTGGAGCTATGCCGGAGTATGCGCGGCAACCAGGTCGGTGATCCGGCTTCAGATCTCGGATCTCGTCAGTCAGCTCACAAATCCGGTGAGCCACGTACCGCTGGGGTCGGCGACGATCCGTACGGTCCTGAGTCGGTTGCTCGCCAGCGCTCAGGCGTTGATGGCCGATGCCTTGGCCAGCTTGAACATTTCGCCTGGCCAGACACGACGGCGGGAGGCCACTCACTTGGCGTGGTCAGGGACCGGAGTCCCTGACCACGCCGGCCATTGGTCGGTGGCGCCGCTGTCGCCGGTGCGTGACGGTACGAGCATGGTGTGCGAACTCTGGCGGTGCCGGTGAGCACGGTGGTTGCCGGCCGTCCCGGTGACGGTTTGACCGCCGGCTGGTTGCCGGCCGAGCAGGCGGCAGCGATGCCGTCCGCCGCGGTCCTCGCGGAGCTCGGCTCGTCCGCTGATGGCCTCGATGACACGGAGGTGGCGCGGCGGCGAGCCTGGTACGGCGCCAACGCCGTGCGTACGCACCGAGTGTCGGCGATGCGCGTGTTGGGCCGCCAGTTCCGGTCGGCACTTCTGGGCTTGTTGTTGGTGGCCGTCGTGGTGTCGTTTTTCGTCGGACAGCGCACCGACGCTGTCGTGATCGGCGTGATCCTGGCGGTCAGCGTCGGCTTGGGCTTCGTCAACGAGTACCGATCGGAACGGGCCGGCGCCGCGTTGCACGACCGGATCCGGCACACTGCCGTCGTGATCCGGTCCGGCCGGGCCGGTCAGGTGGACGTGACCGAGCTGGTGCCAGGCGACGTCGTACGCGTCGAGCTGGGTGCGGTGGTGCCGGCCGATCTGCGGCTGCTGGAGACGACCGAGCTGGCCTGCGACGAAGCCGCCTTGTCCGGAGAGTCGGTGCCGGTGGACAAATCCCCCGAGCCGGTGCCACCGGATACGGAGCTGGCCGAGCGGTCCTCGTGCGCGCTGATGGGAACCGTGGTCCGGTCAGGCTCCGGGACGGGTGTGGTGGTCGCGACCGGCGCACGTACCGTGTTCGGCGGCATCGCCGTCGGCTTGGGACGACGCCACCCTCCGACGGAGTTCCAGACCGGCCTGGCCCGGTTCTCGATGATGCTCGCGTGGGTCGCCGGCGTACTCACCGCGGTGATCTTCGTGATCAACCTGGTGCTGCACCGGCCGGTGATCGACGCCATCCTGTTCAGTCTGGCGATAGCCGTCGGGATCACGCCGCAGCTGTTGCCGGCCATCGTGACCACCAGCCTGGCCATCGGCACCCGCCGGCTCGCCACCAAACGGGTCCTGGTCAAGCGGCTGGTGTGCGTCGAGGACCTGGGTAACGTCCAGATGTTGTTCACCGACAAGACCGGCACCCTCACTCAGGGACGCATCGACCTGCGGGAGGTCATCGGCACCCCCCGGACGTTGCTCTACGGCCTGTTGGCCAACGAGGCCGTTCCGGCCGACGGTGCGGCGGTCGGCGGGAACTCCCTCGACCAGGCGCTGTGGCGGGCCGCTCAGGCCCACGACCAACCGACTGGCGACTACCGGCAGGTTGACCTGGTGCCGTTCGACCATCAACGTCGCACTACCAGCGCGCTGCTGGACGGTCCCGACGGCCGGATCGTGGTGGTCAAAGGTGCTCCGGAGGACATCATCTCGCGCTGCGCCGAGGTGCCGGACGAGATCCGTACGGCGTTGGACGACCGGTTGGTCGCCGGCTCCAGGGTCATCGCGGTGGCCGCGCGCACCGCACCCGAGCTGCGCGTACTCGCCGACACAGACGAGCGGGACCTGGTCCTCACCGGACTGTTCGTGTTCTCGGATCCACCCAAGACCGACGCCAGGCAGGCACTCGGCCGGCTGCACGCGCTGGGGGTCGGCGTGAAAGTCCTGACCGGCGACCATCCAACGGTGGCCCGGAAGGTGTGCGAGGACGTCGGTCTACCCGTCACCGGCGTACTCACCGGTGCCGAGTTGGCAACGATCGATGACGACGACCTGCCGGCGATCATCGCCTCTACGACGGTGTTCGCACGTGTCAGCCCCGAGGACAAGGCCCGGCTGGTACGGGTCCAACGCCGCAGCGGCACCGACGTCGCGTTCCTCGGCGACGGCGTCAACGACGCATTGGCGCTGCACGCCGCCGACATCGGAATCTCGGTGGACACCGCCGCCGACGCGGCCAAGGACGCCGCCGACGTACTGCTGCTGGACAAGGACCTCGGTGTTCTCGCCGACGGCGTCACCGAGGGCCGGCGGATCTTCGCCAACACCATCAAGTACGTGCTGATGGGAACCTCGTCGAACTTCGGCAACATGTTCTCGGCAGCCGGCGCGTCGGCGTTTCTGCCGTTCCTACCGATGCTGCCGTCGCAGATCCTGCTCAACAACCTGATCTACGACCTGACCCAGATCGCCATCCCCACCGACCGCGTCGACCCCGACCAACTCGCTCGTCCGGCGCACTGGAACCTGCGCGAGGTCCGCCGGTTCATGTTCACCTTCGGTCCGCTGTCGTCGATTTTCGACTTCCTCACCTTCGCCGTACTCCTCGGCGTCCTGCACGCGGGGCCGGCCGAGTTCCGTACCGGCTGGTTCGTCGAATCGCTGGCCACCCAAACCCTGGTCGTGTTCGTGATCCGCAGCCGTACGCACCCGATCTGGCGCAGCCGTCCCAGCAGCCCGCTGATCGCCGCCGCGGCCGGCGGCCTCGCCGTCGGATGGCTCATCCCCTACCTGCCGATCGCGGCACCGCTCGGGTTCACCTCCCTGCCGGCGGCCTACCTGCTCGTCGTCGCCGGCCTCGCGGCCGCCTACCTCGTCCTCGTCGAAACCGCCAAACGCACCCTGCTCTCCCCCACCGACCTCCGCCACCCCGCACCTCCGCTACCCCGCACGACCCCGCAACGACGTACCCACCGGCGCGCCGCGCGGTTCACGACCCGATGAAAGCTCGCAGGAACCGCCGGTCCGCGCTCCGATCGATCGATACGTGCAACCAGATGACGCGCCATGATCGTTGCCACCGCTCTGAGCGCTGTCCTGTCGGCGCTGATGCTCGTAATCGAGCTCGTTCTGCCGTCGAGTGCGATTCAGAACAAACCGGACAACCGCGAGTCCTCGTCCCATTGTGCGAACCGCCGACGGTCGATCAGTCGATGCGCGACCCAGAATGCGAACCAGGCGGCCAGAATCGCCTCGGCGAGTCGTTCGGCGCCGGTGCGATCGCGTTCAGCATGGCCCGCAACCGGCCGATCTCGGCGGCCACCGTCTCCAGGTCGCTCAGCTCCGTCTTCGGCACGACGTCAGCCATGGCGGGTGTCTCGCTGCGGCCCGATCCACCGCCGGAGGCTGGCCGCGGTCTGCCGCCACCGGCCGGTGAGCTGGCGCTGAAGTGTACGTGCGTGATCGGCTTCCCGTTGGTAGAGGACGCCGTACGTGAAGGCGTCCTCGCCGGCTTCGTACGCCGCGCCGGCCAGCTCCAGCAGGACCGAGCGGGCCACGACGGCATCCTGGTGGTCGACGGCATCGCCTACGGCGACCCCGGCCACCGTCTTCGCCGGCCGGCGTGCGGCCTTCGCCATAGGGCCGGTGAGCAGCGCGTCCAGCTCGTCCAGCAGGCGGAAGTAGCGATCACTGTCCAAAGTGGACGTTAGCTGGTCCAGGGCCACTTGGTGGTCGGCGTGCAGAGCCGTCGCGCCGCGCCGCACGGCATGAACTGCACGGAATCGCCTGTACAACGAGGCAGCCTTCGGTTGTCGTGAGATCCACTTCGCCCTACGGCAGTCGCATGCCGAGAATTCGTCTCCTCGGCTACCTCTCTAGGGCCCAGTCCTGATATACGGACTTGTTGCAACCATAGCTTCGAAGCCCGAACGCGTAACTGTGATCGATGCACCCGTACGTCGCATTGTTTTGAAACCACATGAACAAATAGCCTCCACTCGAGTAGATCCCCACTGAGAATTGCTGGAAAGGTAGTCCGTTGCATGCCGTCGCGCGGAGGTGAAACTGGAAGCTGTCGTCGACGCAGGCGTTCGTCATGTAGTTCCGCACGCTCCACAGCGAACCTGACGAGTTGAGCTTCTGCAGCCAGAAAGACTGGTACCCGTTGTTGAGACAGTTAATGGCACGCAGGCCAATCGAGCTGTCGTCGAGACAGAATCCTGTCGAACGGTTGCGCAGATGATACCAACCGGACTCGACGCTCTCCACGCTCGCAGTGGCACGCACAGGATTATTGAACGCAACCACCGTAAACATCAACGCCAACAGTGTCATCGTTGCCAGAAGTCGGGTTCTTCGCATAATTCTCCATCCTCCTTCAATCCGCGGGGTACATGTCTGTTTTACCGGCAACGACCGGGAGAAGTGGCGGTTCCAGCTGTTGATACGTACAACTGCGTATGCCTGAACAACGAGTGAGTCCGGATGAATGTCACTGATCTGCTCGCCGTCATGTACAGCCATCCCCGCGACGCTGCCGGCGGTCTACAGTAGGGAACGTCACCCCACTTGCGCAGCCGCTGGCGTGTATGAACGCTGAGAACATGGCACCGACGGCTCGCTTGACGAGTGGCGGACCGGCGGGACCGGCGGTCCCTGTCCGGCCACCGCAGGACCGCGTCAAATCGCACGTTCCGGTCGCAGCGGATCACGACGTGAGGCTGAACGTCCCAGGCAGTCAGAAACCGCCAGACAAAAACTCAAAAAGAAGCGCGATCAAACCACGAATTATGTCCAACGAAATTTCGGCGACTACCTGCGGAATGCGTCGTCGCTTTCCGGCATTCACGATCACGAGCACCGGCGACTCCCTGGAGTTGCTAGAAGTGATGAGACAAACATTATGGTGTCCGTGGATCCATGCGCGGAGCCCGCAACGCATGGGAACTACCGCACACTGCCATGTCAGCGACGTGCGCCTGTGCGCATTCGGCGCAGACGGATCCCGCAGTCGGCGAGGATGTCGTGGAGTGCGGTGATGTCCGCGTCGGTGAGAGCAGAATGCGGCACCGGTATCCATCCGGCCTCGGCCACCAGCATCAGGATAGGCCCGGTCTCGCGGACTTTCCGTACCGACGACCATGGAATATCCGATTGGACGGTCGGTGTGGTGATCCGGATGCCGCGCTCACTGAGCCGGTAGTCGCGCAGCCTTTCCGGTTGCCGCAGCAGTTTTCCAAAGACAATCTCCCTGTATACAAAAGGGGAAATAATCGCGGCGACGCCGAGAACGACCAGCATGGCGCCGAACAGAGCCGCTGATCCGAAACGCAAAGGGACCAGGAACATCAGTCCGATCAGCGCAACGACGGCACCGATGACCGGTGACCAGTGGACGCGCCAACCCAATACGGCCCGAGTCAGTGCGCGCGCATAGCCGCGGTCCAGGGGGACTTGGTAGTTCACGTCGATCATCATTTTGCCCCAGCGAGTTTGCGGTTGATAAGGAATGTCTCCAGCTCGGCGACGTCCGCGGGTGCCATGGCCGCGGCGGGTAGGACCACCTGGGTGCCGCCGAACAGGTGAAGCCGGAACGTCGCACCGGTTCGGCGCGCCGCCCGCACTCCCGTCCAGGCGAACCGGCTGGTGGCCGACGGCGTGCTAACGGCGATCTCTTCGTCGGTGAGGTGGTAAAGCCATCGTCGCGGTATCCGGGACAGTCGCAGCCAGGCGCGGAGGGTCGAGACAAGGGGTACGGTCGCCACGATCAGTCCGACGATCATGAACGCGGTGCCAACGGGTTGAACGTCTGAGTCGTGGTCGAACCAAAGGTAGGTGTAGCAGGCGAGTCCTATGAGAGCGAAGACGGCTCCCATGACGGCGGCCCTGAGCCGCACGGGCATGGCTCTCGCCCATAGCACGGTGCGGGCATGCCTGCTGTTCGCCGGGAATTCAATGTGAATGTCCACTCGACGTTTCCTTCGGTGATCGATTGTCGGATACGCAGCTCAGGGAGCTAGCGGGGATCGGATCTGGGTGAAACGCACCCCGTCGGTGGTGAGCAGGTAGAGCATGCTCGCGGCTGCGGACGGTCGCACCAGACAGGCTTGTTGATCGGCCGTTTGGACTAGGTCAGCGGCAGCGAAATCCCGGCTCACAGCGTCGAAAGTCAGGCCATGATCCCGGCTAACCGCCAGGTTGGCGACATCGACGACACCAGGCTCTTGGGTGACGAGGAGGTTTCCGTTGGGAAACGCGCAGGCGGAAAAAGGAAAAAGAGGGGCGTCTACTTTGCCCCGGGCGATCCAATCCCTGCCCCGGTTGGTGCTGACGATGACTCGAAGCTGACGGATGCCGTCGTCCTGCAAGACGTACGCGGTTGGCCCGCTTACCGCCGCGGCGCCGTATTGCGCGATGTCCCGGGTTTTCCAGCTTCGCCCCTCGTCGTCACTCGTCGCCACGTACCGGCCCGACACCAGTTGCCACAATGTGCCGTCACTGCCGCGGAACATGCTCATCGAAGCGTCACCCGTGCCTCCGGGGTTCGCGAGCGCGTATCGTTTTCCGGTTGCCGGATCGGCCGTGCCGATGCGGCAGACGTCACCTGAGCACCGTGGCACAAGTGGCCAGCCGGCTGGCACCGTGGCTAGCGGCGGTCCGGCGGCGGGTGCCGGTTGCCGTATCCAGGTGTGACCGCCGTCTGTCGTCAGCATGTCGCCGAGCTGTAGGTGGTCTCGCGACAGCAGCACCGGCGGCACGGTCCGTTGGACATTGATCCCCTCAGGCAGTCCCCATGCCTTCCAGGTCCGGCCGGCGTCGACCGTCCGAGCCATCGCGAGCCGGCTGTCCGCCGTCTCCACCAAGGCGTAGAACGAGCTCACGTCGACCGCGCCCAGCTGCCACACCCGGTGAGCGCCTGCCAACGCCACCGGTCTGGTCAGCACCTCCGGACGTGCCGGCACGATGACGAAAACCAGCAGCAGCGCGGCAGCCACCGCGAGTGCGCCACCGGCAAACCCGGTGAGCCGGCGGCGCAGCTTGCGCCGTCGTCCGCGCTGGTAGGCGGCCGGCAGGTCGGGGCCGGTGGTAGCGGCGGCCGTACGCACCCGCGCGGCCGCTGCGGACAGGTCCGATTCGTCGATGTTCTCGTCGAGGAGGGCCGCCAGCGCCGAACGCCCGCGCGCCAGCCGCGACTTGACCGTACCGACCGATACTTCCAACGACCACGCGATCTCCTCGAGCGACTGGTCGCCGAAATAGAACCGTACGAGCGTCTCGCGCTGTGCGAGCGGAAGCTGCGCCAGCGCGTCGAGCACGGCGACCCGGTCCGGTGACGGTGTGCCATCAGCCGTGTCGATCGCCGCCAATTCCAGCCGCTCGGCGTGGCGCTTGGTGCGCCGCCAGCGAGCGCGGATCACGTTGCGCGCGACCGTGTGCAGGTAGGCTTCCGGGCTGTCGCTCGCCAACACCCGCGACTCGATCGCAACGGCACGCGCGAACGCCTCCTGGACGGCGTCCTGCGCCTCGTTGAGGTTGCCGGTGAGCGCGTACATGCTGGCCACCAAGCGGGGATATGACCCACGGAAGAGCCCCTCGAGTCCTCCGCTGGCCATCTCCGTCACCTCGTCGATCATCGTCACATGGTGCAGAGTCGACTCGGCACGCAAAGGTTCCCGCCGATTTCAACGTCATCGATGACCAGCGACGTGTCCAGCAAGCTCGTCATCTCGTGACAAAAGTCATGAATCGTCATCGACCGCGAAGAGCGGTCGCCACCGAACTCAACTCACGCGGACACCGCAACACCAACGGCGGCAAGTTCAACGGCGTACAGGTTGGACGGATCCTCAACAACCGCCTCTACATCGGCGAGATCGCCTTCCGCGAGACCGTCACCTCCAACGCCCATCCCGCCATCGTCAGCATCGAGACCTGGGACCGCGCCCAGGCGATTCTTGAGGAACGAGGCGAGAACCAGAGTCGACGAGCCGCATCCGGCAGCGACTACATGCTCACGTGCCGCATGCCATGCCCCGACTGCGGCGCAGCGATGATCGGCACCAGCGCCCACGGACGCTCACGTAGATACCGGTACTACACCTGCTGGAACACAAGCCAGTTCGGCAGCAGCAAATGCAACGCCAAGCGACTCGACGCCGACAGCGTCGACGACGCCGTCACCCAAGCCCTTGCCGACTTCTATCGACACCAACACGAACTCATCAACGACGGTGTCGAGGCCGCCCGCGCCAACTACTACGCGGCGACCGACAACCTGCACGCAGAACTCAAAACAGTAGAAGCCGAACTCAGCAAAAACAGGCACGACCATCGACCGGTATCTCGACGCGTTCGAACGCGGGACCATGACCGAGGAGACCGTAGGCCCACGCCTGCTAGCACTCCGAGACAAGACCAGAGAGCTACGCCTACGTCGCGATCAACTCATGTTCGACCTTGAGACCGAGCCCGACACCCCACCGCCAAGCACCCTTGAGACAGTCGCTGACCACATCGCCGAGATCATCGAAACGGGCACCCCGAACCAGCGCAAGGCACTCATCGAAGCCCTCGTTGCTAAAGTGGAGATCACTGGGCCAGACCGGCTCAGGCCCGTGTTCCGCATCCCGGCCCTGCCGAAAGAGAATGACAGGGCCACCCTACAAGCAGCGGAAACACCCTCCGAGGAGATGGTTCGCGCAATGCCTACTTTGGCTCCCCGGACTGGACTCGAACCAGTAACCCTTCGGTTAACAGCCGAATGCTCTGCCAATTGAGCTACCGGGGACCGAGCGACGCCGGGGTTTCCCCCGAGCGGCGCGATAGCGAGACTACACCACGGGCTGAGTCGCACTGGCAGCCAGGTCCGGGGGAGGATGGGAGGGGCCTACATCGCACCGTAGGCAGCCAGTCGCAGGGAGGTATGACCATGAGCACCATGACCAAGGTCGCGTTCGTCGCCGGGCTGGCCATCGGGTACGTGCTGGGGACGCGGGCCGGTCGCGAGCGGTATGACCAGATCCGCCGGGTGGCCAGGGCCGTACGGGAGAATCCGACGGTCCAGGAGACGGCCGGGATCGTGCAGGCACAGGCCGGCAACGTGATGGCGAGTGCCAAGGAGGCGGTCGCGGAGCGGCTCGCGCACACGCCGGTCGGCGAGCGGTTCTCGTCGGTCTTCGGCGCGCAGGAGAGCGCTCCTGGCGTCAACGGCAAAGGCCCGGCCAGCTGAGGCGAGCGCTACGGCTGGGGTGGCGCGGCGGAGCGGGCGGCGACCTCGATGAGGTCGGCGACCTGTGCGCGTACGGCCGGATCCGTGTGGTCGGTGCCGGCGTCATAGCGCGCCACCCAGGTCAGGCCGTCGACGCCTGGTACGCGCCGGCCGACGACCCAGACGCCGCCGGAGACGAGCTGGTGGTGCGCCGAGTACGCGACGCTGCGGGTGACCCGCGTGCGGATCTCCGGCGGCAGGTCGCCGGGCTCGGCCAGCCGCAGCGCGATCGGCTCGCCGTCGGCGACCACGCCGTCGGCCACGTCGACGGACGGGATGACGGTGAGTACGCCGTCGCCCCAGCCGGCCTTGTGGATCTGGTGCCACCCCAGCCGTACGTCGGCGGTGCGCAGGCCGGCCGTGGTGGCGACGATCATTGAGCCGTCGTCCGTACGGCCCCAGGCGACGATGCGCTCACCGGTGCCGGCGACGGCCTGCGCCTCGGCCGGCGGACGGCGGCCGAACAGGCGGCTGAAGACCGACATCTACAGGCCGCCGATCGCCTGCTCGCGCAGCCCGCGACGGTGCTGCTCCAGCGCGAAGAGCTCGCCGCTGAGCCGCGCGAACTCGTCCGGCTTCTCCACCGGGTTGAGCCGCTGCAGCTTGTTCTTCAGCGGAGCGATCTGGCGTACGACCGCGATCTCCTGCAACCGGGCGAGCAGCACCGCGGCGTACCTGGCGTCGACCTCGCCGTCGCGGCGGACCGGCTCGACGGCGAGCTCACCGATCACGCTCTGCGCGACCAGGTCGTCGCAGCCGTCCTGCAGCCGCTGGACCCACTCGGGTCCGGAGGTGCCTTCGACCACCCCGCCGGCGGCGGCGATGGCCTCGCGGATCGCGACGTACACCGGATGCGTGTACGCGACGGCCTCGACAGCGTCGAACATCGGCCCGGCGAGCACCGGGTCCTGTACGGCCAGCTTCAGCGCCTCGCGCTCCACCGCCAGCACCGGGTCCTCCGACGACGGCCGCTGCACCGCCGGCTCGGTCGGCACCTCGGCGGCCGGCGCGGACGGACGCTGGCCACGCGCGACGGCGTTGGCGGCCTCGGCGACCGCCCGGGTCACCGGCTCGATCTCCATGCCGAGCCGGCCGGCCAGCCAGCGCGCGTACTCCGGCCGCTGCGCGCGGTCTTTCAGCCGCGCGACATGTGGCGCGCAGGCCCGCATCGCGGCGACCCGGCCCTCCACCGTGTCCAGGTCGTATCTGTCCATTGTGGACTGCAGGACGAAGCGTACGAGCGGAGTGCGGCGCTCGATCAGGTCGCGTACGGCCATGTCGCCGTTGGCCAGCCGCAGCTCGCACGGGTCCATGCCGTCGGGGCTGACCGCGATGAACGTCTGCGCGACGAACCGCTGGTCCTCCTCGAACGCGCGCCGCGCCGCCTTCATGCCGGCCTCGTCGCCGTCGAAGGTGAAGACGACCTCGCCGCGAAACTCGTCCTGGTCCATCAGCAGCCGGCGCAGCACGCTGATGTGCTCGGCGCCGAAGGCGGTGCCGCAGGTCGCGACGGCGGTCGGCACGCCGGCGACGTGACAGGCCATCACGTCGGTGTAGCCCTCGACGACCACCGCGCGGTGCCGCTTGGCGATCTCGCGCTTGGCGCGGTCGAGGCCGTACAGCAGCGAGGACTTCTTGTAGATCGGCGTTTCCGGTGTGTTCAGGTATTTCGGTCCGTCGTCGTCATCGAGCAGCCGGCGCGCGCCGAAACCGACGATGTCGCCGTTGAGCTCGCGCAGCGGCCACAACAGCCGGCCGCGGAACCGGTCGATCAGCGTGCCGCGCCGCGACTGCTTGGCCAGGCCCGCGGTGACCAGCTCGTCCTCGGTGAACTTGCGGCCGCGCAGGTGCTTGGTCAGTGCGTCCCACTCGGTCGGCGCGAAGCCGCAGCCGTATTCGGTGGCGACCGCCTGGTCGAAGCCCCGCTCGGCCAGATACTGCCTGGCCGGCCGTGCGCCGGGAGTGCCGAGCTGCTCGGCGTAGAACTCGGCGGCGGCCACGTGCGCCTCGACCAGCCGCTGGCGCTGGCCGGACCGCTTGGGCTGCTGGACCGTACGGCCGCCAGGGCTTTCCTCGTACGTGAGCGTGAGGCCGGCCCGCGAGGCCAGCCACTCCACCGCCTCGGTGAAGCCGAGCATCTCCGACTCCATCACGAAGGTGATGACGTCGCCGCCGGCGCCGCAGCCGAAGCAGTGGTAGAAGCCGCGCGCCGGGCTGACCGTGAACGACGGCGTCTTCTCGTCGTGGAACGGGCACAGGCCCTTCAGGCTGCCGCCACCGGCCGACCGCAGCGTTACCCTGGTCGAGACCACCTCGGCGATCGGCGACCGCTCGCGTACCAGTGCGATGTCGGTGTCACGGATACGGCCAGCCACGGCC
This sequence comes from Fodinicola acaciae, assembly GCF_010993745.1. Classification (NCBI taxonomy): domain Bacteria; kingdom Bacillati; phylum Actinomycetota; class Actinomycetes; order Mycobacteriales; genus Fodinicola; species Fodinicola acaciae. The sequence continues at coordinate 3,006,297 of NZ_WOTN01000001.1, forward strand.
GGAAGTCTAGTCCGGCTCCGGCGTCGCGCTCGCGGCCCATGCCGAGGGTGACGTTTTGACGGACGGCACACCGAAAACGGCACCCTCGCGAGGGTCAGAGCGTGGCGACCAGGCGGGCGAGCGCGGGGATGGCGGCGGTGATCGCGGCCCGGTCCTGCTCGGCCAGGGTGGCCAGGGCCGCGCCGATCCGGCGTTCGTGGGCCGCCTGCCAGTCCGACAGCTTCTGCCGGCCGGCCGCGGTGAGCGTGAGCAGGCCGGCGCGCCGGTCGGCCGGATCGGCCTGCCGGTCGACCAGGCCGGCGTCGATGAGCTGGCTGGCCAGCCCGCTGACCGTGTTGGCGGCCAGCCGCAGCTGGCTGGCCAGGTCGCCGATCCGCAGCGACGGCACCTCACCGAGCGCCTGCATCAGCTCGACCTGCGCGATCGGCAGCGACTCGTACGGATAGTCGGTGCGGATGCTGCTGCGCAGCGCGCGCCGCAGCCGCGCGACCACGTCGGTCAGCGCGGCAACGTCGCTCTGCCTCGCCGGCTCGGAGATGACCATCGAGCGAGCTTAACCGCCGGCCAGCGGCACTATGACCGGAATCTCCGCCACGTCGGCCACCGATTAGCTCGGTCACAGATATAATTTCGGTGTGCTCGGTCGTCTGCTCGTCGAACCCCGGCGACCAGCGGTCGTACGCAACCGGTCGTACGCGCCATGGCTCGCGGTCGCGGCCGTCGGCATCGGCGCTTTCATGGGTCAGCTCGACGCCAGCATCGTGACGGTGGCACTCCCCCGGATCCAGGCCGATCTCGGCGTCTCGGTCGGCGCGGTCGAGTGGGTCTCGCTGGCGTATCTGCTCACGCTGATCGGCTGCGTGATCGGCGTCGGCCAGCTCGCCGACCGATACGGACGCAAGCTGTGCTATGTCTACGGCTTCGCCCTGTTCGCGCTCGCCTCGCTCGGCGCCGGACTGTCGACCTCGCTGACCGCGATCGTGTTTTTCCGTGTGCTGCAAGGCATCGGCGCGGCGATGCTGCAGGCCAACAGCGTCGCGCTGATCGCCACCAGCCTGCCGCGGCACCGGCTCGCCCGCGGCATCGGCATCCAGGGCGCCGCGCAGGCGGTCGGCCTCGCGCTCGGTCCGGCGGTCGGCGCGCTGGTGGTCGCGCATTGGGGCTGGCCGGCGATCTTCCTGCTGAACGTGCCGGTCGGTGCGGTCGGCATCGTGCTCGGCCTGGTCTTCCTTCCGCGTACGCGCGAGCTGTGCCGCGAGCCGTTGCGCTGGCGCGACCTGCTCACGTCGGTACGCCGGCCGCTGCGCGGCCTGGTCGCCGGCCTCGGCTCGTACGCGGTGCTCTTCGGCGTGCTGTTTCTCGTGCCGTACACGTATCACGGCCCCGGTTGGGTCCTCACCGCGCTGCCGGCGGCGATCGCCGTCACCGCGCCGATCGCCGGTGCGTTCGTACGCAATGCCGGCGTCGGCATGCTGATCGCCGCCGCCGGCCTCGCCGCGCTGCCGTGGACCGCCGGCAGTCCGCTGGCGCTGGCCGGAGCGCTGGCGATCACCGGTGTGGGCATCGGCGCGTTCACACCGGCCAACAACGCCGGCATCATGGCACTCGCGCCGGCCGGTCGCGCCGGCGTGACCAGCGGCGTCCTCAACCTGACGCGCGGCCTCGGCACGTCGGCCGGCGTCGCGCTGACCGGGGCCATCTACGCCGCCACCACCAGCCTGCCGGTCGCCGCGTACGCGCTGGTCGCCGTCGCTCTGGTCGCCGCCCTGGTCAGCCGCCGCCACTGACCCGTCCGGTCGCGTGCACCCTGGCACTGGTGCCGTTCGTCAGGGATCAGTGAGAACGGCAGACAGGCGGGGAGACCATGACGACAGATGCGGCGGCCGCGCTGGAGCGTCTCTACCGGGACGCGGCGCCGCGGCTCGTGCTGGCCGCGTACGCGCTGACCGGCGACCTGGACGAGGCGCAGGAGTGCATGCAGGAGGCCTTCGTGAAGGCCTGTGCGCATCCGGCGCGGATCCTTCGTGCGGACAACCCGGTCGCCTGGATGCGCACGATCACCGTCAACGTGGCGCGCGACCGGCTGCGCCGCAAGCGCCGGTTCCGCGTGCTGCACCGGCTGCTCGGCCAGCCCGACGACGTACCGGCCGCGACCCCCGACCGGGTGGCGATCCTCGGCGCGATCAAGCGGCTGCCGATCGAGCAACGCGAGGCGGTCGCCCTCTACTACCTGGCCGACCTGGACGTACGCGAGATCGCCGAGATCGTCGCGGCGTCGGTGAACACAGTGAAATCCCGCCTGCTGCGGGGCCGCCAGGCCGTGGCCGCCGCGCTCGGCGAATCCGTCCCGGGAGGTGCCAAATGACCGACCCACTGGAGACCCAGGCCGCTGCCGGCAGGTCCGCGCTGCTGGAGGACATGCGCCTGCCGGCGTTCGACACGCTGCGCGGCGCCAGCCGGCGACGCAGGCTGCACAACGGCCTGCTTGCCGCCGCGGCGATCGTGGTTGTCGCCGCGGTCGCGCTGATCGCCACGTTCCGGCCGCACACAGGCCGGCCGGAGGGCGGCGCGATCGTCGCCAAGACCATCGAGAAACCGGCGCAGGTCGGCCGCTGCTCGTTCCATCCGCTGAGCGAGAAGGTGATCTTCCATGTCTTCTACGCGTACAAGGGCTGCCTGCCCGACGAGGCGACCGGCCTGAGCTACGCGGTGACCACCGACGGCGGCCGGCACTGGAAGCTGTACGAGGCGCCCGTCGACGATCCCACCTGCATCGACCTCGTGCCGGTCGGCCCACATGACGCGATGATGTGCGACTACATCACCCACGACGACGGCGTCACCTGGGTCAAGCGGCCCGGCCCCGCCGCCGACGTGCCGTCGATACCGGCAGGCTGGCTGGCGATCGCGTCCGGCCCCGACCAAAACGTCCTCACCGCGGTCAACCCGCGGACCGGCGAGCAGGCACGGCTCGCGAACGGCAGCGCGATCGGGCCGAGCACCCCGAGCGAGGCGCCGATCCTCGCTCCGGACGGGTCGATCTGGGTGGTCCAACGGCCCGGCTACACGCCAGGGACCGGACGGATCAGCCCCGACCGCGGTCGCACCTGGCACTCGGTGGTGCTGCCGGCGCCGTTCCAGAAGACGCCACTGCTGTCGCTGACGACCACCGACGGCCGGACCGGATATGCCCTCACCGCGGACGGGACCAAGGCCTGGGCGCTGTTCCGTACGACCGACGGCGGCGCGACCTGGTCGACGGTGCGACGCGGCATCACCGACGTCACCGGCAACCTGCTGCCAGGGCCCGGCACCGCGGTGATCGAGGCCGGCGACGGCCCACCGCGGATCAGCACGGACGGCGGCCGCACTTTCCGGCCGCTGCCAGACACCACCGGCACGTACATGGAGCGCACGCCGACCGGGGTGTACGTGCTCCGTAAGGACGGCGAGGCAAGCACGAAAGAAGTCCAGATCGCCGGGCCGTCGCTGCGGTTCAGCACCGTCAAGTCGCCGGTCTAACGCGCGCCGAGACGGTTGGCCCAGCGTTCGATGGACGCGTCGGTGAGACAGGCGACCTGGTCGACGATCACCCGCAGCCGCGCCGCGTCGTTCGGCGCGGCTGTCCACAGTGGACGAAAGACCGGGTCGAGCGCGTCCGGCGCGCGTACGGTCAGCGCCGTCACGACGCCGGTGACCAGCTCACGCTGACGCGCGTACGCCCACTGCGCGTCTCGCCGCTGCATGACCCACCGCCAGGCGATCGCCTTCAGCAACGCACACTCGGCTCGGGTCTGCCGTGGCACCACCAGATCGGCGGCATAGCGCGAAAGGGGCCCTGGCCCGTACGCGGCACGCGTCGCCTCCACCGCCGCGGCGCTGAAACGGCCGGTCAGGGTGCTGGTCAGCGCCTTGAGCGCGGCTTGGGCACGATGGCCGCCGTCGTAATCGGAGACCGCCAGCAACGCCGGATGCGTACGAAACTCCTCGAGCACGGCGGCCAGCTCGCTCGCCGTCTCGTCGCTGTACATCCGCGCGGCGAGGCCGGCCAGCTCCAGCCGCTCGTCTGGATCGTCCAAAGTGGACACCTTGATGAAACCGGCGTGCACACCGTCCTCGACGTCATGCACCGAGTACGCGACATCGTCGGCCCAGTCCATGACCTGCGCCTCCAGGCAGCGGCGCCGACCCTCGGCACCGGCACGCAGCCACTCGAAGACCGGCAGGTCGTCGGCGTAGACGCCAAACTTCCGGCTTTCGCCGCGAGGCCACGGATATTTGCAGGTCGCGTCGAGGCTGGCGCGGGTGAGGTTGAGGCCGGCGCCCTCGACCTTGGCCTCCAGCCTGGTGAGCACGCGCAGCGTCTGCGCGTTGCCTTCGAAGCCGCCGCACGCGCCGGACACCGCGTCCAGCGCGTCCTCGCCGTTGTGGCCGAACGGCGGATGACCGAGGTCGTGCGCGAGACCGGCGGTGTCGACGATGTCCGGGTCGCAGCCGAGCGCGGCGCCGAGCTCACGCGCGATCTGCGCAACCTCCAGCGAGTGCGTCAGCCGGGTCCGTGGAAAGTCGTCGACACCGGCCGTGACGACCTGTGTTTTGGCCGCCAGCCGGCGAAAACCGGCCGAGTGCAGCACGCGCGCGCGGTCACGCTGATACGGCGTACGGTCGGCGCCGGTCGGCTTGGCCGGCTCGGCGACCCACCGCTGCTCGTCATGTGCGTCCACACGACGAGCCTAACCACCGTGAGGGTGACGTTTTGACGGTCGGCGCGCCCCGATCGACCGCCAAACCGTCGACCTCGCGAGGGTCAGAGCACCGCGGCGCGGCCGCCTTCCAGTCGTGCCACCGGTACGCGGAACGGCGAGCACGACACGTAGTCGAGGCCGACCTCGTGGAAGAAGTGCACCGACGCCGGGTCTCCGCCGTGCTCACCGCAAATGCCGAGCTTGAGATCCGGCCGCGCCGCGCGCCCCTCCTCGGTGGCTATCCGGACCAGCCGGCCGACACCTTCGACGTCCAGCGACTCGAACGGCGACACGCCAAAGATGCCGCCTTCCAGATAGCGCGCGAAAAACGCGGCTTCCACGTCGTCACGCGAAAAACCCCACGCGGTCTGGGTCAGGTCGTTGGTGCCGAAGGAAAAGAAGTCGGCGGCACCGGCGATCTGGCCGGCGGTCAGCGCCGCGCGCGGCAGCTCGATCATCGTGCCGATCGACATGTCCAGCTCGACGGACTGCTCCTCTGCCACGGTGGCGAGCACCTTTTCCGTCTCGTCGCGGATAAGTTCGAGCTCCTGCACGGCGCCGACCAACGGGATCATGATCTCCGCGTGCGGGTCGCCACCGGCTTTCCGGCGCTCCGCCGCGGCTTCGGCGATGGCGCGCACCTGCATCGCGAAAAGCCCCGGGATGACGATGCCGAGCCGTACGCCGCGCAGGCCGAGCATGGGGTTCTGTTCGTGCAGCCGGCGTACGGCGTCCAGCAGCTTGCGATCTTTCTCGTTGGACTTCCCCTGCTCCTCGGCGATCGCGACGCGTACCGACAGGTCGGTGAGATCCGGCAGGAACTCGTGCAGCGGCGGGTCGAGCAGCCGTACGGTCACCGGCAGGCCGTCCATCGCCTCGAAGATCTCCACGAAATCGCCGCGCTGCAACGGAAGCAGCTCGGCCAGCGCGGCCTCGCGTTCCTCCTTGCCGTCGGCCAGGATCAGCCGCTCGACGTGCTGTCGCCGCTCGCCGAGAAACATGTGCTCGGTGCGGCACAGTCCGATGCCGGTGGCACCAAACCGGCGAGCACGGGCCGCGTCCTCACCGTTGTCGGCATTCGTCCGTATGCCGAGCCGCCGTACGCCGTCGGCGTGCGTGATGATCTTGTCGACGGCCTGCACCAGATCATCCTCTTCTTTCAGCGTACCTTCGAAATACTCGACCACCGGCGAGTCGGTGACGGCCACCTCGCCGAGGAAGACGTCACCGGTGGAGCCGTCGATGGAGATCACGTCCCCCTCCGACACCACCGTGCCGTCCGGCGCGGTCAGCTTCTTGCCTTTGGTGTCCACGTCGAGCTCTTCGGCGCCGCACACGCAGGTTTTCCCCATGCCGCGCGCCACCACGGCCGCGTGCGAGGTTTTTCCGCCGCGGCTGGTGAGAATCCCCTCTGCGGCGATCATCCCGTTGAGGTCGTCGGGGTTGGTCTCGCGGCGCACCAGGATGACTTTCTCGCCGTCGTGGGCCATCCGCACGGCCGTCGGCGAGTCGAAGACCACCTTGCCGACGGCGGCGCCAGGCGAGGCGTTCATCCCCTTGGTCAGCTTCTTGCCGTCGGACCTGTCGCCGAAACGCGGAAACATCAGCTGCGCCAACTGATCGCCGGTGACCCGCCGCAGCGCCTCGTCCCTGTCGATCAGGCCTTCGTCGATCAACGCCGTGGCAATGCGGAAAGCCGCGGCGGCCGTACGTTTTCCGACCCGGGTCTGCAACATCCACAGGTTGCCGCGCTCGATGGTGAACTCGATGTCGCACAGGTCCTGGTAGTGGTTTTCCAATGTGGACATGATCTCGAGCAGCTGGTCGTAGGACTTCTTGTCAATCTTTTCCAGGTCTGCCAACGGCACCGTGTTGCGTACGCCGGCGACCACGTCCTCGCCCTGCGCGTTTTGCAGGTAGTCGCCGTAGATCCCCCGCATGCCGGTGGACGGGTCGCGAGTGAACGCCACGCCGGTGCCGGAATCCGCGCCGAGGTTGCCGAAGACCATGGCGACGATGTTGACCGCCGTGCCGAGGTCGGCCGGGATACGCTCCTGCCGGCGATAGAGGATGGCGCGCGGCGAGTTCCACGACTGGAAAACGGCGTAGGTGGCCAGATCCATCTGTTCGCGCGGATCCTGCGGAAAGTCGCGACCGGTCTGGTCGTGGATGATCTGCTTGAACTTCTCGACCAGGCCGCGCAGGTCGTCGGCGTCCAGGTCGACATCGGCCTGCACGCCTTTGGCGCTTTTCGCGTCCTCGATGGCCGACTCGAACAGCTCGCCGTCGATGTCGAGCACGGTTTTGCCAAACATCTGCAGAAGTCGCCGGTACGAGTCCTGCGCGAACCGCTCATTGTCGGCCTGGCGCGCCAAACCCTGCACGGACTCGTCGTTTAGGCCGACGTTCAGAACAGTTTCCATCATTCCCGGCATCGAGAATTTGGCACCCGAACGCACCGACACCAACAGCGGATCCGTCGGGTCGCCGAGCTTCTTGCCCATCGCCTTTTCCAGCGCTGCCAGGTGTTCGCAGACCTGGCCGGCCAGCTCGTCCGGCGCCGAACCGGTGCTCAGATATGCCTTGCAGGCCTCGGTGGTGATGGTGAAACCCGGTGGCACCGGCAGGCCGAGATTGGTCATCTCGGCGAGGTTGGCCCCTTTTCCGCCGAGCAGGTCCTTCTGGTCCTTGTTTCCTTCGGCGAAGTCGAACACGTATGTGGTCACGGCGCGGGCTCCTCACCGGCAACGGCGGCGGCCCGGCGTGCCGGACGGGTTTGTCCGTCTCCACCGGGCCGTACGGGGGGTGTGTGCTCCGAGGCTAGTTATTTCCCCCCTTTCCCGCAGCCCGGCTGTGAGCAGCCACACCGATCAAGGAGCACCGGACCGATCAAGCGAGAGAATCACGTCACTTCGGCGTTTCGGATTAGAGTCTGGGTATGTCTGTTGTGAAGATCAATGCGATCACCGTCCCGCGCGAGGCCGGGCCGGAGCTGGAGCGGCGGTTCGCCAACCGGCACGGCGCGGTCGACTCGGCGCCAGGTTTCGTCAGCTTCAAGCTGCTGCGGCCGGTGTCCGGCGACGACCGCTACTTCGTGGTGACCGAGTGGGAGTCCGACGAGGCTTTCCAGGCCTGGCGCGAGGGACCGATGATGGCGGCGCATTCCGGTGAGCGCGCCAATCCGGTGTCGACCGGCGCCGACCTGCTCGAGTTCGAGGTCGTCCAGTCCTCTACGGCAAAGTAAAATAGACCATCGGGTTGTCGGTCGAGTCGCGGATCGGCTCGGCCAGCCCGAGGTCGCGGCGCAGGTCCATGAGCCGCTCGTACGCTCCGTCGCGGCGCGGCTTGGCGGCGGTGAACGACGCGATGCCGCGCTCGGCCAGATGCCGCATCAGCACAGCGCCTTCACTGAACGGGATCGGCCAGCGGAAGTGATACACGTCGTGCACGCTGACCGGCGTACCACTTTTCAACGCTGGAAACAGATTTTTCACATACCAATGCGCAAACCGCGCGCTGTGCGCGGCATCGATGAAGACATAGTCGGGGTCGAGGTCGCGCCACTTCTCGCGTACGTCGCCGTGATGGAAGGTCCGGTTGCGGGCCAGGTCGTCCGGCACGTGCCGCTCGGAGCTGTCGATCAGGTCGTACGAGTGCAGGTGCCCCGCACCGTTGTCCTTCAGCGCGCGCAGGATCCAGGTCGCCGACCAGCCGTGCAGCGCGCCGATCTCGACGACCGTACGCGGCCGCGCGTCGCGGACGCGCAGGTAGGTGATCTCCGCTTCGATGTCGTCCAGCTGCGCTTTCACCTTGCCGGTGAACGTCGTCAGCAGCTGTCGCTGCGCGTCACGCACCGCGGCCAGGTCGTTGGCGTACTTCCGGTAAAGCTCAACCACCGTCGCCAGATCCACGCCCCTGATCCTGCCAGGCGACGAACCGGTGCTCCACGCCATAGGCCTCGGCCTCCTGCGGCGCGGCCGTCATCGGGTCCAACGGCTTGCGCGTCACCAGGCGCGTCAGCAGTGTCCCGGCGGCGCGGCCGAAGTACGAGGTCAGGAAGGCCAGCTGGCCGCCGGCGTACTGGTGCACGTGGACGAGCTCGTGCACATAGATCGACTCCTGCCACGACCCAGCGCGTACGAACACGTCGGTGTCCAACGTCATCGCGCCGGCGCGCGGTTGCAGCCGCAGGACCCAACCGCCTTCGTGGAAGACCGGATGCCTGGCGCGGCCGGCGTTGAGCAGCGCGCCGTCGGCCGGGTTGTGCCGCGCGTACGCGTCGATGTCGGCGTCCCAGGACGGGTCCGGCGTCAGCGGTCCGGTCGAGGTCGCGATCGCGCGCTCCCGTACGAACCCCAGCACGCCGCCCACCATCAGCCGCCGGAGGTCTCCAGCTCGGCACCGAACGGCGGGTCGGCGCACTCGGCCGACGCCAGCCACCCCTCCGGAAGCGCGACGCGCCGAGCGCCGGTGCCGCGGCCGCGCGGCGTGCCGAGCTCGTCGACCGGATACGGCTGGTCGAGGTCGAGCTTGCCGAGCAGGTCGTCCAGCTCGGCCAGGCTGGATGCCATGCCGAGCGCGCGGCGGATCTCGCTGCCGACCGCGAATCCCTTCAGATACCAGGCGACGTGCTTGCGGAAGTCGGTCACGCCACGCTGCTCGCCGAGGTGCCCGGCCAGCAGCTCGGCATGCCGGCGCATGGCCACGGCGACCGCACCCAGCGGCGGCAGCGCGCGCTCCGGCCGGCCGTCGAAGGCGGCGGCCAGGTCAGCGAACAGCCACGGCCGGCCGAGGCAGCCGCGGCCCACGACGACGCCGGCGCAGCCGGTCTCCTCGACCATCCGCAGGGCGTCGTCGGCTTCCCAGATGTCGCCGTTGCCCAGCACCGGCACGTCCAGTGCCGCGGCCAGCTCGCCGATCGCCGACCAGTCGGCGGTGCCGCCGTACATGTCCATGGCCGTACGCCCGTGCAGCGCCACCGCCGCGACGCCGGCGTCCTGCGCGATCCGGCCGGCACGCAGGAAGGTCAGGTGGTCGGGGTCGATGCCCTTGCGCATCTTCACCGTGACCGGCAGGTCGCCGGCCTCGCGTACGGCCGTGCCGACGATCCGTTCGAACAGCCGCCACCGCCACGGCAGCGCCGACCCGCCGCCGCGCCGCGTCACCTTCGGCACCGGACAGCCGAAGTTGAGGTCGATGTGGTCGGCCACGTCCTCGTCGACGATCATCCGTACGGCCCGGCCGACGACGACCGGGTCCACGCCGTAGAGCTGCACCGACCGGGGCCGCTCGTCGGCGTCGAACCGGACCATCTTCATGGTCTTGTCGTTGCGCTCGACCAGCGCGCGCGTCGTGATCATCTCGCACACGTACAACCCCGCGCGAAGCGGTTGCTGCGCTCGCCGCGTCCGATCGATGCTCACGAACCCGTCGTCTTCGCAGTGCTCGCGACACAGCCGGCGAAAAGGCGGATTCGTAATGCCGGCCATCGGGGCGAGCACGACCGGCGGCCACACGGCGATCGGCCCGAGCCGCAGCTCGGTCGCCTGAACGGTCGCGGTCGTCATTCCTCCAGGATAGGTAACCCGGTCACGGCACCCGACATCGATGTGACAGCGAGATGTCAGCATTGCCGGTTAGCGTCTAGATCGTCAGTTTTCTCCGCTAACGGCGCCGGCGCCTACTGCCAGCAGGCCGAGCGGGGCGCCTGGGGTTACGTGACGGTGTGAGCCGCAGCAGGGCCTGATCCCGGTCAAGCCCTGCTCAGCCCTGCTCCAGCCAGGCAAGCTGCTCGGCGCTGAGCTCCACGTCGAGCGCGCGCAGCGAGCCGGCGGTCTCGCCGAGCGTACGCGGCCCGATCAGCGGAAACGTCGGAAACGGCTGGTGCAGCACGTATGCGAGCGCAACGGCCGTCGCCGGCACGCCGAGCGTCGCGGCCAGCTTCTCCGCGCGCGCCAGCCGGCCAAAGTTGGCGTCGCTGTAGTAGCAGCGCACCAGCTCCTCGTCGGACCGGTCGTCCGGCCGCGCGCGTCCGGCGAAGAAGCCGCGTGCCTGGCTCGACCACGGCAACAGCGGCACCTGGCGGTCGCGCAGCCAGCGCCGCGACTCGGCGTCGGTCACGTGCTCGCAGCCGGCCCACGGCACCGCGTACGCCTCGGCGAGGCTGAAGTGGTTGCTGAGCCCCGCGAAGATGGCGAGCCCGTTTTCGCGCGCGTACGCGCTGGCCTCGTCAAACCGCGGCAGCGTCCAGTTGGAGACGCCGTACGCCCGCACGCGACCGGCGGCCAGCTGCTCGGCCATCGCGTCGACGAACTCGCCGACCGGCACGTCGGTGTTGTCACGGTGCATCAGATACAGATCGACGTGGTCGGTGCCGAGATGGTCGAGAGTTTCGGCCAGCTGCCGGCCAATCGCGGCCGGATCACAGCGCGGTGTATGCGCGCCTTTGCCGACGATGACGACCTCGTCGCGTACGCCGCGGCCGCGGATCCATTGACCCAGCAGGGTTTCCAGCCTGCCGCCGCCGTAGTGATATGCGGTGTCGAACGCGTTTCCGCCTTGTTCAAGGAAATCGTCGAACATCACCGACGCGTGCGTGAGGTCGCGTTGGTTGTCGACGCCCATCAGCAGCCGGGAAATGTCCTTGTCGATGCCGGGAATCCGGCCATAGCGCATCTTGTGGTCGGCTCGACGGCTCAGCGGCCGGCCGTGCACCGTCGGGACCGTACGCTCGGACGGGTAGGTCAGGCCGATCGCCTGTCGCCAGCTGTCCAGCACGGTCGCGTTGCCGAGGCTGTCCGACCAGGTCAGCTGTGGTGCCTGCCGGTCGGCGAGATGATCGGCGACCGCGTCCGCCTCGAGCGCGTACTGGTGCGCCGGCGCGACCGTCACCTCCGCCGGCTCCTCCCCCACGCGATGGACGACGATCCTGGCCGGCCCGGCCGGCGGCGGGACCCACGGGTCAGGCACCTCGAGAAACCCGTCACTGCCGATGACGCGTACGGTGTGCGGCACCGCCAGCCGTACACCGGTCGTGACCTGTGCCGTTATTCCACTCGCGAAACGCAAAGTCGCCACGGCCCACTCGTCGACACCGGTCGCGCCGAGATGTCCGCTGCCGGTGACCTCGACCGGATCCGCGTACGCCTGACCGACCGCCGCGCCGGCGATCAGCCGGGCCATCGACACCGGATAGCCGCCGACGTCCAGAATTCCGCCGCCGCCGAGCTCCGGATCGACCAGCCGTCCTTCCGTCGCCGAGCTGGCGAACGCGAAGGACGCCTGGATCTGTTGTACGGTCCCGACAACACCGCGCCTGATCAGCTCGACGAGCTTTGCCGTCTGCGGATGGCAGCGATACATATACGCTTCCATAAGGAAAACGTCGTGCCGGCGCGCCGCCTCGATCGCCGCCATCACGTGCGCCGCGTTGACCGCCAACGGTTTCTCGCACAACACGTGCTTGCCGGCCTCCGCAGCACGTACGACCCATTGCGGATGCAGCGGATGCGGTGTCGCGATGTAGACGGCCTCGACTTCGGCGTCAGCCAGCAGTTCCTCGTACGAACCGTACGACCGACTGGCGCCATGCCTGGCCGCGAAATCCGCCGCCCTGCCGGCGTCGCGGCTCGCGACCGCCACCAACCGGCCGCTGCGCGACTCCGGCAACTCACCGGCAAACCGCGCCGCGATGTTGCCGGGTCCGACAATTCCCCACCCCAGCATGCCACTCCCCAGTCGGCGACAATCTCCCCTCGCCGCCGACGCTACCTCGTGGCCACCGGTCCGCACGCGTCCACATCAGGACCGGTATTTCCGCCGGAAATCAGCATTAATCACATCGACACCTCCTCGGCAGGTTAGCCGGGGAGTGCGTAGCCGAGGAGTTGTTCCGTACGCTGGCCTTCGCAGTTTGCCTGGCCGGAGACGAAATGGTCGCCGTTGCCGACCAGATAGCAGCGATAGAGCGGCACGCTTCCGGCGACCTGCGTGGCGTAGATCGACCCGACCGGGCCGAGCGGCCGCAGTCCTTCGCAGGTGATGTCGCGACTGATCAGGTTGTGGCCGCCGACCTGGCATTCGTAGAGCGGCACGGTGCCGGCCGCCGGGTCGCGGAGCAGCCGCCAGCTGTTCTCGGCGCTGAAACCGGCCGGCAGCTGCCGCGTCGAGGCCCAGTGTCCGCGGCTCGGGTTATAGCCGCGGACCAGCCGGGTGTACGGCAAAGTCTCGAATCCGCAGGAAAGTTGCGGCGGGTTGAGGTCGTTGCGGTTGGCCAGGGCCCAGGTGCTCCACGCCGGTTTGGCGGTGCCGTCGGAGTTTCGCAGGCCAAGCCCGAGACCGCCGGCGACCTCGGCCGGGTGGTCGACCATCCGGTGATAGACGTAGTTGCTGATCCCCGGCGTGCCGAGGATGTTACGCAAGCCTGTGCAGATCGCCGCCGCCTGTTTCTGCGGCGACGACGGGGAAAGCGAGTTGACGCCGCTCTCGGTCAGCTGGATGTCCCAGGTCCACGGGCTGTTCGGGAACGTCGCTCGCAACCAGCCGGCCAGTACGCCGATGTTGCCATAGCTGACGATCGGATAGTCGTCGGCGCCGAACACGTTGCTGCGCAGATCTGGCGCGTACGGGTGGAAAGCGACATGCCATTGCCGCGCTCCGACGCGCGCGTTCAGGCCTTTCAGCACGGTCTGGCCGGACAGCGTGGAGTCCGGTTTCTCCAACTCGACGCCAAACTGGTGGTCCAGTGAGATCAGCACCTTCGCGGTCGGCTGCTCGAGCGCCACCCGGTCGTACGCGGCGATGTAGTTGTTGGCGATCTCGTCGAGCCATTTCGTGGTGTCGCAGGCGACTCCCTGGCCGCAGCCGATGTCGAACCAGTCGTTGGTGTTGACCTCGTTGTCGACCACGAAGTCCGCGATACGCCCGTGGCCGTGCAGGCCGTCATAGCGTTGCGCCAGCATGCCGACGAACCGGCCGTAGTCGGCCGGATCGTTGGGAGTGCAGAAGATCTCGAAGCCGGCCGCCACCGGACTGCACGGTTTGCCCTGCCTGGCCCAGGCCGGTGTGCCGTAGCCGACGCCGGTCACCACCAGGCCGAGCGCGCTCCACTGCTGGATGGCACTGTCCACATCGGACGGTACGACGAAACACTGGCCGTCATACTCCTGCTCGCCGGCGTCGCACGGCGCCAGCCGCCGGTCGGCCTGCCAGGAGGCCCAAACCAGGTTCATCGACACGCCGCCGGTGTTGTTGCCGGCGATTTCCTGCTTGTTGGACCAAAAGTCCGGTTGCAGGGACTTTATCCGGTATGCGTCACGGGTGGGATACGGCAGAGCGGCGGCCGCCGCCGGCGTGGCGACGACCGCCGGGACAAAGCTGAGCAGCACGCACAGAAACGCCAACCGCAGTCTCATGCTGATGGACGTACCGTACAACGGCGATCAGTTCAACAAGATCGCGCGGACCACCCGAAAAACGCATCTAGGGTCTAGTAGTACTACTAGAACGCAGGCAGCACAGCTCCGCGGTAGGTGTCCTGGATGTACTTGCGCACCTGTGGCGAGTGCAGCAGCTGCTCCAGCTTCTGGATCCGCGGGTTGGTCTGGTCGCCGTTGCGCACCACCAACAGGTTGGCGTACGGGTTGTTCACGCCGCTTTCCAGCGCCAGCGCGTCCCTGGTCGGCACGAGCTTCGCCTCCAGCGCGTAGTTCCCGTTGATGACGGCCAAGTCGGCGTCCTGCAGCGACCGAGGGATGGAGGCCGGGTCCAGTTCGACGATGGACAGGTTCTTGGGGTTGCTGGCGATGTCGTTCCGGTCCGGCGTGACCTTGTTGGCGTCGTTGAGGGTGAGCAGCTTGTTGGCGGCCAGCAGCTTCAGCGCACGGCCCTCGTTGCTCGCGTCGTTTGGCACCAGGACCTTCGCGCCGTTCGGCGTGGCGGCCAGGTTTTTCACCTTCTTGGAATAGATGCCCAGCGGCTCGATGTGGACGCCTTTGAGCGCCACGAAGTCATAGCCGCGCTCCTTCTTCTGCTCGTTCAGATACGGAACGTGCTGGAAGTAGTTCCCGTCGAGCTGGCCGTCCTGCAGCGCGACGTTGGGCTGCACATAGTCGGTGAAGGTCACGACCTGCAGGTTGAGGCCGGCCGCCGGGGCCAGGTTTTTCTTGACGTATTCGAGGATCTGCGCGTGCGGCACCGGGTTGGCGCCGATCTTCAGCGGCGCGTTGGGGTCGGTGGACACGGCGGCCTTGCCGGCACCGCAGCCGGCCAGTGCGAGCACTCCGGCCAGCATCAGGGCAGCGAGGCGTACGGGACGCATGATGTCTTTTCTCCAGTTTCTGTTGCGAAAATCAGCGATGTGCGAGTTTGCGGGCCAGCCGGTCGCCGAGGAACTGCAGCACCTGCACGATGACCAGCAGCAGGACGACGGTCGCGACCGCGACGCCGGTGTCAAACCGCTGATAGCCGTAGGTGATGCCGAGGTTGCCCAGTCCCCCGCCGCCGATCGCGCCGGCCATCGCCGAATAGCTGACGAGCGCGACGACAGTGACGGTCACGCCGGCGATCAGCGACGGCAGTGCTTCGGCCAACAGGACCTTCACGACGACCTGCCAGCGCGTCGCGCCGAGCGAGATCGCCGCGTCGACGGTGCCGGCGCTCACCTCACGCAGCGAGGTTTCCACCAGCCGGGCCAAAAACGGAATGGCTCCGATGGTGAGCGGCACGATGGCCGCGGTTGAGCCGATGGTCGTGCCGGTGACCAGCCTGGTCACCGGAATCAGCGCCACCATCAGCAGGATGAACGGGATCGATCGGCCGATGTTGACCACCGCGCCGAGGATCCAGTTGAGCACCGGCATTGGCCGCAGGCCGTGTCGGTCGGTCAGGACCAGCAGTACGCCGAGCGGAATGCCACCGATGGTCGAGAAAACCGTGGCCACCAGCACCATGTAGACGGTTTCCCATGACGCTGCCAGCAGATCGGGCAACAGCTCGGTCATGCGACGACCTTCTCCGCGGTGGTGATGACCTTGGCGCGTACGCCCGAGGTCGCCAGGAAGTCGAGCAATGGCTCGACCGGACCACCGCCGTCCACGGCCAGCCGTAGATGTCCGACGCGACGGCCGCCGATCGACGACACCGCACCGCCGACGAGGACGGCGTCGATGTCCAGCTGTCGCGCCAATTCACTGATGAGCGGCCGGTCGACCGCCTCGTCGGCCAGCGTCACGTCGATGAGCGTACGGCCCGGAATCGGTGCGGTGTCCACCAAAACCGGCAGCAACGCGGCCGCGAGCCGCGAGTCCGGCCGCAGCACGACCTCGCCGACCGGGCCGTGCTCGACCACGCGACCATCCGACAGCAGCGCGACGTCGTCGCAGATTTCCCGCACCACGGCCATTTCGTGCGTGATGACGACGACCGTGAGGCCGAGCCGGTCGGTCAGCTCGCGGATCAGGCCGAGGACGCTGCGGCTCGTGTCCGGATCGAGCGCGCTGGTCGGCTCGTCACACAGCAACACCGACGGACTCGCCGCGAGGGCGCGAGCGATGCCGACTCTTTGTTGCTGGCCACCGGAAAGCTGCGCCGGATAGGCATCCGCGCGGTCGGCCAGGCCGACCAGCGACAGCAGTTCGCCGACGCGTCCGGCTCGCTCGGCCTTCGGCATGCCGGCGATTTCCAGCGCCAGGGCCACATTCGCGGCGGCCGTACGGCTGGACAGCAGGCTGGCGTGCTGGAAGACGACACCGATCCGCCGTCGCTGCTTGCGCAACTCGCGTTCCGGCAGCGCGGCGAGGTCGATGCCGTCCACCACGATCGACCCCGAGGTCGGTTTTTCCAACAGGTCGACGCAACGCACCAGCGTGCTCTTGCCGGCACCGCTCGGGCCGACCACGCCGAGAATCCGGCCAGCGCCGGCGGTGAGGGTGACGCCGTCGAGCGCGGTCACCTCACGGCCGGGCAGCCGGTATTTCTTGGTCAGGGCACGGATGTCGATCACCGAAAGACGGACTCTTCCTGCGGGTCGGAGCGGAGCGTACGGGAAAGGCTCAGCTCTGACAGGAGGTGCCGGGTGGCACCGGCAGGTGAGTCAGGCGGTGACGGCACAGCACCGCGTACGCCTTGCGGCGCGCGGACGTCGTTGGCTGGTCACCGGACACAATGCGCAAGAAAAGCACGCCGGACGGCCGCGGTCCAGCTTTCGTGACGATCCTCTCGTCGGTCAGGCCGGTGTGAGCGTGGACCGCTGCCGGCCGAGGCCGTCGATCTCGATCTCCATCACGTCGCCGGCGGCCAGATACGGGAAACGACCGGACAGCGCGACGCCTTCCGGCGTGCCGGTGTTGACCAGGTCACCCGGCTCCAGCACCAGATATTGCGAGAGGTCGTAAACCAGTTGCGCGACCGAGAAAATCATGTCGGCGGTGTTGGAGTCCTGCCGCGGCTCGCCGTTGACCCACGAGCGCAGGCCGAGCTTCTGCGGGTCGGTCAGCTCGTCGGCCGGCACCAGCCACGGTCCGAGCGGGTTGAACGTCTCGGCGCACTTTCCCTTCGACCATTGGCCGCCAGACTGCTCGATCTGGAAGGCGCGCTCGGAAACGTCGTTGCTCAGCACGTAACCGGCGACGTACGACAGCGCCTCCTCCGGCGAGGACAGATAGCGCGCTCGCTTGCCGATCACGACGCCCAGCTCCACCTCCCAGTCCACTTTGGACGATCCCGGCGGCAGCAGCACCTGGTCGCCGGGACCGACGATGGTGTTGGGATGCTTGAAAAACAGGATCGGCTGTTTCGGCGGCTCGGAGCCGGACTCGGCGGCGTGCGCCGCGTAGTTCTGGCCGATGCACAGCACCGCCTGCGGCCGCGCGATCGGCGCGCCGATCCGCAGCGCGTCCGCGTTGTCGATGACGTCGAGCCGTTTCGCGGCAATCGCCTCGCGCGCTGCGGCGACGCCTCCTCCCGCGAGGAAGTCACCGGTGATGTCCGGCGTCAGCGCGGACAGGTCATAGACGGTGTCTCCGTCGCGCACGGCCGGACGCTCGGCGCCACGGTCTCCCAGGCGAAGCAACTGCACAGCGGTCTCCTCCAACTTTGGCGGTTATGCCGAGTATAGGAAATGTCAGGTGGAGCGCAGACGCAATGCGGCGGCCGGCAGCGTACGCCTCCGATCGGTGACGAAAACCATCGTGATGGAGCCGATCACCAGCCAGACCAGCAGCTCGACGATGCCGCTGACCGCGCCACCGGTGCCACTGCTGACCGCACGCAGTGCCTCCATCGCCCCATGCGTTGGCAGATACGCCCCAACTGTCGTGAAAACCGCCGGCACGGTGGAAATCACACCGGTCGCGATCGTCCACAACAGGATCGCCACTGACAGGAATCGGCCGGGCCGCTTGAAAATCGCCACGAAGGCCTGGTTCACAACCGTGAACGTCAGCGCGGCGAGCAGGCCGACCGCGAAGAAGCCGAGCCAGCCGACCAGGTTGAGCTTGAGGATCGGTACGAACACCAGGCTGAGCACCGCGGCCACGATCAGCGAGATGGCGATTCCTGGTTGGGCGGCGAGGAAAATCGTCCGCCAGGACGGCTCACGCGACATCAGGACACTCGGCGGCACCGCACGCGTGACGACGTACGTAGTGAGAGCGCAGCACCACAGCGCCAGCACCACGAAGAACGCGGCCGCGGTGTGGCCGAAACCGGCGTCGGTGATCGAGCCGGCGGCCACCGGTGTCGCCGCCACGTTTTTCAGGTGCGACCGCTGTTCCGGCGTGTACGTGGGGATTTGCGCGGCGCCACTGTCCAATCCGGACGCCAGCTTCTTCGCACCGGCATCAGCCGACGACATGCCGGTGGCGAGCTGTCCGGCACCGGAGGAAAGTTGGTGCGCACCGCCGCTGAGCGTACGCGCGCCGCTGGCCGCGCTCGCGATGCCGCCGGCCAGTTGTCCGGACTTGCTGGCCAGCTGTGCCGTGCCGTTGGCGACCTGGTTGGCACCGTTGGCCAACGCGGTGATGTTGTCGCGGATCGACACGGTGGCCGCGCGGATGGACGTACGCGCACCGTCGATTGACTTGGCTTCGGCGGAAAACCTGTTGGCGGCGGCCCGCAGATCGCGACAGAACTGAGGATCCGTGCCGTCGGACTGGCAGCGCGACGCGAGCTGTTGGAACTTCGCGGCGGCCTGCTGCGCCGACGGCAGCCGGTCGATGACCTGGATGACTTTGTTTGCCAACGGTACGAGCGCGTTGGCGAGTTGTTTGTTGCCATTGGCCACCTGCCGCGCGCCGGCCGCGAGTTTCTGTGTCAGCGCGGGCAGGTTGGCCGTCTGCTGCTCGGCCTGGGTCAGGCCGGAGGCGAGCTGACCGGAACCCGCGGCGAGCTGGCTGGCCCCGGTGGCCAGCTGGTGAGCGGCGGTGTTGAGCTTGCCGGTGCCGGTGGCCAGCTGGTTGGCGCCGTCGGCGGCGTCGCTGAGTTGGCCGTGCAGCGTGGAAAAACCGATGTAGATGTTGTCCAGGTAGGTCTGCACGACCTGCGTGTTGAGAGTGTCCACGGTGGCCTGCGCGACCTGCTTGCTGGCGATCGGATCCAGCACGCCGGCGTGGTTGGAGGTCTGCACGCTCAATGTCGCCTGCGCGGCCGACATCGGGTCGCTGTTGCCGGTCGACGTTGCTCTTGCGGAAAAGTTCGACGGAATGGTGACGGCGGCCGCGTACGTGCCGTCGGCCAGGCCGTTTTCCGCGTCCGCCGCGTCGGTCAGCACCCAGCTGTAGTTGGAGTCCGCGCTGTGCGTGAGTTTTCCGGCCAGCAGTCGGCCGAGCGGCACGATCTGGCCTTTCACGTTGACAGGCACGTCGGCGTTGACGACGGCCGCCTTCGCGGTGCCGTGGTCGGTCAGCGGAGCCCAGAAGGCCCAGGTGAGCGCGGCGGCGATCAACACCGGCAGGATGACCAGGCCGGCCCAGGTGCGCCAGGTGAGCGGACCCGTGGCGATCGCGCGGGCTGCGTATTTGAACATCAGACGACCTCAAACTGCCTGGCCATCGCGACCGTACGGGTTGCGGGCGGCAGCACGTCTCGCAGGATTTCCGGATTCTGGCAGGTGAAAACGAAGGTGGCCGGCGTTCGGCCGAGCAGTTCGCGGAAAAGATCGCGTTGCATCGGGTTGACGACGGTGTCCAGGTCGTCGAGCAGGATGAGCCGGATGCCGTCGGCCAGCGCCGCGCGCACCTCGTCGGCCGCGGTTTCGGTGTCACGGCAGGAAATCAGCGCCACCCGCGTACGCACTGCGTGCGCGTGCGACGGCAGCACCAGGCCGAGCACCTTCAGATCGCCTTCCAGCCGCGACACGCGGCCGGCGATGGTGAACAACAGCGCGGATTTCCCGGACGGTCCGGCGCCGTACAGACCGACCACCTCTCGCTCGCGGATGTGCAGCTCGATGCCGGCGAACACGGTGCGGTCACGATCGTCGCCGACACGCAGGTTGCGCGCGCTGACGACCTCGGTCGATCCCGGCGACGGCCAGTCGGCGAGCTTCAGCTCGTGCACCATCGCGTCGCCTTCGGCGTCGAAGATCGGCAGCTTGCGGTCCAGCCAGGTCGGCAGCCACCAGGCACGGTGTTTCAGCAACGCCAACACCGCCGGCACGAGCGTCATGCGTACGACGAAGGCATCGACGAACACGCCGACCGCGAGGCTGAACGCGATCGGCTTGATGGTCGCGCTGCCTTCCGGCACGAAGGCGGCGAAAACCGCGAACATGATCAGCGCTGCGCTCACCACCACCCGCGACGCCGACACGAAACCGGACTCGATCGCGTGCGAAGGATCGCCGGTGTGCACATAATCCTCGCGAATGCGCGACACCAGGAATACCTCGTAGTCCATGGCGAGGCCGAAAAGCACACCCATCAGGATGATCGGCAGGAAGCTGATGATGCTGCCGGTGTGCTGCACGTTGAGCAGGCCGGCCAGATGTCCTTGTACGAAAACGAAAGACGTCGCGCCGAAGGCGACTCCGACGGACAGCAGATAACCCAGCGTCGCCTTGATCGGCACGGCCACCGACCGGAAGACCATTGCCAGCAACACCAACGAAAGTCCGACGACCAGGATGCCGAAAGGCAGCAACGCGTCGCCGAGCTGAGCCGACACGTCGATGCCGACCGCGGTCAGGCCGGTGACCGCGGTCGCCGTGCCGTATTTGGCGAGGAAATGTGGCTCCAGCGCGCGTATCCGCTTCACCAGGTCCTCGGTCTGCGCCGTGTCCGGACCGGTCGTCGGGATCACCTGGACGATGCCGGTGTCGGCCTTGGGGTTGGGCGTGGCCAGCGGCACGGCGGCGACACCTGGCATCCCGCGGATCTCGTCGGCGATCTTGTCCATCACCCCAACGGGATCCGTGGTGGCCACGATGTCGGCGGTGACCAGCAACGGACCGTTGAAGCCGGGACCGAAGTGCTCCGCGATCACCTCGTAGGTCGTACGCGCCGGACTGCCTTCCTCCTCGGTGCTGTTGTCCGGCAGGGCAAGCCGCAGGCTCATCGCCGGAATCGAACAGATAGCAAGGAAAGCGACGATGACCACCACCGTCACGGCCGGAGCCTTGGTCGCGAACCTGACCCAGCGATGGCTCCACGACACTCGCACCGCGCGCTTTTTCCGCCTGCGTACGCGCGGACGCAGCCGCTCGCCGGCGAAACCGAGCAACGCGGGGATCAGAGTCACGGCGATCAGTACGGCCATCGCCACCGCGACCGCCGCGCCGACCCCCATGATGGTGAGAAACGGGATGCGCGCGACAGCCAGTGCCAGCAGCGCGATGATCACCGTCAGGCCGGCGAAAATCACCGCCGAGCCGGCGGTCGCGGTGGCGCGCGCGATCGACTCCTCGACCTCCAGGCCGTCGGCCAGCTGGTCTCGGTGGCGTGACAGCAGGAAAAGCGCGTAGTCGATGCCGACGGCCAGCCCCAGCATCACCGCGAGCATCGGCGCCGTCGACGAGACCGAAAACACCGCCGTGGCACCGAAAATCAGCGCGACCGAGATGCCGACGCCGAAGATCGCCGTCAACAAGGGCATTCCGGCCGCGATCAGCGAACGGAAGACGATGACCAGCACCATCAGCGCGATCAGCACGCCGAGCGCCTCGGTGATGCTCAGTTTCGGGACCTTGTTGGAAAACGCGTCGCCACCGGCGTACACCACCGCGCCAGGGACCAGTTGTTGCTGCAGTTCGTGCGCGACCGCGGACATCCCCTGCTTGGCCTGCGGCGACACGGCGGTCAGGCTGACCTTGAGCGGCACCGCGATCATCGCGGCGCGGTGGTCCGGCGACACGGCGTTGTGGATGTGCGCGTCGAAAGGATTCACGACCGTCGCCACCTGCGTGACCTTCTTGAGCCTCGCGGCCGCGTCGGCGACGGCCTGCTTGGTGGCGGCCGTGTCGACGCGCTGGCCGCTCGGCACCAACACGACCAGCTGCGCCGTCGTGCCGCTCAGCTCCGGAAAGACGTGGCCGAGGTGGTCGAGCGCGTCCTGCGACTCCGAGCCGGGGATGGCGAAGGTGTCGTCGGTGCCCTTGTTGACCAGCAGGGCCAGACCGCCGACGGCGACCAGCGCCATCAGCCAGACGACGACCACCAGTCCTCGACCGCGTGCGGCCGCGCGACCCAGCCGGTAGAGGAACGACGACACTGTCTCAGCCTCCGTGACCTGCGACGATACATCCTGTATCCCGATGCAGAGCGTATCCGATACACTGCGCATCATGCCAGCAGAGGTGACCGAGGGCATGTCGGAGCCGCGTACGACCAGGCGGCGCGCCGAGACGCGCCGCAAGCTCATCGCGGTGGCCTACGAGGTGTTCACCGAGCACGGCATCCGGGACGCGCCGGTCGAGCTGATCTGCGAGCGCGCCGGCTTCACCCGCGGCGCCTTCTATTCCAACTTCGGCAGCAAGGAGGAGCTGTTCCTGGCCGTCTACCAGGAGCAGATGCAGGCGCAGCTGAGCCGCCTGCGGGACACCGTCGACGCGGTACTGGAGGAGTCGGCGCCGCACGACCACGAGACGCTGCGGACCGCCATCGCGCGGGTCGTCCAGCTGTTCATGACGCCGCTCATCCCGGACACGCAGTGGTATCTGGCCAACATCGAGTTTCGCGTGCAGGCGCTGCGTCAGCCGGAGCTGCGCGCACAGACCGACACCGCGCAGGAGTTCTTCCACGCCGGACTGGCCGAGATCCTCGAGGCGACGCTGGAGCGGGTCGGCATGAGCCTGATCGTCGACCCACACGACGCCGTGCACGTGCTGGTCTCAATGTGTGAGACGGCGATGGAACGCGCGGTCTTCGAGGAACACCCGTCACCGCTGGAAAACCGGATCGTCACCGACGTGCTTCCGAAGGTGCTGGCCGCGCTCATCCAGCCGGCGTGACGCACCATGGAGAGGTGACCGACGAGCCGAGCCGCCATGTCCTCAAACGTCTCAAGCACGAAGCCAACGCCTGGCTGTGTACGCTGCGGCCGGACGGGTCGCCGCACCTGACGCCGATCTGGTTCGTCTATCGCCCCGGCACGTGGTGGATCGGCAGCAGCGTACGCAACCGCAAGATCCGCAACATCGAGGCCGATCCGCGAGTGTCACTGGCACTGGAGGACGGCGAGTCACCGGTCGTCGCGGAAGGCACCGCCGTCGTCCATCACGACAACTTCCCACCGGACATCGTGGCGGCGTTCGCGGAGAAGTACGACGGCTGGGACGTGCTCGCCGAATACCCCACCGGCGGTGCGCGCGTACTCGTCGAGGTGACGACGACGCGCTGGCTTCTGCAGGGCATCGCACAGTAGCTCGCCACGGCAGCACGAACAAACCAGACCGGGGTGTGGCTGGCTCGCCGGAGGAGCCATGGCGTCCCGATAAGTGGCGGGACGGTCCATTATGTGGGATCCAGAGGCATGTGGAGCGCTAAATGTCCATTTTGTGAAGTCCACCGCGATTACCAGAGGCTGTGACTAGTGAGACTGGCAATGCTGTTTGTGACTGCCGACCTGTGCAGATGTCCGATTTGATGTCTTGTTAAACAAGTATTACGCAGTCGGCCCGCCTCACCGGCATTATCAGCCACACCAGTCACACCAGCACCACCCCGACCGCCACTCAATGTTCGCATGGCCCCCATACATGCGTCAGACGCACGTGAGGGGTCCCTACTACCAAAAGACAAACCGACAAGACGGTCATTTAGCGTTACAGCCCGACCGTTGGCATCCAGACCGACGGGTTGCTTCCAAAACGTGACCTGGCTTGCTCGTTCTCCCCGTCGGCGAGAACGAGCAAGCCCGGAGACCCAGCCCCGCCCACCGCCTCACCACCACCGGAGCTGGTCGCCAGCACCACCAAAACGTCACCCTCGCGGTGGGGTCAGGACGCGCCGGCGCCGAGCAGCCAGCCGTTTTCCTCTGCCAGCCGCACCGCCTCCGCACGCGTACGCGCGCCCGTCTTGCCGATCGCCGACGACAGGTGGTTGCGTACGGTCCCCTCGCTCAGCCCCAGCTGGTGCGCGAGGTCGGCGACCGTGCCGCCGTCGCGCGCGGACCGCAGCACCTGGGCCTCGCGCGTGGTGAGCGGACTCTGGCCGGTGGCCAGGCTTTCCGCGGCCAGCGACGGATCGACGACGCGCAGGCCGCTCATCACGCGGCGTACGGCGTCGGCCAGCTCGCGCGCCGGCGTGTCCTTGACGACGAAGCCGCTCGCACCGGACTCCATCGCGCGGCGCAGATAGCCGGGACGGCCGAAGGTCGTGACGATCAGCACCTTGCACGACGGCACCGCCGCGCGCAGCGCCTTGCTGGCGGAGATGCCGTCCAGGCCTGGCATTTCGACGTCGAGCAGGGCCACGTCCGGACGCGTACGCCGGGCCGCGTCGACGACCTCGTCGCCCCGGCCGACCTCGGCGACCACCCGGATGTCGGACTCCAGGTCGAGCAGCGCGGCCAGCGCACCTCGGACGAGCTGCTGGTCGTCGGCCAGCAGGACCTTGATGTCGCTCATGCGGCGGTGACCCTGAGCAGGAAGCCGCCTTCCGGCGCTCGGCCGACGGCGAGCCTGCCGCCGGCGGCCTCGACCCGCTCGGCCAGGCCGATCAGGCCGTGTCCGTCGGAGCTGGCCTCTGACGGACCGACGCCGTCGTCGGCGACCTCGATGCTGTCGGCGGTCAGCGTGACCCGGCAGGTGCCAGCGCCGCTGTGCCTCACCACGTTTGTCACTCCTTCGCGCAGCGTCCAGCCGAACAGCGCCCGTCGCGCGCCGGCCACCTGGTCGGCGCCGGACGGCAGCTCGGCCTCGATCCCGGCGGCGGCCAGCGCGGCGCGCGCACCGGCCAGCTCCGCGGCCAGCGAGCCCTCACGGTAGCCGGCGACGGTCGTACGCACGTCGGCGAGCGCGTCTCTGGCCAGCCGGTGCACGTCGGCGATCTCGTGGCCGGCCCGCACCGGGTCGACCTCGGACAACCGGCTGGCCAGCTCGGCCTTCACCGAGATCACGGTCAACGAGTGGCCGAGCACGTCGTGCAGGTCGCGCGCCAGCCTGGCCCGTTCCTCGCTGATGGCCAGCTCGGCGATCTGTTCGTTGGCTCGGCGCAGTGCGGCCGACTGCTGCAGGACCTTGCCGACACCCCACATGCCGAAGGTGGCCGAGGCCGCCATGAGTGGCATGAACTCCCAACCGTCGAAGCCGGCCCACCAGCCGATCAGCGCGCCACCGCCGATCGTGACAACACCGACCACCAGCGCCTGCAGGCTGGACAGCATCGCGACGCCGGCGACGGCCACGTACAGCAGTGTGTAGAGGCCGGCGACGTGAGCAGCCGGCACGGTGAGCAGACCGAGCGCGGTGAGCACGATGATCGACAGCCAGCGCTCGCCGGGGACCAGCGGCTTCCGGGAATGCCACCTCCGGTTGAGTGCGAAGGTCGCGGTGTAGAGGACCATGAACATCGCCAGCGCGGCGAGCCCGATCCACTTCCATGGCTCGCTGTCCGCCGTCACGAGGTAGGCGCCGGGGATCAGCAGATAGACCTGCCAGATCGCGCCGTAGACCCAGCCGAACTTGCCGCTGCCGACGCCACTGCGCGCCTGGCCGTGGATCGGCCACCAGCCGGGCCGATCCTTGAGCGGCATCCCGATGACCCCGGCGGGCTCTTCGCAGCCGCCGGGGTCAGGCCGGATCGTGGTCGCTGTCATGTACGGGAAGTATCCCGCCGGTAGGCCCACATCGCGAACAGTCCGATCACCACGGTGTACGCCGAGAGCGTGATCACCGCCTGCGGGCTGATGCCGGCGCCGGACAGCGGGTCGCGCGCCAGCGCACCGAGCCAGTACGACGGAGTGAACCTGGCGATGGTCGCCATGAACGCCGGCATGATCTCGACCGGAAACCACAGGCCGCCGAACATGCTGAGCAGCAGGAACACCGCGCTGGACACCATGCCGGAGACTGCCGCGGTGGACAGGAAGCCGACGAACAGGCCGAGGATGCCGAACGGGATCGTGCCGAGCCACAGCGCGACCACGCTGGTCAGCCAGGTGGTGAGCGACATCCGTATGCCACCGACGGTGGCGCCGAGAGCGTAGACCACCAGGATCACCGGCAGCGAGATCAGCAGCGCGACGACCAGCCTGGTCAACACGTATGACCACGGCCGCAGCGGAGTGAGCCGGAGCAGCCTGTTCCAGCCGGTCTGGCGCTCGTACGCGACGCGCGAACCCCCGTTGAGCGACGCGGTCATCGCGCCGAAGGCCGCCATGCTGGCCATGATGTATTTGAGCGCCGACAAGCCACCGGCCTGCTGCGACCCGTAGATCGGTCCGAAGATCATGAACATCACCGCCGGGATGCCGATGCCGAGCAGCACGAACTGCGGCGCGCGCAGCACTCGGCGGATCTCCAACCACACGTACTGCCAGCTCATGTCGTCTCCTCCGCGGTGA
The DNA here is from genome assembly GCF_010993745.1 of Fodinicola acaciae. Lineage (NCBI taxonomy): Bacteria > Bacillati > Actinomycetota > Actinomycetes > Mycobacteriales > Fodinicola > Fodinicola acaciae. The sequence goes on from NZ_WOTN01000001.1 coordinate 3,033,038, forward strand.
GGGTCAGGAAGGCCTCTTCCAGGCCGAGGCTGCGTATCTCGATGTCGGTGGCCTCCGGAAAGGCCGGCAGCAGCGCGCGCAGTGCCGCGTCGGAATCCGAGCAACGCAAGGTGACGCGGTCACCGGCCACGGTGGCCTCCTCCACGCCTGGCAGCGCGGCCAGCCGGGCCGGCGTCGCGCCTGGCAGCCGGGCCTCCAGCCGGCGGCCGGTGGCCAGCGACCGGATCTGCGCGGCGGTGCCGTCGGCGACCACCTTGCCGGAGCGCAGCAGCACGATCCGGTCGGCGAACTCGTCGGCCTCCTCCAGATAATGGGTCGCGAAGAGCACGGTCCGGCCGCTGCCGGTGAGCCGCCGCATCGAGGCCCAGAAGTCACGCCGCGTCTGCACGTCCATCGCCGCGGTCGGCTCGTCGAGCACCAGCAGCTCCGGGTCGGAGACGATAGCCAGCGCGAACCGTACGCGCTGCTTCTGGCCGCCGGACAGCTTGGACGTGCGGCGTTTGGCCAGGTCGGCGATGCCGGCGCGGTCGAGCGCGGCGGCCACCGGCAGCGGCCGGCGGTGAAAGCTGCCATAGAGGCCGACCAGCTCGCGTACGGTCACGTCGTCGGCGAGCTGCGAGTTTTGCAACATCGCGCCGACCATGCCGGCGTCGGCGGCCTGCCGCACGGACCGGCCGAACAGCGTGATCGAGCCGGCGTCCGGCCTGGTCAGGCCGAGCATCATGTCGACGGTGGTGGACTTGCCGGCGCCGTTGGGGCCGAGCAGCGCGACGACCTCGCCGGCCGGCAGCGACAGGTCGAGCCCGTCGACGGCGGTGACGCCGCGATATCGCTTGGTGAGCCCGGTGAGCCGGACGGCTGGTGCGACCGTCTCACGGACCTCGGTGGTGATTGCCATGCCTTGAGACTGCCGGCCGGCACCGACAGTTTCGCAGAGCAGGCATCATGGCCGGGCCATGACGGATGTCAGGGTCTGGCCAATGACCGTACGAGCTGGCCGAGCTGCTCGGCGTACCACTCCACGGACTCGGTCGAGAGCGGCTCGTCGATCCCCATCGCCTCGGCGATCGGCGGAAACAGCGCCGGTGCGGCGGCGGCCGCGAAGAACGCCAGCGCGATCGCACGCGGGTCGACGTCGGCCGGCAGCTCACCGGTCTGCTGCCGTTTGCGCAGGTCTTCGACGTGGTTGCGCATCCACGTCGTACGCATCTCGGTCGCCTTCGGCTCACCGCCCGTGCCGTAGTCGCCGATCGACTCCCACACGAGCAGCCGGATCGACGACGCGTTGCCGGCGCCGCCTTTGGCGAAATTGGTCACGACGTCCGCGATGGGGGCGCGCTCTGGGTAGAGCGTGCGCGCGACCGCCCACCAGGTTTCGTTGACCGCCTCCCACAGGCCCTGTTTTCCGCCGAAGTAATAGGAAATCAGCTGCTTGTTGACGCCGGCGCGGTCGGCGATCCGGCTCACTCTGGCGCCGGCGAAGCCGTTGGCGGAGAACTCGGCGACCGCGGCCTGCAGGATCAGCCGCCGGCTCCGCTCGGCGTCCCGCTGCCGTGCCTCGCCGGTCGGACTGCGGCGGCTTTCGCTACTCACAGGTCAACCCTAGCCGATCGACAGTTAATTTGACAGATGGTTGACTAACTCATCCCCACAGGTGATACTGACGTCATCACACGAAAGGATTTCAGTCATGGCAACGAATAGTCCCCGCATCATCATCGCCGGCGCCGGGATCGGCGGCCTCGCCCTCGCGCACGCACTGCGCCGCGAAGGCATGGACGTCGTCGTCTACGAACGCGACGAGGTTGTGCGTACGGCCGGCGTCGCGGGCGGCTCCGCTCGCGCACGCAACCAGGGTTACCGCATCCACATCGACATGAACGGCAACGCCGCGCTGGAGGCCTGCCTGCCGCCGGAGGTCTTCGAACTGGCCCGCCGGACCAGCGCCGGCAGCCGCTACAACTCCGGTCTCGTCGCCGGTTACACGCACCAGCTGCAGCGGGTGATGGCACAGGAGTTTCCGGGCGTCAGCGACGGTTCCGAGCCGCCGATCTTCGCGGTCGACCGTTACGCCTTCCGCAAGGCGTTGCTGACCGGACTCGACGACACCATCCACTTTGGACGGACACTGACCGGCTACCAGGTGGATTCCGGCCGCGTACGGGTGAATTTCGCCGACGGCAGCAGCGACGAAGGCGACCTCCTGGTCGGGGCCGACGGCGTCGGCTCGGCCGTACGCCGGCAGATGCTGCCGGACGCCACCCAGAAAGACCTCGGCGTGCGGTGCATCTATGGCCGGATGCCGCTGAACGAGACGACCGACAAGCTCGTGCCGGAAGACTTCGACCGCGGTTTTTCCTGGGTCGCCGACGAAACCGGCTATGGCACGGCCTTCGGGACCGTACGCTTCCGGACTCCGGTCGAAGGTGCGACGGACTACCTGATGACCGTACTCACCGCCACACCGAAGCGGCTCGGCCTGACCGACGACGCGCTTTTCCAGCTGTCACCGGAAGAACTCTGGAAAATCACCCTCGAGGCCACCTCCGACTGGCACCAGACCGTACGCGACTTCTTCGGGAACGCCGACCCGGAGTCCTTCTTCCCCATCACCATCCGCGCCGCCGAACGCGTCTCACCGTGGCAGCCCGGCCCGGTCACCCTGCTCGGCGACGCCATCCACGTCATGCCCCCAACCGGCGGCGTCGGCGCCAACACCGCACTCCGCGACGCTCAGACGCTGGCTGAGCAGCTGGTTTTGGTTGGCCATGGCGAAAAGGCGTTGGTTGAGGCGGTTGGGGATTATGAGAGCGTGATGCTTCCGCGCGGGTTTGAGACGGTGGAGGCGTCGTTGCGGATGGCCGGAGAGTATTTCGGCGAGGAGTAGGTTCGCGGTCCGGGTGCTGCGGTCCTAAAGGGGCGCAGCACCTGGTGCCGTGGTGGAGGTGGGTGGTTTCTGGTTGTGAGGTTGGTAAAGATGGGCGGTTTGAGGGTCCCCAGAGTGACTGGGCTTCTGGTTGTTGCGTTGGGGAGGTGGTTGCGTCTCTTTTTTGTTGCGGCGGGTGGCGTGGTTGGTTTTTCGCCTGCGCGGCGGGCGCTCCTGCGCGGAGGGCGACCTCAAGGGAGGGGGCGCGGGAACGCCAATCGGTGTGCACGAGGGGTGCGGACGGCGGTTGCGGGCGGGGCTGGTTTTGCCGGGCTTGCCAGGTCACGTGCGGGAAGCAACCCGTCGGTCTGGACGCCATCACAGCGTCCAGGGTGGTGCTGGTACGACTGCTGTGGCTGATAGTGCGGGTGAGGCGCATCGGCTGCGTAATACTTGTTTAACAAGACATCAAAACGGACATCTGTCACAGGCGAGCTATCACAGCAGCATTATCAGCCTCAGTAGTCACACCCGTCACGGCCTCCGGAGATCACGGCGGCGTGAAAGCCTTGTTCCTTGCGTCCAACGCAAGGAACTCGACATTCATGCCATCCGCGACCCTCACAAGTCGGACATTTAGCGCTCCACACGCCTTTCCGTCCCACATACTGGACCCTCGCGCCTCCCATCGAGACGCCACGCAGGCCCGGCGCCCAGCCACCCCACACCACCCAACCGCACACGCGGCACCCAACCCAACCAACAGCCAAACCCCGCGCACCCCTCCCCTTGAGGTCGCCCTCCGCACAGGAGCGCCCGCCGCGCAGGCGAAAACCCAACCACCCCCAAAACGCAACAACCAGAAAACGCACCACCTTAAACGCAACCAATAGAGAACCGCCCCCCAACCACAGAGAGAGCCGGCTCTCTCCAACCACAGAGAGAGCCGGCCCGTACAACCAAAATCAACAGCCGACCAGCCGACCGCCGAGGTAGGACTCGACCTGCGAGATGGCGACGCGTTCCTGGGTCATCTTGTCTCGCTCCCGGATCGTCACCGCGTCGTCCTGGAGGGTGTCGAAGTCGATGGTGACGCAGTACGGGGTGCCGATTTCGTCCTGGCGGCGATAGCGGCGGCCGATCGCGCCGGCGTCGTCGAAGTCGACGTTCCAGTGTTTGCGCAGTGTGGCGGCCAGGTCGCGGGCCTTGGGCGACAGGTCTGCGTTGCGCGACAAGGGAAGCACGGCGGCCTTCACCGGCGCGAGCCGGGGGTCGAGGCGCAGGGAGACGCGTACGTCCTCGCCGCCCTTGGCGTTGGGCGCCTTGTCCTCGGTGTACGCGTCGAGCAGGAACGCCATCATCGAGCGGCCCATGCCGGCGGCCGGTTCGATGACGTACGGCGTCCAGCGTGCCTTCTTTTCCTGGTCGAAGTAGGAAAGATCCGAGCCGGAGTGCTTGGAGTGCGTCGACAGGTCGAAGTCGGTCCGGTTGGCGATGCCCTCCAGCTCGCCCCACTCCGAGCCGGCCAGCCGGAAGCGATACTCGATGTCGACCGTACGCGTCGAGTAATGCGACAGCTTTTCCTTCGGGTGCTCATAATGCCGCAGGTTGTCGCGCGTGATGCCGAGGTCGACATACCAGTCCGTGCGCGTGTCGATCCAGTATTGGTGCCACTTCTCGTCGGTGCCCGGCTCGACGAAGAACTCCATCTCCATCTGCTCGAACTCGCGTGTGCGGAAGATGAAGTTGCCCGGCGTGATCTCGTTGCGGAAGCTCTTGCCGGTCTGCGCGATGCCAAACGGCGGCTTCTTGCGCGCGGCGGTCATCACGTTGGAGAAGTTGACGAAGATGCCCTGTGCGGTCTCCGGTCGCAGGTAATGCAGGCCGGAGTCGTCGTCGACGGCACCGAGATACGTGCGCAGCATGCCGTTGAACATCCGCGGCTCGGTCCACGCGCCCTTGGTGCCGCAGTTGGGACACGGGATGTCCTTGAGGCCGTTGGCCGCCGGCCGGCCCTTGCGCTCCTCGAACTCCTCCTCGAGATGGTCGGCACGGAAGCGCTTGTGGCACGACTGGCACTCGGTCAGCGGATCGGTGAACGTGTCCACGTGGCCGGAGGCGACCCACACCTCCTTGGGCAGGATCACGGCGGAGTCCAGGCCGACGATGTCATCGCGGCTGGTGACCATCGAACGCCACCACTGCCGGCGGATGTTCTCCTTCAGCTCGACGCCGAGTGGACCGTAGTCCCACGCCGACCGCGTGCCGCCGTAGATCTCGCCGGAGGCGAACACGAAGCCCCGGCGCTTACAGAGGCTGACGACAGTTTCCACGAGATCGGCCATGATTCTCTCCATCCGGCTGGCGGTCGGCGGAACACCAACTACAAGTGTTCGTTGCTTCGATTGACAAGGCTAGCGAATTAGGGTCGGCGTCCAGTGACCCGGGCTAATCCGGATGAACCGGACCGGAGGCCTCGCCGACGCGTACGGTCCCGGCGTCGGCGGCCAGACCACTCGCCGACTCGGTGACCTGTCCGTCCTCGACGGTCAGCAGCACCTCGTACGCACCGGCCTCCGGCATCGCCTCGGCGAGCAGCGGAGTGGCGTGCAGCTTGACGTCGTACGTCGACAGCGCGCGGCGGAAGGCACCGACGTTGTCCCACTGCGTCACGATCGTCCAGAGCCGCGGGTCGTCGGCGGCGCGGCCGAGGTGGCCGCGTACGAACCCCGTGCAGGCGGCGAAAGCCTGCAGCGCGGCCTGCGCCCGCGCCGCGAACCCGCTGTCCGGTGCCACCTGGAACCGGCTGACGACGATCAAGAAACTGCCTCCTGCGAGGATGGTGACCAGCAGTTGACATTACGGGAGGCACACGTGTCGGCAGAATGGCGGGCCGCGATGCAGGAGCGGACGGCCGGTGTCGCGCTGCGGCTGTCCCGTGTCCCCCGGCTGCTGCTGATCCTCATCTTCGCGGCACTGGTCATCCTCGGCCTGGCCGGTCCCGGCCTGGTCGGCGCGATCCCGTTGCTGCTCATCGCCGCCTTCGTCGGCTGGCTGCTGTTGCTCGGCTGGGATCAGCGCGCGCCGGTCGAGCGGCTGATCCGGCTCGCCGTGCTGCTGGTCATCGTCGGCTTCGCGGTCTACAAGCTGGTCTGAGTCGAGCGTGGGAGCTGGCCACGGACACGGGCAAGCCGCGCCGGCGAGCAAACGCGCGCGGCTGATCCTCTGGGGGACGCTGCTGCCGATCGCACTCGCGACGGTCGTCGGCCTGTTGCTGCTCTATCCGTACGGCGGCGTACACGTCGGCGTGCCGCAGCAATACCAGCCGTTCGTCACCGGACAGGCGATCATCGTCGACGGCACGGTCGCCGCGGTGTCGACCGAGACCTGTCCCGGCAGCGGTACGCCAGGCCAGGCATCCGGTCAGTGCCAGAAGGCCACCGTCCAGGTCACCAGCGGACCGGACGCCGGCAAACGCGTCGCCGTGGAGGTCGGCGCCGTCACCGGCACGCCACTGCTGTCGGCCGGCGAGCGGATCACCTTGGCGCGTACGACCGCCGGCGGCACGGTCTATTCCTTCAACGACTTCGCGCGTGGACCTGCGCTCATCGTCCTCGCCCTGCTGTTCGCGGTCATTGTCGTCGCCGTCGCGCGGTGGAAAGGTTTCGCGGCGCTGGTCGGCATCGGCGTCGCGGTCGCGATCCTGGTTTTCTTCCTGATCCCGGCGTTGTTGGCCGGACGCTCACCGGTCCTGGTCGGTCTGGTGGCGTCCTCGGCGATCCTGTTCGCCGTGCTTTACCTCGCGCACGGCCGTACGGCACAGACCTCGACCGCGCTTTTGGGGACATTGCTTGGATTGTTCATCAGCGCAGGCCTGTCCGCGATCGCGGTGGCGGTCACCCACATCTCCGGACTTTCCGGTGAGGACGCGGCAACCCTGCAGGTGGCGACCGGATCCGTACCGGTGTCCGGCCTGCTCCTGTGCGGTTTCCTGGTCGGCGCGCTCGGCGTACTCAACGACGTCACGGTCACGCAGGCCTCCGCGGTGTGGACGATGGCCGACACCGACCCGGCCGCGAGCGGTCGCCGGCTTTTCGCGCTCGGCATGCGAATCGGCCGCGACCACATCGCGTCGGCGGTCTACACGCTGGTGCTCGCCTACGCCGGCTCCGCGCTGCCGATCATGTTGCTGATCACGATTTCCAAGCAGCCACTGGGTTTGGTGCTGACCGGCGACCAGGTGGCGGTGGAGCTGGTACGCAGCCTGGTCGGCGCGATCGCTCTGGTGCTGTCCGTGCCGATCACGACGGCCCTGGCCGCGGTGGTCGTACGGTCCCGCTCGACGGTCGCCTCCCGCCGACCCGGCGCTCACCGCGGCTGACATACCGCGACGTAAGAAGGCGCGAGAAGACTCCGGTCGCACAAAGAAACAGCGACAAAAGGAGTCGGCAATGCGCCGCGAGGTCGGGATCCTGCTGGTCGTGGTCGTCGCCACGGCCGCACTGTCGGGTTGCGGTGCGCTCGGCAAACCCGCCACCAGCAGCTCGAAAGGCGACCCCAACCCGTTCACCAGCGCCTCGGCTCTGCCGAAGAAACCCGACCTCAACCCGCCGGCCGGCACGCCGGTGACGATCACCGATCTGAGCGTCCAGGAGACCATCACCTGCGACAACAACGCCGTCACGCTCGGCGGCGGTCAGAACAGGATCACCCTGCACGGCAGCTGCGCGAGCGTCGACATTTCCAGCGCCTTCAACAATGTCGACATCGACCAGACCGGCTCGCTGACGATTGACGCGCTCGGCAACGGAAACCTGGTCAACGTCAAGCGTACGGACCGGATCGCCATCAACGCGTCCTACGGCGTCGAGCTGATCTGCTCCACCAACCTGGCCGGCACCGGCAAGCCGGCGATCAGCAACCCGAACACCGCCTCAAACGACGTCAGCTGCTAGTGCGTACGACCAGACGCGCCAGCAGGCCATGGCGCGGTGAGGCCACCAGAGAGACGACGAAAGCCAGCGCTGCCAACAAAGTGATCGAACCACCGGCCGCCACGTTGTAGAGGCTGGAAATCAGCAGGCCGCCGAGGCCGCTGCCGACGCCGATCGCCACCGCGATCGCGGTCGTGGCCCAGATCCGGTCGGTCCACAGTCGAGCCGCGGCGGCCGGCGCCACGATGAGCGCGACCGACAGAATCGTTCCGACAGCTGGCACCGCGGTCACGACGACGGCCTCGACCAGCACGAGTACGAGCAGGTCGAGCAGCCCGACCCGATAACCGGCGGCCTGCATGCCGGCGGAGTCGAACGCGCCGAAGACGAGTTCCTTGAACAACGCGGCCACAACAAGCAACACGAGCGCCGCGATCACCGCTGTCGTCAGCACGTCCGAGACCTGGACGGTCAGCACCGAGCCGACCAGATATGCGGACAGATCCTTGGTAAAACCGGCCTGCGCCGACATCAACGCGACACCCAAAGCAAAACCGGCCGACAACACGACACCGGTCGCGGCGGTGCTGTCCTGCTTACGTGACAACAAAGTCACCGCGCCGGCCACCAGCAGGCCGACCAAGGCACCGCCGAGATAGAGGTTGGCGCCGATCAGCACCGCGACAACCACACCGGGGAAAGTCGCGTGTGTCATGGCCATCGTGAAAAACGACAGCCGCCGCAGCACGACGTGTACGCCCACGACGCCGGCCAGCCCGCCGACCAGGACGACCTCGACGATCGCGCGGACGAGGTAGGAGCTCATCGCGTCACCACCCGCCGCACACCCGCGTACGCGAGCGCGAGGACGTACGCGACGACCAGAGCCAGGACGACGGTCGCGCCGGACGAGAGTCGTACGCCACCGAAAACCGAGGCGCCATAGCTGGTCACAAGGCCGGCGTATCCGCCGGCGACACCGACGACACAGCCGATCGCGACGACCAGCGACAGCCGGTCGCTGATCAGCCGGGCGGTGGCAGCCGGCACCACCAGCAACGCGATCACCAAAATCGTGCCGACCGCCTGCACGGCGGCGACGACGACCAGCGCCACGATGACGTTGAGGATCAGGTCGAGTACGCCGACCGGATAGCCGGCGGCACGCGCGCCTTCCGCGTCGAAGGACCGGAAAACCAGCTCTTTGCCGATGATCGCCAGCACCAGCACGACAATCGCGGCCACCACGGCGGTTTCCACCAGCTGCCGCGCGGAAACCGTGAGCACGTGGCCGAACAGGAACGTCGTCAGGTCGGAGGTGTATTCGGTCTGTCGCGACACCACGACGACACCGATGGAGAACATAGCCGTCAGCAACACAGCCAATGCCGCGTCCGAACTCACTCGCCGCGCGGCGGTCAGTACGGTCAGCGCGACGGCGGTGAGCACGCCGGCGATCAGTGCGCCGACGAAGATGCCGCCCTCCCCCGCGACCACGAAACCGATGACCACGCCGGGAAAAACCGTGTGTGTCAAGGTGTCGGCGGCGAATGCGAGCTTACGCAGCAACACGAAAGCGCTGACGACGCCACCGAGCACACCGAGGATGCACAGCTCGATCAGCGCACGTGCCATGAACGGCAACGAAAACGGATCGACGAGAAGTGCGCTCACGGCCGTGACACGATCACGTGATCGCCACGCAGTTCCAGGGCGTGTCCACCGTACGCGGCCTGCAACAGCTCCGGCGTCAGCGTCGCGTCCGGCGGGCCGAAGCCAAACTGGTGTTTGTTGAGCAGGCAAACCTCTTCGCACGCGACGTGCGCGAGCGCGAGATCGTGCGTACTCACCACCACGGCGGCACCATCGGTCTTGAGTTTCTCAATCGCGGCCAGCAAAGCGTCCTGGCTGACCGCGTCGACGCCGTTGAACGGCTCGTCGAGCAGCAGCAGCTTCGGCTGCGCGGCGATGGCGCGAGCGAGCAGTACGCGCTGGCGCTGGCCGCCGGACAGCGTGCCGAAGCGTGCCTTGGCGCGGTCGGCGAGACCGACCTGCTTCAGCGCCTCGGCGGCGATCGCCTTGTCGGTCTTGCCCGGCCGGCGCAGCCAGCCGACCTGGCGATAGCGCCCCATCAGCACGACGCCGGCGGCGGTGATCGGGAAGTCCTCGTCGAGCGTGTCGGCCTGCGGGACATACGCCACCTTGCCGCGCGCGGCGGCCGGCGACTGGCCGAGCACGGTGATCGCACCGCGGGCCACCGGGACCAGGCCGAGGATGGCCTTGATCAGCGTGGACTTGCCGGCGCCGTTGGGGCCGACCAGCGCGACCGCCTCGCCGGCCGGCACGGCGCCGTGCACGTCCTGGAGCGCGAGCACGGAGCCGTACGCGACCGTGACACGGTCGAACTCCAGCGCGACTTCGTTATTTGAGGGCATTCACGATCACGTCTGTGTTGTGCGCTTCCATCTGCAGGTAGGTGGCGCCGGCGGAACCCGCGGGGCCGAGAGTGTCACCGTACAGAGAGTCCTCGCCGGCCTCCACCTTCACCCCGGCGGCCTGCGCGATGGTCTGCGCGGTCTTCGGCGGCAGCGAGCTCTCCGAGAAGATCGCCTTGGTGCCAGTTGCCTTGATCTTGGCGACCAGGTCCTGGATGTCCTTGCCGGACAGCTCGGCGGAGGTGTCGAAGCTGGGGATCACCGAGCCGACGAACTGCAGGTGATAGCGGTCGATGTAGTAGCCGAAGGCGTCGTGGTTGGTGACCAGCTTGCGGTCGTTGGCCGGCAGGCTGTCGATCTTCTTGGTGATGTCGGCGTCCAGCGCCTTCAGCTTGTTGACGTACGCGCCGAGGTTGGCGCGGTATGCGGTGGCGCCCTGCGGGTCGGCCTTCTCGAACGCCTTCTCGATGTCGGTCGACATGGTGACGACGTTGAGCGGGTTGTGCCAGATGTGCGGGTCGCCGGCCTTCTCCTCGTCGGTGCCGTTGCCCTTGCGGATCGTCACGCCGGCGCTGGTGTCCACGACCGTGCCCTCGAAGCCGGCCGACGAGATCGTCTGGTCGAGCCATTTCTCCAGGCCGACGCCGTTCTTCACGACGATCCTGGCCTTGCCGATGGCGGCGATGTCGGCTGGCGACGGGTCGTAGTCGTGCGGGTCGACGTTTGGCTTGAGGATCTGTGTGACCGCGACGCGCGCACCACCGACCTGGCGGGCGAAGTCGGCGACCTGGGTCGTGGTGGCGACCACCAGCAGCTTGCTGCCCGCCGTCTGCTGGGTCGTACCACCGCTGCCGCAGGCGGTGAGAGCGAGCAGTCCGACCAGCACGCTTGCGGCAGCGACGATGCTGCGGCGCTTCTGCGTGGCTACAGTCACCGGATCCTCCACGGTCTAAACGACATTGATTTTCAACTTCTTTGGAAACCATAACCGATGTCGTTTCCGTTGTCGGCGTGTTCAGCGCAACATCTCGGAGGATCATCCGGACCAAACAGGCGAAACGGCGGCCAGTTCACCGTCCAGCAGAGGAGGACGGAGGACTGGCCGCCGGTCGCGGCGGTGCGGGGTCGGCTATCCGAGCGAGACCCCTCTCGCCGACGGGACCGTCTGGATCCTGGTGCACTTCATCTCCGGCGACTCTCCTTCGTCCTGCGGGGTGCGCACCCGACATACGCACTGCGGGATTTACCTTGCCGAATCAGACGAAATCCGACAAGAGGGCAAGCTTCCTCAGTGTCGCATTGATCAGCGTTGTCCGGATAACTTTGTGAACAATCACGGTCACCGAGCGCCGAAAACCCGACACAAGCCACGAAAGTGGACGAGCTGGGTTGTGAACTCTGTGATAAACCCGTGGTCGTACGATCACCATGTGACTTACGCCACTGGGCGATGCATGCGTAACACTGCATATGAACATGCGTTACGGTGGTCGCCATGACGGTCCAAGAGGAGACGCGCGCGGCGGATACTGGTACGTATCACCACTTCGCCGCGGCCGGCGAGCTGCTCCGGTCACTCGCCGCGCCGATCCGGATCGCGATCGTCACCGAGCTGTCCGACGGACCAAAATGCGTCCACGAGCTGGTCGCCGCGCTCGGCGCGCCGCAGCCGCTGGTGTCGCAGCACCTGCGCGTACTGCGTGTCGCCAAACTGGTGACGACCGAACGCCGCGGCCGAGAGATCGCGTACGCCCTGGCCGATGCCCACGTCGCACAGATCGTCGCCGACGCGGTCTCGCACGCGGGGGAGATACACTGATGGCCGACAACATGACCAGCGCCGTACCAGGCCGAGCCACCCGCCAACGCCGCGCGGTGGCCGCACTGCTCTCCGAGACCGACGAGTTTCGCAGTGCACAGGACCTGCACCGCCTGCTCTCCGAACGCGGCGAGGCCGTCGGCCTGACCACCGTCTATCGCACCCTCCAGTCAATGGCCGACGCCGGCGACATCGACGTGATGCGGCCACCAGGCGGCGAGCACCTTTACCGGCGTTGCGGCCAGAACCAGCATCACCATCACCACCTGGTGTGCCGCAACTGCGGCAAAGCCGTCGAGGTCGACGGCCCACCGGCGGAGCGGTGGGTGGACAAGGTGGCCGAGGAGCACGGATTCACTCAGTTGAGCCACACGTTCGACATTTTTGGGCTTTGCGGTGAGTGCGCTGGGTGCCGGAGCTAGCGTTTGGAGCTGGCTGGGTTTCTGGTTGCGTTGAGGGTGGTCAGGTTTTCTGGTTGCCGCGTTTGAGGGGTGTGGTGCGGCCTCATTTTTGTTGCGTTTTGGGGGTGGTTGGTTTCGCCTGCGCGGCGGGCGCTCCTGCGCGGAGGGCGACCTCAAGGGGAGGGGCGCGCGGGGTCCCGTCGTTGGTTGGGTTGGGTGCCGCGTGTGCGGTTGGGTGGGTGGTGTGGTCCGGTTTGTGGCTGGGGCGCCGGCCCTGCGGTGGCGTCTCGATGGGTGGCGTGAAGGTCCAGTATGTGGGACGAGACGGCATGTGGACCGCTGAATGTCCGGCTTATACGGTTCGCTGATGGCATGAATGTCGAGTTACTTGCGTTGGACGCAAGGAACAAGGCTTTCACGCCGCCGCGATCCCCCAGGCTGTGGCGGGTGTGACTATTGAGGCTGATAATGCCGTTGTGGCTGCCGGGCTGCAACAAATGTCGGTTTTGATGTCTTGTTCAACAAGTATTACGCAACCGAGCCACCTCACCCGCACTATCAGCCACAGCAGTCACACCATCACCAGGTCGCCTCAGCGCAGGAGCGCCCGCCGCGCAGGCGAAAACCCAACCACTCCCCACCCGCCACAACCAGAAACCCACCCACCTCCACCCACCTCCACAACCAGAAAACCCCTAAACCCACCCCCTACTCGTACACCTCTTCCGGCTCCTTGATCTGCCGGTACGAGATCACCGAGACATACGGGATCGGCTCGGTGTTGACCGGGTCGGCGTCCTGCCCAGGCTGGTACTTCCCGATCACCTCCAGCCACATGTTCGCCGGCAGATCGCCCGGCACGTTTCCGTGCATCAGCACCTTGATCGGCCGTGCGTCGGCGGCGCAGCAGGTGAGGACCATGCGGGCCAGCCAGATGCCGCCGCCGGGGCGGGGTACGACGAAGCCGGTGAGCTTGATCCGGCGGTTGGCCAGCGACAGGCCGGAGTCCCAGATGGCGCGTGAGCCGTAGTCGATCAGTGGCATGGCGAGCGGGTCGCCGGCCGGCAGCGGTGGATATTGCGACTTTTGCGTCACGGCGGTGCCGGAGCGGCCGGCGGCGTACGAGCCGAGGGCTGGCGGGCCGACCAGGAAGATCGCCAGCACCGGCAACACCAGCAGCCAGGCCACCACTCCCCCGTGGCCATGACCATGGTCGTGCGCGGCTTTGTAGCGGCCGAAAAGCTCGCGGGCGAGCGTCACGACGGCGATGACGACGAGTACGACGCCGGCCGCGATGAGCAGCGGACGCACGCCGGCCTTGACGTATCGCAGATAGACATCGGTCAGGCTGATCCGCAGCAGCGCACCGCCGAAGAGCAGCAGGAGTACGCTCCGAGCCTCGGAAATCACAGCAGCACCAATCCCACCGCAGAGCCGATCAGGATGGCCACCACCAGGGTGGCCGGCGCGAAGCGCAGTGCGAACGAGCGGGAGAAGGCGCCAGCCTGCATCGCGAAGAGCTTGAGGTCGATCATGGGGCCGACGACGAGGAACACCAGCCGCGCGGTGAGCGAGAACTGCGTCAACGACGCGGCGACGAACGCGTCGGCCTCCGAGCACAGCGACAGGATGACCGCGAGCAGCGCCAGTCCGATGATCGCGAGCACCGGATTGTCGGCGATCGTACGAAGAATCTCCTGCGGCACCAGCACGTTGAGCGTCGCCGCGGTGAGCGCACCCACGACGAGAAAGCCACCGGACGGCAGGAAGTCGGCGCGCGCCGCCTCCATAAAGGCATGCCAGCGCGGCACACCGGTGAGCTCGGGCCGATGTGGGATCCGGATCCACTCCGTACGCCCCAGCCGCAGCCACAGCCAGCCCATCGCGATCGACACCAGCACCGACCCGACGAACCTGGCCAGCACCATCTTCGGCTGGCCGGGAAAGGCGACCGCGGTTGCGACGAGTACGACGGGGTTGATCGCCGGCGCCGAGAGCAGGAAGGCGAGCGCCGCCGCCGGCGCCACGCCACGGCGGATCAGGCCGCCGGCGATCGGTACGGAGCCGCACTCGCAACCAGGCAGGATGACCCCGGCGACACTGGCCACTGGCACCGCGAGCGCCGGCTTGCGCGGCAGCGCCTTCTCGAAGAACGAGGGTGGTACGAAGACCGCGATCGCCGCGCTGACCAGCACACCGAGCACCAGGAACGGCGTCGCCTGCACGACGATCGAGACGAAGACGGTGGCCCAGGTCTGCATCAGCGGCGCGTCGAAGGCACCGAGGAAAAAGCCGCGGAAGACGACGATCAGCAGGCAGACCGCGATCAGCGCGTACAGCGACCACGGGCGGCTGGGCGCCGGCGGCGGCTCGGCCGGAGCGGCCTTCTCCACGTCGGTGGTGGATGACGACACGCGGTAACAGTAGCGACCGGCCAGGCACCGGCTGAGCTCCTGGGTGCGTACCTCCAGCGCCGGATCAGGACGTACGCCGCGGCCGTGCACCAGAAACGGGATGTTTCCGGCGGGTGTACGGCCGGTGGCCGGCGATCGTGTTACGGTCGCCGGGTCAGTACGACAGGGGAGCGCCGGACGCGCTGAGAGTGCGGGAAACCGCAGACCCTCAGACCTGATCTGGGTAATGCCAGCGCAGGAAGTCGAGTCATCCGCTTCCACGTGCTGCCGCGCACGCGCGGCGGCGCGTGGCGACGGGTGAGCGTCAGCACTCCTCCTTCGAGCCAGAAGGAGGCACCGCAAATGTCCACATCATTCCGTTGGCGGACCGTCGACATCGTCGTCACGGCCGTCGTCGGCGTCGTCTTCGGCGTCGTGTTCTTCGGTTGGGGCTTCGCCAACGGCGTCCTCACCGCACCGCTCAAGGCGGTCGCACCGCTCACCGGCGTGTTCTCCGGTGTGTGGTTCATCCCGGCGGTGCTCGCGCCGCTGATCGTGCGCAAGCCAGGCGCCGCGGTCGTCGCCGAGCTGCTCGGCTCGCTGGTCGAGATGCTGCTCGGCGGCCAGTACGGCTTCGCCACGATCCTGTCCGGTCTCGCGCAGGGGCTGGCCGCGGAGATCGTCTTCGCCGCCTTCCGCTATCGCTCGTACTCGCTGCCGACCGCTCTGCTGGCCGGCACCGCCAGCGGCCTGGGCTGTGCGATCGTCGATCTGACGACGTACTACCCGCAGTTCACGATCGGCGCCAAGCTCACGTACGCGGTGTCGTGCATGGTCGGCGGCCTGGTGCTGGCCGGTCTGGTGTCGTGGCTGCTGGCCCGCGCGCTCGGAGCGACCGGCGTGCTGTCCGCGCTGGCCGGCGGCCGCCGCCAGGCCCGCGTCTGAGCCGGTGGCGGCACAGATCCGGCTGGCCGGCTGGGGGTGGCGGCATCCGGGCCGCAAGGCGTGGGCGGTACGCGGCATCGACCTGACCGTGCAGCCCGGTGAGCGGGTGTTGCTGCTCGGCGCTTCCGGAGCGGGCAAGAGCACGTTGCTGCGCGGCCTCGCCGGCGTACTCGACCCGGAGGTCGGCGACGAGGAAGGCACCATGCACATCGATGGTGCGCATCCGCGCGAACACCGCGAGCCGGTCGGTTATCTCCAGCAGGATCCGGAAAGTCAGCTGGTGATGGCGCGCTGCGGTGACGATGTCGCGTTCGGCCTGGAAAACCTGGCCGTCGCGGCCGACCGGATCTGGCCGCGCGTCGACGCCGCGCTGGAGACGGTCGGCTTCGGCTACGACCGCGACTGGCCGACGGCCGCGTTGTCCGGTGGCGAGCAGCAGCGGCTCGCCCTGGCCGGGGTTTTGGCGCAGCGACCGGGTTTGCTGCTGCTCGACGAGCCGACCGCCAACATCGACCCGGACGGCGCGACCGCCGTTCGCAAGGCGGTGGACGCGGTGCTCGCCCAGACCGGCGCGACCCTCGTGTTGGTCGAGCACCGCGTCGCCGAGACGCTGGACCTGGTCGACCGGCTGGTCGTCATCTCCCCCGACGGTGTCGTGGCCGACGGCTCGCCGGAGCGCGTACTCGCCGAGCGGTGTGACGAGCTGACCGCCGCCGGCGTGTGGGTCCCCGGTGTGCCGGTGGGTCGCCGGCGCTCGACCGCGATCGAGCGGAATCCGTTGCTGACCGCGGAATCCGTACGCGTGCCGTCCATTGTGGACGATGCGTCCGTCCAGCTCGCCGCGGCGGAGGTCGCCGCCATCACCGGTCCGAACGGCGCTGGCAAGACGACGCTCGCGCGCGTGCTCGGCGGGTTGGTGCGGCCGGAATCCGGTCGCGTAGAAGGCACCTCCGCGCTGTCCGGTGCCGATCGTCGGCCGCCATGGCGGTGGAAGGCCACCGACCTCGCCGGCCGGATTGGAGCCGTTTTCCAGGATCCGGAGCACCAGTTCCTGACCGGCCGGGTACGCGACGAGTTGCTGTTGCGTACGAAGGAAAACGCGCGCGCCGACGAGTTGTTGGAGCGGCTGCGGCTGGACCGGCTGGCGGCGGCGAACCCGTTCACACTGTCCGGTGGCGAGCAGCGCAGGCTGTCGGTGGCGACCGCGTTGGTGGCCGCTCCGGCGCTGCTGATCCTGGACGAGCCGACCTTCGGCCAGGACCGTCGGACCTGGACCGAGCTGGTGGAAATGCTGGACAGCCTGCGAAAAGACGGCGTCGGGATCGCGGTGATCACGCACGACACCGCGTTCACCGATGCGTTGGCCGACCGGGTGCTGTGGATGTCCGCCGGACGATTGTCGCCGGCATGACCGCCGCGTACCTGGGACGCCGCAACCCGGTCGTCAAGCTGGCCGCCGGGCTGGTCGTCGCGGCGGCGGCGCTGGCGGCCGGCGATCCGGTCACGCCGGCGGTGTTGTTGGCCGGCTGCCTGCTGGCGTTGCCGCTGACCGGACTTTCGGCCGCAACACTGGCAAAGCGTACGGTCGTGTTGCTGGTCGGCGCGCTGTCGATCGGCGTCGCCAACGCGCTCTTCGGCAGTCCTGGCGGCTGGCAGGTCGGTGGCGCGCTGGCCCTGCGCGTCGTCGCCGTCGCGCTGCCAGGCGTACTCATGCTGTCGACGACCGACCCGACCGATCTCGCCGACTCGCTGGTGCAGCAACTGCGCGCGCCGGCACGGTTCGCGTACGGGGCACTCGCGGCGCTGCGGTTGTTACCTTTGCTGACAACGGAATGGCACACCATCGGCCTCGCTCGCCGAGCGCGCGGCGTAGCGGCCAACGGAAATCCGGTGGTCGCCGCCCGGCTCTTCGGCGGTCGCGTTTTCACCCTGCTGGTCGGTGCGATCCGGCGCGCCAGCCGGATCGCCGCCGCGATGGACGCGCGCGGCTTCGACGCGCGCCAGGCTCGCACATATGCGCGCCGGCAGACCATCGGCCTCGCCGACCTTTTGCTGCTGTTGCTGGCAATCCTGCTCGCCTCGGCGGCCACCGGCGGCAGCCTCGCGCTCGGCACCTGGCGACTGTTCACCAGCGCCTAGGGGTCTGTTTCGAAGTCCCACCCGGCGATAGCCGAGCCCAACTCTCATCCACGTGGGACTTCGAAACAGACCCCAGCCCAGTACGACAGACCCTGAGATGCGGGATTTTTCCGCACTCGATGCGCGAGACACCCGGCCGCGATCACAGGCAGTCCCACAAGGGTCAAGCTCCGCACTCACCAACTCGACGTTGGGGGACCTCGACACGCCGACAGAACGACAACGTCGAGTTCGCGAAACCGAGGCACGTCTACACCCGCAACCCAGTCACCACGAGGCGCACGCAACAATCATGAAAACCCAGCCCCGGCGCACGTAGGGCGACCCTGCGGTCTACCCGTCGTTTTGCTTGCGCAGGACGATGTTTGCCGTGCCGGCGTCGAGGTCGACTCTGCTGCGCGGCGGCGCGCCGTCGCTCTCCTCCTCGCGCAGCATCAGAGACGACTGTTTCATCTGTCGCTGAAAGTCTTTGGTGCCGCGAAAATGTGACTCCAGCTCCTCGACACCGGCGGTCGACAATGGCGACATGCCAGAGCCGTCGCCGCGTTTGCGCCACGGAGCCCAGCCGAACCGGCCGGTGACCCGCTCGAACACCGCCACCGCGAGCAGCAGCACGACCAACGACGGAATGATCAGCGCGGCGACCACGTACATGACCAGTCAACTCCGCCGCGTGCACGCGAGTTCCCGTTAAGGCCTGCTTAAACTTGGCTGCCGGCGACAGCGCCGAACATCTTCCGGCCGACACGGCTGCATAACGGGTGATATATGGATAAACCACTTTAAGCGCACACTAACGCCACACAAATCTGCGCTTTCTGCCAGCCGGCACTCCCTTTACGTCGACCTTTCGTGCATTCTGTGCACGTACGCACACCTCGCTCCACCAGGGTCATTTGGGACGAACGGAGGCAGGCAATGCGCGGACTGAGCGTGTTGGACGGTGTGTCGCTCGGCGTGGTGGCAGACGGCGTCGCCTGAGACCACCAGCGGAAAGCGCCTACCCATCGCCGGGGTAGGCGCTTTCCGTTCGTCCAAGGCGCGCGAGAGCTCCGACTTTTCAGCCAGCTGCGCGACCACCGGTTTCTCACCTTCGGGGCATGGAAAACTGAGGTCTTTCCATTCCATTACCGATCGGTCCTGACGGCACCCGGCCGGACCGCCCGGACGTACGGTGAGGACCGTGCGAACAACCAGCGTTGTGCGTCGATTGTGGAGCGTGGCGGAAAACCACGGCCGTGCGATGGCCGGCCGGTTCCGGAGTCCGCTGCGCGGCCGGTGGCTCACCTCGGTTTTCGGCCTGACACTGCTGATCTCGCTGCCGTTCGTCATTGTCACCGGGCTGCTCGACTATCTCGCGTACGGTCCGCAGTTTGGTCAGGCTTTTCCGCGCGACGTCGGTTGGCTGCACCTGCCGTACGTGGACTGGCCGACGCGTCCGGCCTGGCTTTTCCAGCTGACGCAAGGACTGCACGTCGGTCTCGGCCTGGTGCTGGTGCCGGTGATCCTGGCCAAGCTCTGGTCGGTGATCCCGAAGCTTTTCGAGTGGCCGCCGGCGAGATCGATCGCGCACGCGCTTGAACGCCTGTCGTTGCTCCTGCTGATCGGCGGCATTCTCTTCGAGGTCGGCACCGGCCTGCTCAACATCCAGTATGACTATCTGTTCGGCTTCAGCTTCTACACCGCGCACTATTACGGTGCCTGGGTCTTCCTCGCGGCGTTCGCCGTCCACATTGGACTCAAGTTCCGCACGATGGCCTCGGCGCTGCGCACCCGTCAGCCAAAGAAAAAACCGGAAGGCGCCACGATCAGCCGCCGTGGCCTGCTGGGTCTGGTCGCCGGCGGCTCCCTCCTGGTGGCCGCGGTGACCGTCGGCCAAAGCGTCGACAGCCTGCGCTGGAGCGCGTTCCTGCTGCCGCGCGGCCGGTCGTACGGCGGCGGCCCGACCGACTTCCAGGTCAACCGTACGGCCAGAAGTGTCGGCATCACGGCCGAGTCGGTCGGACCGGCGTGGCGCCTGCGGCTCTCGGGCCGCCGCCAGCTGACACTGGATCTTCCTACGCTGCAACGGATGCCGCAGCACACCGCTGTCCTGCCGATCGCCTGCGTGGAAGGCTGGTCGACGACACAGACGTGGACGGGCGTACGGCTGCGTGATCTCGCCGCACTGACCGGCCTGCCGGCGCCGGCGAACGCATTCGTCCAGGCGGTGTCGAAAACCGGCGGCTTCCACCAGGCGACGCTGCAGGAAAACCAGGTCCTCGATCCGGACGCTCTGTTGGCGCTTCGCGTCAACGGCGCACCGCTGAGCCTCGACCACGGCTTTCCGGCGCGGATCATCGTGCCGGCATTGCCAGGCGTGCATTGCACGAAATGGGTGGCCTCGATCGATTTCCGGGAGCGGTGACATGCGCCGGTTTTATGGAGCCAGTGGCTGGCATCTGGCGGCTTTGCTGATGTGTTTCCTGGTCGCCGGCTATGCGATCTGGCTGGTGGCCGCCGATCCGTTGGCCTGGCTGATGTTGCTGTGGTTCCTCGGCGCCGTCGTCATCCACGACCTGGTGTTGTTTCCGGTGTACGCGCTGGTGACCAGGTCAGTCAATTACGTCCGCGTGCCGGCGTTGGCCTCTGGACTGCTGTTTCTGTTGTTCTTCCCCGGCATCGTCCGGCAGGGCGCCGGCAGCTTTCAGGACGCGACCGGTCTGACGCAGCAGCCCTACCTGTTCCGCTGGCTGCTCTTCACCGCGGCAGCCTTCGCCCTGAGCGCGATTATCTATGTGTTACGCGGAAAGCTCGGCAAACGTACGCCAGCCAAGCCGGACCGTCCGCACCGCGAGACCAGCCGCGCCAGCCACCGCGGGTAGCGCAGAGCGGCCGACCTGGGCCCACGGAAACTACGGACCGACCACGCCGGACGCCTCCAACCGGCCGGCTCCGCGCCACAGGCCGCCGATCGGGTCCAGCTCCAGCAAGACGGTGCCTTTGGGCCGCAGCAACACCTTCGCTCGGCGCAACAGTTGTGCCGGATCGCCGCCGATTCCGATGTTGCCGTCCGCCAGGAGCACGTGCGACCAGCGGCCTTCGGCCGGCAACCGGCCGAGCGCGTCTCGCCGCAACGCCGTGCCACCGCGGAAGAGCGTACGCTCGACCGCGTCCGCGCTGATGTCGACGCCGAGCGCCGGCAGGCCGCGCTCGGCCAACGCGGTGACCAGCCGGCCGGGACCGCAGCCGAGGTCGAGCGTCGGACCGGTGCACCGGTCGAGCAGCCAGCGATCGGCGCCGCGTGCCGGCGCATGCCAGCGACGGACCGGCAGCCGGATCAGCACGCCATCCGTGCGCCGCAGTGCACACGGATTTCCGCGCAAGCCATGCGAAAAGTCGGCGATCATCCGAGCTCGGCCGCGAACCGGCTCCGTGGCGCCAAGGCGGCCACCGCGTACGCGTCGGCCATGGTGTCCACATCGGACAGTTCCGGTCCGAGCGCGACGCGGAGGCCGCCGTTTCGCAGGGCGGCGAGCGTACGAGCGCCGGTGTCCGGCCGGGACATCGGCACGTCCGCGACCAAGCGCGCGTGCTCCGGATTTCGCAGCCCGAGCAACCACCAACCGCCGTCGGCAGCTGGCGCCAGCACACCATCGTGCATCGCGTCGCGACATTGCTCGAGGTCGGCGGCGGTCAGCTGTGGTGTGTCCATGCCGATCTGCAGGATTGGCCGTCCTGGAAACAATGCCGCCGCGTCGAGATGGGCCGCCGCGATCCGCTCGCCGAGATTTTCACCGCGTTGCACGACAACAGGCACGTCGCGCATTGCCGCACGCAGCTGCGGATGGTCGAGTTTTCCTGCCAATGCGACCACCGGCACGATCCAGGAGCAGGATGTGACGGTGGCCAAGGTGTCCAGAAAGGCCGCGGCGGCAAGCCGCGCGGCCTGCTCCGGCGTCGCCGGCGGACACAACCGGGTCTTCACCCGGCCGGGGACCGGCGATTTCGCCAGTATCGCACAGATCATCGCAGTGCCTTCGCGAAATCACGGGTCGCGCGCAGCGTCCCACGAAACGAACCGGAGACTTTCGACACGGTGCCGGCCGCGCGCGGCCGATAGTCGACCGGCCGCTCGGCGATCCGCCAACCGGCCGCACCTGCGCGTAACAACAACTCCAGTGGATAGCCAAAAGCGCGATCGGTCACGCCGAGACCCAGCAAAGCCGCGCGGCGTACGGCTCGGACAGGCGCGATGTCGGACACCGGAACACCGCGCCGCCGCAACAAACACGCGACAATCGCATTGCCGAGACGCGCGTGCCACGGCCACACCGACACGCTGACCGGCACACGCTTGCCGACCGCCAGCTCCGCGTTGCCCAGCATCTCCACGAATTCCGGGAGAACGGACGGATCGAGCGAACCATCGGCGTCGATGAAGCACACGACGTCGGCACTCGCCGCGACAAGTCCACTGTGGACGGCCGCGCCATATCCGCGCTGCGCCTCATGCACGACGGTCGCGCCGAATTCGCGCGCGACAGCCGGACTGCCGTCGGTCGAACCATTGTCGACCACGATCGCGCGATAACCCGGCGGCATCGCCTGCAGGACGCCAGGCAGCGCCAATGCCTCGTCGAGGCACGGCAGGATCACGTCGACGCTCATACGCATGACGCTAGAGCCGATCGGCCGGCCCGATTCTTACGATCTCGTGACGCGAGGTCCGGCGGCGCGCCAACCGGCCGGCCAACTGGTTAGCGTACCGGCGTGACGCAAACCCCGACCCGGTCCGACGAGCGTACGGACCGGACGACGCGCTATGACCTGATCACGGTCGGGTCGGTCGTCGCGCTCGTCGTCGTGGCGGCGCTGGTCGGCTGGGCCATGTTGCGCGCGTTCGTGCCGGGCGGACCGACGCCTTATCTGGCCTGGCCGCCGCTTTCCGGCCGGTGGGGGCCGCACGTCGGTCCTGGCACGATGCCGGCGATCGCGGTCGCTGCGATCATTGTTCTCTACGGACGCGAGCTGTCCACCCGGCTGCGCTTTCGCACATTGCTGCCGGTCGCCTACGTGGCCGCGGTGGCATGGACGTTTTTCCTCGCGCTCATCGACGGTTGGCAGTTTGGCATCGCCGGCCGGCTCACCCGTCCGGCGGAATATCTGCACGACGTGCCCAGGGTCACCGACATCGGCCAGTTTCTGCGACATTTCTCCGATGGCATCGTCCGCGGACCGGACGCCTGGACCGAGCACGTGTCCGGACATCCGCCTGGCGTGACGTTGTTTTTCGTCGCACTGGACCGGATCGGTCTCGGCGGCGGCGCGATCGCCGGCATGATCTGCATCCTGCTGGGATCCTCCGCATGCATCGCCGTCGCGGTGGCGCTCAAGGCCCTCGGCATGGCCGAAACCGCGCGGAAAACCCTGCCATTCGGCGTGCTTTTCCCTGGAGCGGTGTGGATCGGTGTCTCTGCCGACGGCATCTTCACCGCCGTTGTCGCCTGGGGTGTCGCCGCGATCGCTGTCGGCGCGGCCGGCAGGGGCTTGTTTCGGGATCTGGCCTCGGTTTGCGGTGGCCTGCTGCTCGGATACGGCAGCTACCTGTCGTACGGCCTCATCCTGGCCGGCACGCTGCCGTTGGCGGTCGCCATCATCACGCGGCGGATCCGTCCGCTGGTGATCGGCGCGATCGCCGCGATCGCCGTGGTTGCCGCCTTCACGGCGGCCGGATTCGCGTGGTGGCAAGGCGTACATCTGGTGCAGATCCGCTATTACCAGGGCGTCGCGTCGCAGCGGCCCTACTGGTATTTCGTCTGGGCCGACCTGGCGGCGCTCGCCTTCTCGACCGGTCCGGCTGTCGTCGCCGGACTGCGGAGATCGGTCAAATGGCGGGTAAGAGGCCGCGCAAGTAGGGGACCTCTAAGTCTGGTCGCCGCGGCGGCATTGTCGATCCTGCTCGCCGATCTTTCCGGACTGAGCAAGGCGGAAGTGGAGCGGATCTGGCTGCCGTTCGCGGTGTGGCTGGTGCCGGCGTGCGCGTTGCTGCCGGCGCGTACGAGCCGGTGGTGGCTGGCCGCTCAGGCGGTTCTGGCCTTGGCGGTCAACCATCTGGTGGTGACCGGATGGTGAGCGCGCCGCGGATCCTGGTGGTCGACGACGATCCGACCGTACGCGATGTGATGCGGCGATATCTGTCCCGCGCCGGTTACGAGGTGACCGTACGCGCGGACGGCGAGGCCGCGATGGCCGAGATCAGCGCGAAACCACCGGATCTGGTGGTGCTCGACCTGATGTTGCCAGGCCTGAGCGGACTGGAGGTGTGCGAGGAGTTGCGCCGGCACAGCAGCATTCCGGTGATCATGCTGACCGCGCTCGGTGAGGAGGAGGATCGGGTCGCCGGCTTGGAAACCGGCGCGGACGACTACGTGACCAAGCCGTTCAGTCCGCGCGAGTTGGTGTTGCGGGTCGGCTCGGTGTTACGCCGGTCGGCCGGTCCGCCCGATCCGCGACCGGCCGGCACGGTCACCGACGGCGACCTGTCGATCGACCTGGACGCGCGCCGAGTGTCGTTGCGTGGCAGGGAACTGTCGCTCACGACGCGCGAATTCGACCTGCTGGCCTATTTCGTCCGGCATCCCGGTCAGGTGTTCCGGCGACCGGAGCTGCTGGAACGCGTGTGGGGTTGGAGCTTCGGCGACCAGTCCACGGTGACCGTACACGTGCGCCGGCTGCGCGAAAAGCTCGAGACCGATCCGGTGCATCCGCGGCGGCTGGCGACCGTGTGGGGTGTCGGCTATCGCTACGACCCGCAGGAGCCGGTGTGCTGACGCTTTTTCTTCACGTGGCACCACTCGCGCTGATCGCCACGCTTCCGGTGGTGTTGCTCGGAAGTGTGCTGTTGCACCGCATGCGAAGACACTCCATCGCCACCGCGATGGCAGTGCTCGTGCTGGTGCCGGTGGTCGCGACGCTGACCGGCGTGCTGGTGGTGGGAAAGTTCATGTTCGACCCCGCCTTCGCCACCACGCTTTTCGTCTGTCTGCTGGTCGCCGCGGTCTCGGTGCCGGCCGGTTTGATGCTTGGCCGGCAAATCGCGGCCGAAAGCGTGTGGGAACGCGAGGCTCGCGCGCGTGAACGCGCGCTCGACTCATCGCGCCGAGAGCTGGTTGCCTGGATCAGCCACGATCTGCGTACGCCGCTGGCCGGCATCCGCGCGATGACCGAGGCCTTGGAGGACGGCGTGGTCAGCGCGCCGGACGACATCGCGGCATACACGCGCGACATCCGCCGCGAAACCGAGCGACTGTCGGCGATGGTGGACGATCTTTTCCAGCTGTCGCGGATAACCGCCGGCGCGCTGCGGCTCACGATGTCGGCTGTTTCGTTACGGGACGTGGTTTCCGACGCGCTGGCAGCGGAAGGCGCTGGCGCGGCGCGAAAAGGCGTCGAGCTGGCGGCCGCGGAGGAAGCCGACTGGCCGGTCGTCGCCGGCAGCGACGCCGAGCTCGGCCGAGTCGTCCGCAATCTGCTGTCAAACGCGATCCGGCACACGCCACCCGGTGGCTCGGTCGTGGTCGCGGCCGGCGTGGACGGCGACGAGGCGTGGCTGCGCGTCGACGACGGTTGCGGTGGCATTCCCGAAGATGAGCTCGCCAGAGTCTTCGACGTGGCCTTTCGCGGCACCGCCGCGCGTACGCCGGACGACACCGGCGGCGGCCTCGGGCTGGCGGTCGCGCGCGGCCTGGTCGAGGCGCAGTCCGGCCGGATCAGCGCCGTCAACCACGAGCCGGGCTGCCGTTTCGAGGTGCATCTGGCTTTAGAGCCTGTTGGTAAACAGTCACTTACCGGAGCGGGTCCGTCGCGAAGGCTTTGACGCCTTCTTCGAAGGACGTACGCGGGTGGAATCCGAGAACTGACCGCGCTTTCGCCGGATCGGCGGTGACGTGCCGCACGTCGCCGGGCCGCGCGCCACCGACGATCACCGGCATCGGACCACCCATCGCGGTCGCCAGGTTTTCGGCGAATTCTGCGACGGTGTGCGGATCACCGGAGCAGATGTTGACGGCCTGCAGTGTGCCCTCCGGCGCCGGTTTGGCCGCGGCGAGCACATTCGCGGCGGCGACATCGGTGACATGGACGAAATCGCGGCGCTGCCGGCCGTCTTCCATGACTCGCGGCGCGACACCGCGCTCCAGCGCCGACCGGAAAATCGAGGCCACGCCGGCATACGGCGTGTCCCGCGGCATCCACGGACCGTAGATATTGTGATAACGCAAGGCCCACACCGATCCGCCGGTCTGCCTGGCCCAGGCCGAGGCGAGGTGCTCCTGCGCGACTTTCGTCGCCGCGTACGTGCTGCGCGGATCGAGCCGCGCGTCCTCACCGATCAGCTCAGGACTCAGGCCGCTGCCGCAGACCGGACAAGGCGGATCGAAGTTGCCCGCGTCGATGTCGCCGGCTTTACGTGGTGCCGCCGGCACAATGCCGTGCTCCGCACAGCGATAACGGCCTTCACCGTAGACGACCATCGAACTGGCGAGCACCAAACGCCGGACGCCGGCCGATGCCATGGCAGCCAACAAAACCGCGGTCGAGAAATCGTTGTGCAGCGCGTACGCCGGAGCGTCGGACGGATCGACGCCGTGACCGACCATCGCCGCCAGGTGGATGACCGTGTCGACGCCGTCCAGCAGCGCGACGGCCTCGGACACGTCGGTCAGATCATTGCGAACGATGTTCTCGACTGCTGGTGAATCACCGTGCGCCTGCGGCAACAAGGCATCCACGAGTCGTACGTCCGCGCCGATCGCGTCGGCCGTGTGCGATCCTACGAAACCGGCGCCGCCGGTGATCAGTACAGTCACGCCTGCGACGCTAGGCGCTCGGGCACGCGTCGTACGCTCTCCGTGGCCAACCATCACCGAATCGTAAGAACGTCAGGAGCACGAGATGACCGACGACTTCCGGCCAGCCGGCTGGCATTGCGTGACACCCAGGATCGTCGCCAGCCAGCCGGACGCGCTGGTCGACTTCGTCCGTGCCGTGTTCGACGCCGACGGCACGTACGACGCCGGCCGGCCGACCGAGCTGCGGATCGGCGACTCTCGTCTGCTGATCAGCGGCACCGGCGAGCGCGAGCCGATGGCGGCGTTCCTTTACGTGTACGTCCCCGACACCGACGCGACTTTTCGCCGCGCGATGGCCAACGGTGCCGAGTCGATCGAGGATCCGGCCGCCCAGCCATACGGTGACCGGCGCGCGATGATCCGCGACCCGCACGGAAACCTGTGGCAGATCGCCACGCACGGTCAGCCGTCGTAATAGACCTCCAGCTCGGCGATCGAGGTGAAGTACGAGCTGCCACCGGGCTGGCCGACGATCCGAACGCCGTCACCCCAGGTGCGGTCGAAGGTCAGCTCGTAGGTTTTCTCACCGGCAGTGGAATCGTACGAATAGCTCGGCGTGGTTTTCAGGCCGGTCACGTCGATCCAGCGAAACGCCTGCCGCACCTGGACGCGCAGGCCACCGCCCGAGCGGGTGAACCAGCCGCCGTCCGCGGCCATCGTGCCGGGGCTGTAGACGACACGATTCATCTTGTACGCGCGCGAAAACGCGTAGCCCCAGAAGTCGACGGCCTTGACCTGGCCGTCATAGCTGTCCTCGGTCAGCTTACGGTCGCCGTCGTTGTAGTAACTGCGATGCGCGCGATGTGCCGAGACCTGGATCGGCGTCACGTCGGCGCCGGTGCGTGCCAGGTTGTTGTGCGGGTTTGGCTGGTTGACTGGCAAAGTCGGCCGATAGGGGGTGACCCGCAGCCGGCGCAGGTTGAAGTTGTAGTTGTCCTGCGGCTTCGGATACGGCGCCGTCCACCAGTTGCTCTGCACCCACATGTCGCGGCCGTCGGGGCTGACGAACTTCGCCGGGATCGTGGTGCCATAGCCGCCGTTTTTCGGCGTGTGCACCGGATCGCTCATCTGATACCACTCGGTCAGGCCGAAATCCTCGACCAGGAACCGCTTCCACGGCCCCCACGGCGTCGGCGCCTCGTAGAACTCCCAGGTCGGGTCGGTCCACGACGTGTAGAGATAACGCTTCAGCGGCGCGTTGTAGAGCACGCCGCCCTGCGAGATGACCGTCAGGTTTCCGGTTTTTCCGGGCAGTGGCTGGGTAAACCGGCGCGTCTCGTCGTGCAGCACGGCGACCTTGTCGGCGATGTCCTTCCCCCAGGTCGGCCGGCCATACTTCAGGCCGGTGAAAAACCGCCACTTCGACCGGTCCTGCACGGCGTCGGCCGGCACCCGCGCGAGATAAAGATCGACCGGATCCGGCACGGTGTCGGTGTTGGAGTCGCGCCAGTTCCAGTCCAGGCCGTACGCGTAGACGTACGAGCCGTCGTGCGGTCCCAGCGCGTGCCGCGCGTGCTCGGAGTTCTTGCCGAAATCCAGGAAGAAGATCGTGGTGAACCGGTGGTCGGTGAACATCGCCTCGGTGGTCTTCTGCCACGTACGACCGTGGTCGTCCGACCGCGAGATGCTCGCGTTTGGCACGTCGTCGAAGGCGTTCGTGCCGGATTTGAGGTCCTGCACGGCGAGATAGAGCACGCCGTCGACGCAGACCATGCCGGTCGGTTTGCGGTTGTACTGCGCCGGATCGGCCCAGACGTTGCCGAGCGCCTCGGACTCGGCCAGTTTCTCGCCGGTCAGCCCGGATTCCGGCGTGCCGTCGATCCGGTTCATCACGACGTCCTTGAACGGCTGGTCGCTGAAGCCGCGGCCGTCGCCGTTGGCCGAATACAGCGCACCGTCGTCGGCCCAGCACGACGGCCACAGGTCGCCGTCGCTGCCAGGCGCCGCGACCGTGCCGGCGGATTCCACGTATACGGTGGAAAAGAACGTGCTCGGCGTGTCCGACGGCACGGCGGACGCCGAAGCCGGCGTGCTGCCCAGACCAACGACACCAACGGCCGCGGCGCCGGTGGCGGCGCGCAGGAACGTACGGCGATCCAGCTCAGTCATCGAGCCCACCTCAACAGAAATCGATTTCTGATCACGCTAGGCAGCGCGCCGAGGCACTGTCAAGGCGACGACCTCAGGTGGTCTCGGGCACCGGGTTGGGCACCGCTCCGCCATAGCGCCGGTCGCGCGAGGCGTAGACCTCGCAGGCGTGCCACAGATGCCGGCGGTCGAAATCCGGAAAAAGCGTGTCCAGGAACACCATCTCGGCATAGACCGACTGCCAGGGCAGGAAGTTGGACGTACGCTGCTCCCCCGACGAGCGGACGAACAAGTCGACGTCTGGCAGGTCCGGTTCGTCGAGATAGCGCGCGAAAACCGCCTCGGTGATCCGGTCGGCGTTCACCCGGCCGTCGCGTACGTCCCGAGCCAGCGCGGCGGCGGCATCGACGATTTCCGCGCGGCCACCGTAGTTCACGCACATGTTCAGCGTCATTTTGGTGTTATGCCTGGTCATCCGCTCGGCCGTCTCCAGCTCGGAGATGACGCTGCGCCACAGCCTCGGTCGGCGACCGGACCACCGCATCCGTACGCCACGCGCGTTGAGCTCGTCACGGCGACGCCGCAACACGTTTCGGTTGAAGCCCATCAGAAAACGCACCTCGTCCGGCGAGCGTTTCCAGTTTTCGGTGGAAAACGCGTACACCGACAGGCATTTGACCCCGAGCTCCAGGCAGCCGTCGACAATGTCGAACAAGGAAAATTCGCCTTGCTTGTGGCCCTCCGTACGCGGCAGGCCGCGCGCCTTGGCCCAGCGGCCGTTGCCGTCCATCACCAGCGCGACGTGCACCGGCACCAGATCCGCCGGGATGTCCGGCGGCCGCGCGCCGCTGGGATGCGGCAGCGGATCCATCAGCGGGCTCACCGTTGTACCAGCTTCAAAGACCTCAGTCCTCGCTCCAGGTGCCATTGCAGGTGCGCCGCGATCAGTCCGGACGCGTCGCGGCGGGCCGGCGGCTCGCTCGCGTCGGCGTCATCCCAGTCGCCCGACAACAACGCGCGCATCAGCATCATGCTCGCCGGCGACGGGTTGCTCGAACCGTGCGGTTTGCAGGTGCCGCACACCAGGCCGCCGGCCGGCACCGAGAACGCCCCGTGCTCGCCTTCCAGGCCGCACACCGCGCATTCGTCCAGCGCCGGCGCCCAGCCGGCGACCGCCATCGCGCGCAGCAGATACGCGTCGAGGACCAGCGACGACGTGTGCTCGCCGGTGGACAGCGTACGAAGCGCGCCGATGACCAGCAGATACTGCCGGAGCGCCGGCTCGTGGTCCTCGGTGAGCCGCTCGGCGGTCTCGGCGATCGCGCTGGCGGCGGTGTAGCGCGGATAGTCCGACGCGATGTCCCGGCCGTACGGCGACAGCGTCTCGACCTGGCTGATCACGTGCAGCGAGCGGCCGGTGGCCAACTGCACGTCGACGTGGTTGAACGGCTCCAGCCGCGCGCCGAACCGGCTGGTGGTCTTGCGGATGCCTTTCGCGACCGCGCGTACCCGGCCGTTGCGCTTGGTCAGCAGCGTGACGATGCGGTCGGCCTCACCCAGCTTCTGCAGGCGCAGCACGACCGCGTCATCACGATAAAGAGGCACGCAGCCATCATCCCACCTGAGGCCGCGTCTCCTTCCTCGCCACGGCGGTGGCGAGCGGCGGCACGAACCCGTCGAGGAAGTACGGGATGCTCAGGACCGTGCTGAACCCCATCGCGGCGTTGAGCGACTTCGCGCCGTTGTCGAGATAGACGGCGGCGCCGCGGCGTACGACGTTGAGGCGCTGGAACAGCGGGTCCTTGTCCAGTGCGGCCCGCGAGGCCTGGTCGTAGATCAGCACCACCAGCACGTCGGCGTCGACCAGATCGAGTTGCTCTCGGCTCACGTCCATGTAGAACTTGTCCTTCGGCATCCGCCGGTTGACCTCGTCCGGATAGCGCAGGCCGAGCGCACGCACCAGCCGGCCGCGCGGATCGTCCGCCGCGAGCACGCCGTAACCGCCCTTGTTGCCGGCCGAGCCGTCGAGCACCGCGACCGTGCGGCCCGCGAACTCCGGATGCGCCGTACGCGCCGCGGCCAGCTTCGCCTCAGTGGCGGCGACCAGCTTCTTCGCCTCCGCCGCCTTGCCGACCGCGACGCCGATGGTGTTGGTCATGTCCTGCCACGGAGTCGTGTAGTGCGCGTGGCCTTTCGCCTGCGCGACGGTCGGCGCGATCTTGGACAGCTGGTCATACTCGGCCTTCGTCAGCCCGGCGTACGCGCCGATGATCAGGTCGGGCGTCAGCTTGGCGATCTTCTCGAAGCTGAGCTCCTCGGAGCCGAGCACCACCGGCCTGGAGCCGTCCAGCGCGGCCGCGGTCCACGGCCAGGCGGCGTACGGCTTGCCGCCAAACCACTCGCGTACGCCGACCGGTCGAACACCGAGCGCGAGCAACGGGTCCTGGTCGACGTAACCGACGGTCACCACGCGTTTCGGCGGTGCCGGGATCGTCGTACGGCCAAACTCGTG
The DNA here is from genome assembly GCF_010993745.1 of Fodinicola acaciae. NCBI lineage: Bacteria > Bacillati > Actinomycetota > Actinomycetes > Mycobacteriales > Fodinicola > Fodinicola acaciae. Next base: position 3,064,461 of record NZ_WOTN01000001.1, read on the forward strand.
CTCGACGGTCACGCCGGCGCCGGTCGGCTGGCCGGTCCGTCCGCCGCCGCAACCGGACACCAGAGCTGTGGCCGCGAGCGTCGCCAGGCCGCCGAGGACCTGCCGGCGGGTTGCTGTGGGCACCGAGAAACCGCCTCTTGCTGGAGGAATGGAACGGACGGCCTCAGTATCTTGATCGCGCCAGCACCAATCAATAGGTTTGCCTAACCTTATTAGATGGCTCACGACCGGACCGGTGACAATGCCGGCGAATCCGGCGCGGCCTTAAAAGCCGCGGTGTCACAGGGCCCGAGCGGCTTCCCTGGAGTGCACTAATCCGTTCGGACGGTTGCGCTCGAGCGTCACCATGTGTAACTGTGGTGTATGCGTACCGTTAACTGCATCCTTCCACCGCACATCGTCAACCGACTCGGCCAGAACGCCGACGCGGCCCTGCGCGACATCGCCGCCGCCACGCTCGCCATCGACGCGCGGATGCGCGACCAGGACCGCAAGCCACAGCTGCGCGGCGCTCTCCCCGACCAGCCGCACCTGGAGCGCCGGATCAGCGACGCGCAGGGCAGCGAGGACCTGCCCGGCACGCCGATCCGCGCCGAGGGGGATCCGCCGGCCACCGACGAGACCGTCAACGAGGCGTACGACAAGCTCGGCGCGGTCTTCAAGTACTACCTGGACGTCCACAGCCGCAACGCGCTCGACGGCGCCGGCGGTCCGTTGCTCGCGACCGTCCACTATGGACAGAAGTACGACAACGCCTTCTGGGACGGCACCCAGATGGTGTTCGGCGACGGTGACGGCAGCATTTTCGTCAACTTCACCAAATCTCTGGACGTGGTCGGCCACGAGCTGACCCACGGCGTGTCCGCCGACGAGGCCTCCGGCCTGCTCTACCAGGACCAGCCGGGCGCGCTGAACGAGTCGATCTCCGACGTTTTCGGCTCCATGGTGAAACAGTATGCGCTCGGCCAGGACGTCACGCAGGCCGACTGGCTGATCGGCAACGACATCCTGGGGCCGGACTTCCACGGCATCGCGCTGCGTTCGATGGCCGCGCCGGGCACCGCGTACGACGACCCGCAGCTGGGCAAGGACCCGCAGCCGGCGCACATGTCGAAATACGTCCACACGCAGGACGACAACGGCGGCGTACACATCAACTCCGGCATCCCCAACAAGGCCTTCCACGACGCGTCCGTCGCACTTGGTGGCCACGCCTGGGAAACCGCCGGCAAGGTCTGGTATGCGGCGCTGCTCGACCCGGCGATGGACGGCAGCCTGGACTTCGCGACGTTCGCCGGTGTGACCGTACGCGTCGCGCACACGCTGCCCAACGGCGACAAGCTCGCGTCCGCCGTCGCCAACGCCTGGACCGGCGTCGGCGTCCAACCCAAGTCCTGACCACGGTTTTCGGTCTGAAGATGTCCGGATCGAATGTGGAAACTGGGGCACTTTCGCCGCGACAGGTGCCCCCAGGGCCTGTTTCGAAACAGACCCTAGTTTCCACACTCGATTTCCTGACCACCTGTCGGTCAGTTGAGGCGGGTGGACCAGGCGTCGATCGCGGCGCGGAACTGCTCGGCGTGTTCCCAGTACGGGAAATGACCGCATTCCTCGAAAATCCGCAGCTCAGCAGCCGGAATGCCGGCGGCGATCCGCTCGCTGTTGGGCAACGGACACTGCGGATCCTGCCGGCCGCAGATCACCAGTGCCGGACAGCTGATCTCCCCCAGCCGGTCCTCGACGTCGAAGCCGGCGACCGACTGACCGAAGGCCATCATCCGCGGCATGGAAAATCCGCCGGCGCCAAACTCCGGCGGCTGCGGCGTACGCTCCGGATCGTAGACACTGGCGCGAAAAACCGCCTCCATGTATGCCTCGGTGTCGCCATTGGCCATCAACTCCCGCATCCGCATGCCAAACTCGGCCGCGTCGGGACCGTTGGGGTCATACATGCTGCCCTCCATGAACCGCCGGCTCGCCGCCGTGCCGACCAGCACCAGCCCGGCCACGCCGTCCGGATCGGCCAGGGCGACCTGCAGCGCCACCATGCCGCCGGTGGACGACCCAGCCAGCACCCATTTCTCGACGCCGAGCGCCTTCCGCGCCGCCACCAGGTCCTCGACGAACCCACTCATCGTCAGGTCACCGTCGTCGCGTACCGGCCCTGACTCACCGATGCCACGCGGATTGATTGCTTTGACGCGAAAATGTCGCGCCACCGCCTGCGCGAGCGCTCCACTCGCCGTCACCCCGTTGTACTGGTGGAAGACCGCCGCGTCCGGACCGTCGCCGGCCTCCTCGTACGCGAGCCGACCACCAGAAACCTCGATCACGTCATCGCCTCCTTGGCCACATCCCTCGCCGGCACCATGACACACCTGCCAACCGACTTCGCTTGCCGGGTCGTGGATGCTGGCGGGATGGCATTGGCGTTGGTCATCGTCGCGGCGACGGTCGCGGGTCTATTGCTCGGCTCACGGCCCGTCACCGGCGAAGGCCGCGGACGGCCGGCGATCTGGCTCCTTGGCGTGACAGCGCTGATCTTCCTCAACCAACTGCTGTTCACCATCTACGTCGTACGCGTCCATGGCGGCGACCCAAGCTTTGTCGCGCGTTATCTGCCGGCCGGCTGGTTCGACCTGGCCCGCGGACCATTCGTCGACGCGCTCGCAAATGCCTTTCCGTTGCCGCACCTCCTGGCTCCGACCGTCCTCAACGTGCAGGCATTCCTGGAGCTGCCGTTCGTCGTTTTCGCTTATCTGACGGTCTGTCGCTGGTACGGCATCAGCGCCTCGCATCTGGTCGCGCCAACCGCGGTCTCGTGGACGGCCACCTTCTGCCTGATCGAGTGGTCGCTGCACAATCCGTACACGATCGCCGACATCGTCATCCGGGTGATCTCGATGATCGCCGTTGTCGCGCTGGCACACCGAAAAGGCGGATCGACAGAAGAGGCGGTCGACCTCGTCGGCCTGCTCATCTTCGCGATTTCGGCTGGAGCACTCGGATATCTCGTCTTGGTCGTCTACGACACCGCGCTGCTCTACAACCTCGGGCACCTGCCGGCACAGCTGCCTGGAGCGATCGTCGCGGCCGTCGTCCTCGTGGCGGCGAGGCTCGTCCGGCGTACGCCAGGGCGGCCTGGCATCGGCGTCGACACGATCGCCACGTCGTTTCGCTGGCTGATCCTGCTCTTCGCGGTGCCGGCGTTGCCGCTGCGCTATGGCCTGAGTTTCGGCTCGCGGATCGCCGAGATCGTCGCCGCGCTGGCCGGTCTGGTGATCGCCGGATTCGCCTGCGCGTACGGCGTGCGTGAGGCTTTCGCCCGTACGCCTGGCAATCGGCTCGCGTCGATCGCGGAAATCGGCGGCGCGCTGCTGGTCGGTGCCGCAGCCGGCGCCCTGATCACGTTTGCGACACCTGGTTATCCGGAGCTCAAGCTGCTCGCCGGTGCGGCCACGGCCGTGCTCGTGACGACCCTGTCGTGCGGTGTCATCGACAGAGTCCGCCAGCGCGTGGCAGGCTGACTCCAGGGGGTAGCCGATGAAGATCACCGTCGTACGCACCGGTGGGATGGCCGGCCTGCGGCTGGAGAGGTCGGCCGACACCGCCGACGACCCCGAGCTGGCCGGCCTGGTCGAGCGGGCCGGCCTGACGCCGATCGACCAGCCGGACGGTCCGCCGCGCGCCGCCGGCCTGGTGCCCGGCTATGCGGACCGCTACACGTACGAGATCAGCACCGACGACGGCCGGCACCACACCGCCGGCGAGACCCAGCTGAGCGAGCCGCAGCGTACGCTCGTCGACAGGATCATGAAGTCCTGACCGTCTCGGCCAACGCGGCCAGCGCCGGCTCGTACGCGTGCGCCGGTGGCGTGCCGAAGCCGATGATCAGCCCCGGATCGGCTGGCCGCGAGCAGTACGGTCCGACCGCTCGCAAGGCGAGTCCCCGCCGGCGAGCACGCGCGAGCACGCGCGCCTCGGAAATGGCCAGCGGCAGCATCACCTGCAACCCGGCTGCGGTGCCTATGACCTGCGGAAACAGCGCGCGCAGCCGGTCCAGCCGGCGCCGGTAGGCGACCCGCGAGCGGCGGACGTGGCGATCGAAGTCGCCGGAGCGGATCAGCTCGGCCAGCACCAACTGGTCGACGCTCGCGCCACCACGGTCGAGCCGTTCCTTGCGCCGCAGCAACGCCGGCATCAGTCCGCCTGGCGCGACCAGCCAGCCCAACCGGAGCGCCGGCGCCAGTGTTTTCGTTGCCGTACCGGCATAAACGACCCACTCGGGGTCGAGCGCCTGCAGCGCGCCGACCGGATGCCGGTCATAGCGAAACTCTCCGTCATAGTCGTCCTCCACGACGTACGCACCACGCTCGCGAGCCCATCGCGCGAGGGCCGTACGCCGGTCGGCCGACATCGTGGCGCCGCTCGGATACTGATGCGCGGGCGTCACCAGCACCGCGCCAGCCGCGCTGCCGGCGAGCAGGTCCACGCGCAGTCCTTCGCCGTCGCACGGCACCGAGTGCACGGACAGGCCGGCGTCGGCGACGATTTCGCGATACAGCGGCGAACACGGATCCTCGACCGCGAAGGTCGTCACGCCGCGTTCGCGCAGCGTGTCGCACACCAGTCGCAGCGCCTGGTTGAAGCCAGCGCAGACCAGCATGCGGGCCGAGTCCGTGACGACACCGCGTACGCGGCCGAGGTATTCGCTCAACGCCGCTCGCAGCTCTGCCTGTCCACGCGGATCGCCATAGCCGAATGTGTCGTGCGGCGCGTCGCGGACGACCCTGCGCATGGCCGCGAGCCAGGCCGTACGCGGAAAGGCCGACACGTCCGGCGATCCCGGCGTCAGGTCCCAGCGCGGTGTCCGCGGCCGCCGATCGTGAGCCCGCGGCTGAGCCGGCGGCGTCCACGCGACCCGTGTCGGCGCTCCTTGCCGGCAGTGCAGATAGCCCTCCGCGGCGAGCTGCTGATAGGCGGCGAGCACCGTACGCCGCGCGACTCCGAGGTCGCCGGCCAGCGCGCGTGTCGACGGCAGCACGGCACCGACGCTGAGCTGGCGCGACCGGATCGCCGCGCGCAACGCCGCCTCGATGCCACTCCGCCGACCTTCCGCTGGATCCAGCCTGAGCAGCAGGTCGCGACTGGTGCACTCAACGTCCACGAGACTGGAGCATAATTGTGCACCAGTTGCGCATAGCGTGGCAGCCATGACCGACACCAGAGCGCTCGTACGCCGCAAATCGCAGCGCGCGTCGTACGACTGGCAGGACGCCGCCGACATCCTCGACGCGGCGCCGCTGTGCCACGTCGCCACCGTCCGTGACGACGCACCGGTGGTGCTGCCGATGGCACACGGACGGCTCGAGCGTGACCTCGTGCTGCACGGATCGGCTGCCGCCGGCCTGTTCCGCGACTTCCGCAACGACAGCGCGGTCTGTGTGACCGCGACTCTGTTCGACGGGGTCGTACTCGGCCGCTCGGCCCGCTATCACTCGATGAACTACCGGTCCGTCGCCGTCCACGGCAGGCCAGTGCGGATCGAGCAACCCGATCTGGTGCGGGCGGCCCTGCGCGCGGTCGTCGACCACGTCGTGCCGGGACGCTGGACGGACGTACGGCCACCGACGCCGGCGGAGGTGCGCGAGACCGGCATCTGGCGGCTGCCGATCGAGATCTTCTCCGTCAAGCGCCGCGAGGGACCGCCGCTCGACCCCGAGGAGGACCGCGACCTGCCCGGCTGGACCGGCGTCATCCCGTCCTGGCAGGCGTACGGCGAGCCGCTGCCGGCAGCCGGATGTGGCGGCGAGCGGCCACCGCGGACGCCTCGCTGACGGCATTGTCGTGACACGCCGGTCACCAGCCGGCGTGTCACGGCACAATGAGCACATGAGCACGGGTGGACACGGCGGACCGGCAGCGGGTCCACCCGGTCCGTGGCGGCCGGCAGGTGCGCCACCACCTGCGCCGACGCCACCATCTGGCCCGCCGCCTGGTGCGACGCCGGAGGACGACGGTCCGGCCGCCGGCATCAGCGGCTACGGCAAGCTGGAGCTGTTCGCGCACGGCGGCTCGGCGCTGATCTACCGCGGCGTCCAGGAGCGCGTCGGCCGGGTCGTGGCGATCAAGGTGCTGACGGTCGACGAGCAGACCACCTCGCACCACATCCAGCGCGAGCTCGACCTGACCGTACGGCTGTCCAGCCATCCGCACATCGTGTCGATCATCGACACCGGCACCACCGCGACCGGCAACCCGTACATCGTCATGGAGTACTGCGAAGGCGGATCGTACGCGGAGATCCTGCGCAAACACGGTCCACGGCCGGTCGGCGAGGTCGTCGACATCGGCATCAAGATCGGCGAGGCGCTGCAGGCGGCGCACGGTGTGGGCATCATCCACCGCGACGTGAAGCCGCCCAACATCCTGCGCTCGCGCTTCGGGCCGGCGCTGACCGACTTCGGCATCTCGCGCGCCGCCAACGACATGTCCAGCACGTACACACTGGACAAGCTCACGCCATACCACGCCTCGCCGGAGGCGCTGGAACGCCGGCCGCAGTCGTTCCGGTCCGACATCTACAGCCTCGCCTCGACGCTCTGGCACCTGTTGGCCGGCCGCGCGCCGTTCATCGACACCAGCGAACAGGTGCAGGACGCCGTCCAGTTCCGGCTGCGCGTACTGACCGCGCCGGTGCCGCCGTTGCCGCGCGACGACGTACCCGGCTGGCTCGAGGCCGAGCTGGTCAAGGCGATGTCCAAGGACGAGCAACAGCGGCATGCGACTGCGTTGGAGTTCGCGCAGGCGCTGCGTGACGGGCCGGCCAAGGGCCAGCAGGCCTGGACGCCGCCGAGCTGGTCGCCGCAGGACTACGCGACCGATCCGTGGTCACCGAGCAGCGCGCCGCCGGCGACGCCGATGGCTGGCCCCGATCCTGACCGTACGGTGGTGTCGCGGCGCGAGGAGTCGACCGGGGTGCCGCGAGCCAGCGCACCCGTACGTCCAGGTGACGCGACGGTCTCGACCGCGGCGCCGGTCGTCGAACCGACCTCGGTGCCGCCGAGCACGTCGCCGTGGGCCGCGCCGCCGGCATCGTCACCGCCGGCCGTGTCCTCCCCCGCCGGGCCACCGCCACCACCGGCGACGCCGCCACCGTCGTACGCGCCGCCACCGTCGTACGCACCGCCGCCACCTTCGGCGACGCCGCAGCCGTCGTACGCGCCGTACTCACCGGCGCCGTCGACACCTCCTGTGGCGCCAAAGCAGGACGAGCAGCCACCGCGCCGCCGAGGCATCGGTGTGCCCCTGCTGGTCGCCGCGATCATCGGCCTGGTGCTCGGACTCGCGGTCGTGGCGGTGCTCGGCGGCGGCTCACTGCTGCGGCCGAGCACCGACCCGACACCGTCGCCGATCACGCTGACCAAGGCAAACGCGCCGACCGACATCAAGATCGACGACCAGGGCGGCATCGTGGTGCTGACCTGGAAAGATCACACCGACGGCCGGGCGAGCTACCTGATCACGTACGTGCGGCAGGAAGCCGGCGCGCATCCGGACACCAAGACCAGTGGCCCGGCGACCTCGTTCAAGCTCGCCGGCCTGGACGAGACGGTCGACTACTGCTTCACCGTCGGCGCGTTCCTGAGCGTCAACAACCTGGCCGCCGCCGACCAGGTGTGTACGCACCGCCGCTCCAACTAGGGTCGAATCATCGCCAATTTGATCATGGTTTCGGAATTTTTGGTGAGACGTTCGTAGCCGCGGGCCAGGCGGCGGTTGCGGATCAACCAGCCAAAGGTCCGTTCGACGACCCATATCGCGGTAATACTTGGAAGCCTGCGCCTCGTCTCAGCTTTTGGTTGCTGAGGCGAGGAAGCAAGCGTTTGTGTTGTTGGTTGGTGGTCCACCTGTTCGGTTCAGCCGTACAGGTGGTAGGTATTTCGGAGCGGCTTTTGCTCGTAGTCCACATCGAGTGGTGGGATGAACTCCGGGTGGCCGTTGTTTATCCGTATGGTCCAGTTGGTGTGGTGAATTTCGCGATGATGGCGGTCGCAGAGCAGCGTGCAATTTTCCAGGCAGGTGGTGCCACCATCGACCCACGACACAATGTGATGTCTCGTGTGCCGGACTGGTCGGGTGCATCCGGGCCGGGTGCAGCCTTTGTCTCGTGCGATCAACGCTTTCCGCAACTCTGGACCGGCCAGCCGCTCCTTGCGGCCCACGTCCAGCGGTACGCCCTTCGGAGTCGAGGATGACCGGAATAATGTCCGCGTCGCAGGCCAAGCGCCGGGCCGTTTCGGGGCTGATGGTCAGGCCTTCGTACGCGCGCGCCACACCCAGGCAGTCGCGGAGCATTTCCCAGGAGATGGTGACGGTCAGGGGCGGCCGCTCCGCGCCCTGGATCGGCAACTTCCCCGCATCAGCCACGAGGTTGAGAATGTCGGCCAGCGCGTCACCGTTACGCTCGGCGGCTGACCGAGGATCGGGCTTGCCGTCCTCACCTTCCGGCTTTGCCAGTGGGGACAACACTTCCTGCAACAAGCAACCTGTCTCCGCGTCGAGGATGCCGCGCAGCGCGAGGCGGCCGTCGCGGCCGGTGTGCAGATGCAATTCACGACGCGGCTTGGCGTCTTCTTTCTCCGATGGCGCCGCGCCGTCCGGGTCCAGATAGGCATGCAAACGGGTGCCGAGCCGATAGAGACGACCAGCATCCATATGCTTGGCACCCTCGACCATCGCCGCCTCAGCCTCACGCCGCTGCTGGAAATCCACATGCGCCGGCAACCTCGTGATCACCGTACGAATCGCGTCCAACTGCGAATCAGCCAGATCGCCCGCGGCGCACCGCCTCGGCGGCGATGTCCAGCTTCGGCGCCAACATTTCACCGGTCAACGCCATGCCCGGACAGAACGCGCGAGCGCGCTGCACCCGGCGACTGGCCTCGGTCGGGGAGAGCAGCAACTGGTCTTCCAACAGCTGCTGGATGTTTTTCGCCTCCAGCTGCTCGTACGCCTCTTTATGCTCAATCGCCTTCACGATATTCAACACCCGCGCCGCGGCCTTGCGATACTCCCGCTCGGCGACACGCAGCATCGCGGCCAGCACATTCGCGTCTCCTTCCGGCCATGGGTCACCGACTGGCGCGGTGGCGACGGAAGGAGTGGTCATGCCTCCAATAATACCGGCCACACCGACAAAACCACGCCACAACGCATCCGCGAATGGCCATTTTCTCTGCCCCGCGTCAAGGAGTTGGCAGGATTTTCTTTGTTTGAAATGTCGGGGCGGTGGGGTCGGCCAGGCCCAGGTGCACCTCTCGCGTCGGTTCCAGGCGATGGCTTCGTGAGGGCGGATCTGGTTGTACTCGCGCCGGTAGTCCTCGGCGCGCTTGGCGAGGATGAGTGCGTCGTCGATTTCGTCGATGCAGAGCCGCTCGTATTTCAGCGTGCCGAACCCGCGCTCGCGTGACCCGATTGTGCCCGGGCGACTTGACCCGGGTACGGACGTGCGCCAGCTCGGGGTGGGCGGTGATGAACGCTTCGAATCGGAACGAGCGGAACGGCCCGCCGTTGTCGGTGACGATGGTGACCACCGGCAGTGGCTCACCGGTGTCGGGGTCGACCTCGCACTTCGACCAGTAGTCCCGGCAGCCGGCCAGCCACCACGTGCCGCCGGCGGTGGTCTCGAACTCGCTGAAGTCCAGCTGCCACACCCGGTTCGGGCCGGTCGGCTCAGCCGCGAACGCCGCGTTCCTGCGTTCGGCCAGCTTGCGGCGTTCCCGCTGGTAATGCGCGGGCAGGATCAGGCCCTCGTCCCGCAGTAGCCGCAGGACGGTGGCCTCGGATACGACGTGGCCGTCGTGGCGGACCATCGCCCATACCTTGCGGTGTCCCCACGCCGGATGCTCCAGGGCGCACTTGAGCGCCAAACAACGACATGCCGACGAGAAATGACAAACTACTATCAGGACCAGGTCAGCGGCCGCGGATTGACGCGCCACCACAGGCGACGCAACCGCCCGCGATGCCGCAGCAACGCCGACTCATACCCTTGCGCGAACGCCACCGCGCGCGCCGCATCCGCCTCGACCGCCGAGCCGGCCGAGAAGCTGACGCCATTGACCAGGTCGGCCAACGGCTGCAGCGGCGGCAGGCCGCCGAAAACGTCGTCCGGATCATCCGAGACACCGGCCTGATCCGCGGTGCGTACGGCCCAGGTCGCGATCTCGGTGGCGCTCAGGTGCGGCGGCGGCCGGCGGCGGTCGAGCCGGAGCGCGTCGAGCACCTCGGCCCAGGAGCCGACGATCCGCGCGGCCGGATCGCGCGCGGTCAGCCGCGCGTGGCTGCGACGCCGACGCGCGTACGCCAGACCCGTGCAAATGCCGGCGAACACAAGGAAAACCGCGAGCACCGTCCACAGTGGCCAGAGGCGCAGCAGGAGCGGCGCCGGCGGCCGCGGCACGTCCGGATCCTGGCCCGGCCCCTTCTTTCCCTGCGGTCCCTGCAAATCGTCCAGCTGCTGCTGCTTGACCTGCTGGTCCTTCTTGGCCTGCGGGGTCAGCGCCTCCTGCGGCGGCTTCGTCGCGCTGGTCGTCGGCGTCGGGTCGAAGGCCACCCAGCCTGCGCCGGAAAAATACACCTCCGGCCAGGCAAAGGCGTCTCCGCTGCGGATCACCCAGCTGCCCTTGCCGACGTTGTTGCCGGCGTGAAACCCGACCACGACACGCGTCGGCAGGCCGATAATCCGTGCCAGCAAGGCAAAAGACGCGGCGAACTGCTCGGAGGTGCCGCGTTTCCCGTTCTTGGCGGTGAGAAAAAACCGCAGCGTGGCAAAGCCGTGTCCGCTGGCGGCGTTCGGATCGAACGCATACATCGACTTCAGCCGTCGCTCCAACAGCAGCGCTCGCTGGTACGGCGTGTTGGCCTGCTTGGTCATCGCCTGCGCCAGCGCCACCAGCGTCGGCGGCGTGCCTGCCGGCACCGTCAGGTCGGCGGCCACCTCGCCCGTCGTCGGCGTGTCCGCGGTGACCAGCTGGCTGGCCGGCACCTCGCGCACCTCCGAGGTGACCGTGTACGTGAGGCCCGGCTGCAAACCCTGCGGACGTACGAGGCAGCCGGTGTCGTCGACGGAGGCCTGCACACCGGTCAGCTGCCGCGGCGCGTCGACCGCAGGCAGCCACAGGCCGTTGAGTCCGACGACGGTGATCCGTTGTCGTACGCTCTGCACCGGTCCGCTCGCGCCGGCGATCGTCGGCAGGACACTGCCGGCCGACCGGTACGCCGACGACGGCGTCCACGCCAGGCCGTCATAGTTGTCCAGCACGGCCAGCCGTATGCGCTGTGGCGCCGCGCTCTCCACCCGCAGCAGCACGTCGTTGGGGCGCTGAGCCCAGCCGGAGATCTCGCCGAGCGGGTTGACCTGGTCGAGCCGCTGCTGCGGCGGCGTCACGTACTTGCGCGGGTCGACCGGGTCACCGCTGCGCAGGTCGGCGATCGCCGGGCCGACCACGATCACCGCGCCGACGAAGATGATCACCGCGAGCAGGGCGCTCACGCCGGCGCGCAGTCGGTGCCGGACCGCACGCCGTACGCCGCCGCTCGGCCGTGAGGCCGCCAGCGCGACCGCCGCCACGAAGATGAAGGCCAGCATCGCCGGCACCGAGCCCGGCGCGTTCGGCCCGATCAGGACGAGCGCCGCGACCAGCGCCAACACCGCTGGCAGCAGGCCGAGCAACGCGCGACCGGCGCGCAGCACGATCTCGGCACCGGTCGCCGCCGCCAGCCAGCAGATCGCGAGCGGCAACACGAGAGTCGCCGGCGTGACCTCCACCGGGATCGTCGCGGTGAGCACCTGCGCGCCGGTGTTGCGCAGCGCGCCGAGGTAGAGCGCGACGTACGAGCCCGTGTCCATCGACGGTACGACGTACACGACGACCAGCGTCAACGCGATGAAGGCGACCAGCGAGACCAGCGCGGAGAAGATCACCCGCAGGCGCGACAGGTTGACGCCGACCGCGACCACCAGCGCGCCCGCCGCCGCGATCGCGACCCACGGATAGAGCGCCAGACCGGAGTAGATCCGGCCAAGCACCGCCACACCCAACCCCACCGCCACCACGACCGCGACAGCTGACACCAATCGGCTGACCAACGACCTCATGGCGGTCGCCGGCGGCGGAACGTCACCTTCGCGAGAGGTCACCATGCCGGCACCGCGTTCCACTCGTCGGCGAAAGCCGCCGCGTCGGCGGCCGCGATCAGCGTGACGCCAGGCAGCGTCGCGGCACGCGGACTGCCGGCTCCGAAGGCGCCGATCACGACTGTCGGATAGACCTCCGACAGCGCCGCGGCCTGGTTGAGCTCGCCGCTGGCAGGCGCGTCCGACGCACCGGTCAGCAGGATCGCGGTGTCCCCGCGCCGCCGGTGCCGCAGCCGCTGGATCACCGAGCCAAACGGCGTACCCGTCACCGGCTGCACCTCGGCCAGCAGGTCGAGCAGCGGTTGTACGCCGATGTCCGGGCCGCCTTCGATCAGCGCGCCGCTGGCCAGGTGCAGGTCGACGGTCAGGCCGCTGCCGACCACCGCGGTCACCACCGAGGCCGCCGCGTCGACCGCGTCCTCGAAGCCCTCGTCGGCGTACACCTCCGGCCGGTCGTCGAGCACCACCGCGATCCGCGGCAGGCTGGTGTCGACGTGCTCGCGGACCATGAGCTGGCCGATGTGCGCGGACGTACGCCAGTGCACGTGCCGCAGGTCGTCGCCGGCCACGTACTCACGCAGCGCGTGGAAGGTGATGCTGCCGTGCTGCACCTTGTCGACAATGCCGTCCAGGCTGCGGTTGGTGCCGACCGGCACGTGCAGCAGCGGATGTACGCGCGGATGCACCCAGACGCGCGCGGCCTGACCGTACGGCCAGGCCAGCCGCACCAGGCCCAGTGGATCGCGGCGGGCGATCCGCAGTGGACCCACGTCGACGATGCCGCGGCGCCGGGTCGGCACCTCGTACGTCGTCGTGATCTCCTCGCGGGGCGACAGCCGGATCGCCTGCAGCGGCTGGTCGACCTCGAAGTCGCGACCGGCGCAGCGGTCGGAGCCGATCAACGCCGCCGACCGCCAGCGTGAGCCGTTGCGGATGTGTACGACGCCGAGGCACTCCTGACCACGCGCCACGCGCGCCGGCTCCACCTTGCGGTCGACGCGCAGCGGCGGCCGCGACGCGACCCAGACGATCGAGCCGATCGCCGCGATCAGGCCGGCACAGCCGAGCACCACGAGGTCGGAATAGCCGAAGAACAGGCCGGCGCCGACCAGCACCGCCGAGGCCACCGGCAGGCCGATGCCGCGCGGGGTCAGGCCTCTGGTCACGAACTCGCCGACGCGGCGCCACACGGATGCCACCAGCGTCTAGTCCGACCCGGCGCCTACCGGCTGCGGCACCGCGACCGCCTCCAGAGCCTGCCGCAGCACGCCGTCGGCCGTGCTGCCGCGCATCTGCGCGTCGGGTGCGAGCAGCAGCCGGTGCGCCAGCACCGGACCGGCCAGCTCCTTCAGGTCTTCGGGGATGACGTACGCGCGTCCTTTGGACAGGGCCCACACGCGCGCCGCGCGGGTCAGCGAGATCGCGCCACGCGGACTGACGCCGACGCGCACCTCGTCCAGGCTCCGCGTCGCCGCCGCGAGGCGTACCGAATAGAGATAGAGCGGGTCGGCGATGTGCACGCGCGAGGCCAGCGTCACCAGCCGCGAGATCGTCTCGGTGTCGGTGACCGGCCGCAGCTGGTCGACACTGCGTCCGGCGGCCGCGCCGCGCAGCACCTCGACCTCGACGCGCTCGTCCGGATAGCCGATCGAGATCCGCATCAGGAACCGGTCGAGCTGCGCCTCCGGCAGCCGGTACGTCCCGTCCATCTCGACCGGGTTCTGGGTGGCCACCACCATGAACGGCCGCGGCACGTTGTGGCCGACCCCGTCGACCGTGACGACCTGCTCCTCCATGACCTCCAGCAGCGCCGACTGAGTCTTGGGCGAGGCCCGGTTGATCTCGTCGGCCACCACCACGTTGGCGAAGATCGGGCCCTGGTGAAACTCGAAGTTTCGGTTGGCCTGGTTGAAAATCGTCACGCCGGACACGTCGGAGGGCAGCAGGTCGGGAGTGAACTGGATGCGCCGCCACTGGCCGCGTACGCTCGCCGCGATCGCCCGCGCCAACGACGTCTTGCCGACGCCGGGCACATCCTCGACCAGCAGGTGGCCCTCGGCGAACAGCGCGGTCAGCGCGAGCCGTACGGCGTGGTCCTTGCCGAGCACCGCATGCTCCACATTGGACACGACCCGGTCGAATATCTCGACGAAACCCTGCACTTCCTGCGGCGTGGGTGGCTGTTGTGCCGGTGCGGTCACCCGATCACTCCATTGTGGACGGTCATGTCAGCATTTTGGCAGGTTGTTGAGTTCGCTGTCCGACTGGTCCATGTACGCGCCGACCGAATAGCCGTCGAGCTCGGTCCAGACCCAGATGTTGCTCTGGCGTCCCTTGCCACCGTTGAGATTCTTGTACTCGTCGACCTGGTTTCCGGTCTGCGACCGGTAACCGGTGCTGTAACACATGGCGTCTTTGCTCGCGTGCTTCGGGAAACGCGTCGGCGTACGCGGTCCCAGATTGGGATCCGAATCCGGCGGTGTCTTGTAGACACCGAGACTGCAGTCGTTGTCGGGACTGTAGTCGCAGCTGTTCGTCACCGTGAACACCTTCGACTTGGCCTTGTCGGTGACTTTCCCGGTCCTGCCGGTCGTCGACTTCGCCGTAATTGTGAAGTCGTAGTTCGTACTGGCCTTGTCAACCTTCACGGATCCAGACGTGCAGCTGGTGCCAGCGCTCTTCCCGTCAATGGTGATGTCACACGTACCGGCCGGTCCGCCGTGCCAGTCGACGGTGAACTTCACGGTTGCCTTGGTGTAACTGTCGCTGATCTTGTCGGTGACGTCGATCGTCGGCTCCGGATCGTCGGCCTTCGTGTCGATCTCGGCGGTGTCGCTGCTGCCGGCCGCGTTGACCGCGGTCAGTGAGAACTTGACCTGTGCGCCCGGCTGCAGGCCAGTGACCGGAAACTCGGTCTGGTCGGCGGCGATGTCCTGTTCGTGGCCGTTGATGACCGCCTTGTACGGCTGCAGCGCCTTGCCGTTGTCCTTCGGCGTACCCCACTTGAAGGTCACCGAGGTCGCCGTCGTGTTCTTCACCTCGACGGTCGGCTTGTCCGGCACCGTGTACGGCGCGACCGCGGCCGACGGCTGACTCGGCTGACCCGAGGTGACCAGACCGTTGGCGGTGACCGTGAAGGTGTACGAGTCGCCGTAGTTCAGGTTGTTCGGCTGGACCGTGTACGTCGACTCCACGCCACCGTCGAAGTCCTGCGTTCCGTTGGGACCCGTCGCGGTGATCTTGTGGCCGGTGATGCCGGGGCCCTGGTCGAGCGGGTCCTTCCACCTGACCTGGACGGAGCCGTCCTTCTGCGGCGTGGCGGTGACGTTGGTCGGGATGCCGGGCACGTCACCGGTCGGCGTGACCGGGTTGGCCAGCGTCGCCGGACCGCTGCCGACGCGGTTTCGCGCGGTCACCGAGAAGCGGTATTCGACACCGTTGGTGAGGCCGTCGATGGTGGCCGACCGACGACTGGCCGGTACGACGACCGACGAGCGACCCTCGGCGGTGATCACGTACGAGTTGACCGCGCCGCCGCTGCTCGGCCGGCGCCAGCTCAGCTGGACGGACTTGTTGCCGGCGGAGGCCTGCAACCCGGACACCGATCCCGGCGCGGTCAGCGCCGGCGTGTTCTGGCCGCCGTTGCCGTTGTTACCCGGCTGGCCGCCGTTGCCCTGCGACGGCGCGCCGTTGTTGCCCTGCTCGCCAGTGGGGTTGGGGGTCGACGTCGGCGGAGCCTGTCCTTCGCCTTCGTCGGTCGCGCCTGGCACGTCCGGCGGATATTTGTCCACGTCCAGCTTGTTGCCCTGGCCGTCGACCACCACCGCGTGCGGCGAGCTGGGCGCGTTGATGACCAGGTGGTCCTCGCGCACCTCCAGCTCGATCGGGCCGTTGGCGTCGGGGATGGAGATCGGCTGCTCCGGCTGGCCGGTCAGGCCGAAGATCTGGACGGCGTGCGAGGTGTTGTCGGCGACGTACACGCGGCCACCGAAGACCACCGCCGCGCCGAGCGCCCGGCCGGCGCCAGGCACCTGCACCTTGTCGAAGGAGGTGCCGTTGACCAGGAAGACCGTACGCGAACCCGGCTGCGTGACCGGGATGACGCCGTCGGTGTGGTCGGGCACGAGCACCGGACCGCGGATCGAGGTCGCGACGACCGACGCGACCTTGCTGCCGATCACCGTCGACACCCTGCCGTCGGTGGTGTCGATGATCGCCGACCCGGACCGCAACGCGGTCATCGCCAGCTCGTGGTTGGGCGGCGCCACCTTGGCGGTCGCGAGCACCTGAGCACCCGGCGCGCTGTTGGCGGCCTGCGCCGCGCGCTGGTCGGTGTCGCCGCCGCTGCTGCCGACCGCGACGACGGTCCCCTGGCTCGGTACGGCGAACCAGACGCGGCCGGTCTGGTCGGCCACGCCACCGGACAGCGGCGCCGCGAAGGTCTGCGGCGCGCCGATCCTGGCCAGGGTGGTCGGGTTGATCTGCTGCACCTGTCCGGACAGGTTGTTGACCAGATATCCGGTGTCGCCGGCCAGCACGACGCGTACGCCCTGGCCCTGCGGGCCCTTCGCGGTGGCGGTGTGGCCGAGCTGGTTGAGGTCGAGCGAGGTGATCTGGCCGGTGTCCAGGTCGCGTACCAGCACGTGCTGGTCGGTCTGGGTGACCTCGACCCGGTGGCCCTGCGCGTCGCTGAGCGGCACCCGCTGGTCGACCTTGCCGGAGGCGGTGTTGACCCGGCCGACCTCACCCTTCTTGGCCGACCAGAGCCAGACGTTGCCGTCGGAGATGTTGAGGACGCGGCTGGCCGCACCGGCGCCGAACACCGTCGCCAGCATCGAACCGAGCAGCACGGCGACCACGCCAACCGAGGCGAACCCGCCGGAACCGGACAGCCGGCCGCGCAGGGCGGCGAGCGGGCCTGCCGGCCGGCCTGGGCTGTCGGTCATCGCATCCCCGTTGGTAAGTGGCGTCTCGGGACGCACCAGCGGACTTCAATTACCGGATCTGCTTCATCGTACGCTGAGCAACCTACCCACTTCCGATCTTCCGCTGACCTGCGGGGATGCCGGGTCGTTCGGCCGGGAAAGTGGCATTTGTCAACCGTACGTACGCCCCCAAACACCCCGTTTGGTCGCATGGCCACCATGCGTGCGCTGGACGCACGCATGGTGGCCATGCGACCAAACGTCAGAAGCCGAGGCGGCGCAGCTGGCGCGGGTCGCGCTGCCACTCCTTGGCGACCTTGACGTGCAGGTCGAGATAGACCCGGCGGCCGAGCAGCTCCTCGATGGCCGCGCGCGCGGTGCTGCCGACCTCCTTCATCCGCGACCCACCGGCGCCGAGCACGATCGCTTTCTGGCTGTTGCGCTCGACGTAGACGGTCGCGTGCACGTCCACCAGCGACGTCTCCGAGTCGTCGCGCGGCGTCATCTCCTCGACGGTGACGGCGAGCGAGTGCGGCAGCTCGTCGCGTACGCCTTCCAGCGCCGCCTCGCGGATCAGCTCGGCCACCATCGCGTCGGTCGGCTCGTCGGTGACCTCGCCGTCCGGATACAGCGGCGGCGACTCGGGCAGCTGCCGGACCAGCAGGTCGGCGAACAGCTCGACCTGGTCACCGGCGACCGCGGACAGCGGCACGATGTCGGCGAACTCGACCCCGGCCGTCTCCCCCAGCCGCTGTACGGCCATCAGCTGCTCGGCGAGCTTCGGCGGAGTGACGGTGTCGGTCTTGGTGACCACGGCGAACTTCGTCGCGCGCTTGAGGCCGGCGATGTCGGCGGCGATCCGCCGGTCGCCTGGCCCGATCGGCTCGTTGGCCGGAATGCACAACACCACCGCGTCGACCTCCGACCAGGTCGTCCGCACCAGGTCGTTGAGCCGCTGGCCGAGCAGCGTACGCGGCTTGTGCAGGCCGGGGGTGTCGACCAGGACGATCTGCGCGTCCGGCCGGTGCACGATGCCGCGGATCGCGTGCCGGGTCGTCTGCGGCTTGCTGCTGGTGATCGCCACCTTGCGGCCGACCAGCGCGTTGATCAGCGTCGACTTGCCGGTGTTGGGCCTGCCCACCAGACACACGAAGCCTGCCCTGTAGTCACTCACCTGGCCATCATCCCGTACGGGCGATGTCACGCGCGGTCCGCGTCCGGCTTTCTTGACTTGCTCCAGTGTGGAGTGTTGGATCGGCGGGACGGCGGCAAAACCGTCACGGGCCAGCGGCCGCGATGAGAACCCCCTCCTCATCGCGGCCGCTCTGTATGTCCATCTGACAAGGCAGATTTTCCATGCGCCACGAGAATGTCGGGTTCCGCCGGCCTGCTGTGCGCCGCGTCGCCGCGGGACTAAGCTCGTTTCCCGGTGACCGGATCGAGCGGGGGTCGAGGAGCGAGATGGCTGGCAAACGCGCGGTCCACCACGTCGGCAGCATGCCGCTGGACATGCGTACGGCCGACGAGGCGATGCGGCTCATCCTGGACGTGGCCGGACCACACCTGCGGTCGCTGCCGGACGGCGAGCCCGGCCGCAACTACGTCCAGCCGGTGGTCGACGGTTTCGCCCGGCATCCGGCCTTCCAGCAGACCGGCACCGGCGACTGGTCCACATTGGACAAACGCACCACGTACAAGGTGCGGCGCGGTCACCGGATCGACGAGAAGCCGCTCGACGACTTCCTGCTCTACCTGGCCAGCGGCGTCGACTCATGGCCGGTTTTCCAGCGGCTGCGCGAAGAGTACGTGCGGCCTGAGCTGTCCTACCAGGTCGGCCTGCCGACCGACTTCGTGATCGCGTTCATCGCGTTTGGTCCCGGCCGCGCTTTCGCACAGCGCAAGGCGTTCCTGGACGCCAGCCTGCGTGGCATCCAGCGCATCCACGAGTTGGCCGGCGATCAGGTGATCTTCCAGTTGGAGGCGCCGGCCGAGACGCTGCTCACCGCCAAGGCCGGTCCGCTGCGGCCGGTCGCGGCGCGTTACATGGCCAAAGGCATGGCCAACATCGCGCGCAACAGTCCGGTCGGCACGCGTTTCGGCATTCACTTGTGCCTCGGCAGCCTGGAGGACGTGCCGCAGGGCACGGTGCACCACGTCGGCCAGTACGTACCGGTGCTCAACATCGCCAGGGAAATCTGGCCGGCCGACCGGCCGCTGGAATACGTGCACGCCCCGATGTTCAGTCCGCGCGGCCTGGATTACCTGCGTGGGCTGGAAAAACTCGAGGTCGGACCGGAGGTGCGAGTGGCCGCCGGGATCGTCCGCGAGGAGCGGCCGTACGAGGAACAGGTGGCGCTGTTGACGCGAGCCGAGGACGCACTCGGTCACGCCGTCGACGTGAGCGCGGTGTGCGGGCTCGGCCGGCGTACGAACGCAGCCGCGGCGAAAGCGGCTCTGCAGCGCGCCGTCGCCTTGGCCACCTGCTAGGGCTTACGCGCCACCACGCCGAGTGCGAGGTCGGCCTCCGGTGGCGTACGGGTCACCGCCGGGCCGTCCGGCCACCACTGACTGAGCTTGACCAGACCGGGATCCAGCAGCTCCAGGCCGTCGACGTAGGACAGCAGCTGCGCGTACGACCGCAGGGTCAGCGACGGGACGGCTGCCTTTTTCAGCGTCTGCTCGACCTTGCGGCCGAGCGCGTAGTTGGCGCTGTCCTTCTCCGGCATGCACATCGCGGCCATCGCGTAATAGGAGCCCGGTGCCAGCCGGTCCAGATACTGCTTCACGAAGTCGACGGGGTGCTGCGCCTCGGTGAACAGGTGCATGATGCCGACGTGCAGCAGGCCGACCGGCCGGTCGAAGTCCAGGTGCGCGGTCACCGCCGGGTCGTTGAGCAGCAGATCGGGACGGCTCAGGTCGCCACCGATGAAATGCGTCCGGTCGTTTTCCTCCAGCACCGCCTTGCCGTGCGCGATCACCACTGGGTCGTTGTCGACGTAGACCACCGTGGCGTCGGAGTTGACCTGCTGCGCGATCTCGTGTGTGTTCTGCGTGGTCGGCAACCCGGAGCCGCAGTCCAGGAACTGGTCGACACCGGCAGGACCGGCCAGGAAGCGCACCACGCGCACCAGCCATTTCCGCTGTTCCCTGACGATCAGCGGCAACGCCGGCGCGAATTGCGAGATCTGGTTGAAAACCGCGCGGTCGACCTCGAAGTTGTCCTTGCCGCCGAGGAAAAGATCGAAGACGCGAGCATGAGAAGGCTTGGTGGTGTCGATCGGACCGGGGACGAACCCCCCGCCGACCGCGGACTCGCCAGCACTCGACATTTACGTGCCCCACTCTTTTGGTTCCGCGACCAATGCCGAAGATCTGTTGGCCGCGAAAGCATTCTACCGGGCCGGCACGTTTCCCCGCGAACCGATCCGAAAAGACGTCTTGTCGCTTTGACGGCATGGCACCGCCAACGTCCCCCGACTGGCCTCACAGTCAGGATAGTCGACCCCACCGTCCGCTGATTTGCCAGCCCGGTCATTGTACGGTGAGATAGCTGCGGATCACTCGCGGTCGCAGCTGCGAACAAAGGTGGGTGCTGTGTCCAGTCCTCCCCAGCGCACCGGTTGCCTGGTCGTCGGCGGCGGTCCAGCCGGGATGGTGCTCGGGTTGTTGCTGGCCAGAGCCGGTGTCGAGGTCACCGTGTTGGAGAAGCATCCGGACTTCCTCCACGACTTCCGTGGCGACACCGTGCATCCCTCGACGCTGACTTTGGTCGACGAGCTCGGCCTGGCGGAGAAGTTCGACAAGGTGCCGCACCGCGACCTGAGCATCCTGAGCTTCGCCATCGGCGGCAAGGTCGTACAGTTCGCCGACTTCAGCCACATCCACTGGCCGCACAAGGTGGTCAGGATGGTCCCGCAGTGGGACTTCCTCAGCCTGCTCGCCGACGAAGCGGCCACCGAGCCGAAATTCCAGCTGTTGATGGAAACCAAGGTCACCGAGCTGCTGCGCGACGGCGACCGGGTGACCGGCGTACGCTATGTCAGCGCCGCCGGCCAGACCGGCGAGATCCACGCGCCGCTGACGGTCGGCTGCGACGGCCGGCACTCGCTCGTACGCGACCTGGCCGGACTGCCGGTGCACGACATCCGCGTACCGGTCGACTCCTGGTGGCTGACCGTGCCGCGCGGCGACGACACCGACATCGAAGGCGGCGTCGGCATGTTCTTCCCCGGCCGGATGTTCGTGCTGATCGACCGCGGCGACAGCTGGCAGATCGCATACCTTTTCCCGAAAGGCGACAACGAAAAACTCCGCCAGCGGCCAATCGCCGCGCTGCGGCAGGAGATCGCCGACCTGATCCCCTGGCTGGCTGGATCGGTCAGCGCGCTGCAATCCTGGGACCAGGTGCCGTTCCTCGACATCAAAGTCAACCGCCTGCGCCGCTGGCACGCGCCAGGCGTACTCTGCATCGGCGACGCCGCACACGCGATGTCCCCGGCCGGCGGCCCCGGCGTCAACCTCGCCGTACAGGACGCCGTCGCCACCGCGCGCCTGCTCGCGCCGAGCCTGCTTCGCGGTGAGGTAACGGAAAAAGACCTCGCCAAGGTCCGCGCTCGCCGCGCGTATCCGACCTGGGTCCTGCAGACGCTGCAGGGTTTGTTGCACCGGCTGGTTTTCGAGCCGGTGCTGGCCGCGAAAGGCGAGCTGAAAGTGCCGCTGGCCGCTCGGATCAT
This sequence comes from Fodinicola acaciae, assembly GCF_010993745.1. Lineage (NCBI taxonomy): Bacteria > Bacillati > Actinomycetota > Actinomycetes > Mycobacteriales > Fodinicola > Fodinicola acaciae. Next base: position 3,086,321 of record NZ_WOTN01000001.1, read on the forward strand.
CGTGCGGTATCCGTGGCTTGGGCGCTATCCGGCTCATCTGATCGGCGTCGGGCCGCGGCCGGAGCACGCGCCGGAGTTTGCGCGGAGGCCGGCGCGGGTCAGTTGAGGGTGTCTTTGGTGCGGTGGTTGGGTTTTCTGTTTGTTGCGTTGGGTGGGTGGTGGGTTTGTCCCCTGCGGCGGGCGCGCTCCTGCGCGGAGGGCGACCTCAAGGGAGGCGGCGCGGGAACGCCAATCATCTGCATTGGGGGTGCGGGCGGCGGTTGCGGGCGGGGCTGGGTTTTCTGGCCTTGCTCGTTCTCCCCGTCGACATGGACGCCATCACAGCGTCCGGGGTGGTGCTGGCGTGACTGGTGGGGCTGATAATGCGGGTGACGCGGGCTGGCTGCTTAATACTTGTTTAACAAGACATCAAAACCGACATTTGTTGCAACCTAGCAGTCACAACAGCATTACCAGCCTCAATAATCACACTCGTCACAGCCTCAGAGGGTCGCCGCGGCGTGAAGGCCCTGCTTCTTGCGTCCGACGCAAGAAACTCGACATTCATGCCATCCGCGACCCGGGCAATCCAGACATTTAGCGTTCCACACACCTTCCGTCCCACATACTGGACCCTCACGCCACCCACCGAGACGCCACCGCAGCTCCGGCGCCCCCAAGCCACGCTCCTGGTCCGGTTTGTCCGTTCCGTCGGCGAGCCTTGCTTGAGCACATTCTGGCCGGGCCTGCCGCGTACGAAACCCAACCACCCACCCAACCGCAACAATCAGAAAACCCAACCACCTATCCCCCAGGCCCTACCTCGCCTCAAACCCTAGACCACTAACCCGCATTTTTGAGGGACAGTACGGAAAGCAGCTCATAGCAGACGTGAGCCGCGGCGATCCCGGTGATCTCGGCGTGGTCGTACGCCGGCGCCACTTCCACGATGTCGGCACCGACGACATTCACGCCGGCGAGGCCGCGCAGCATCGCGAGCAGTTCGCGGCTCAGCAGTCCGCCGGACTCCGGAGTGCCGGTGCCCGGCGCGAAAGCCGGGTCGAGCACGTCGATGTCGACCGACACGTAGACCGGCCGATTCCCCAGTCTGGTACGGATTTTCTCGATGCTGGCGGCCACGCCGAGATCGGCGGCCTCGACTGTGGACAGCACCTGGAAGCCGAGCGTACGGTCGTCGGCCAGATCCGACTCGCCATAGAGCGGACCGCGAATTCCAGTGTGCAAACAGCCTTCCGGATCGAGCAGGCCTTCCTCGGAGGCGCGCCGAAACGGCGTGCCGTGGGTGTACGGCGCGTCGAAATACGTGTCCCAGGTGTCCAGATGGGCGTCGAAATGCAGCACCGCGATCGGCCCATGCGACGCATGCAGCGCACGCAGCGACGGCAACGCGATCGTATGGTCGCCGCCAAGCAACATCGGCACAGCCGAGCTCGCGAGAATGTCGCGTACTCCGCGCTCGATCTCACCGATCGCATCCGTGATGGAAAACGGATTCGCAACGATATCCCCGATGTCGGCGACCTGCTGGACGTCGAACGGCGACGTGCGCAGCTCCGGATTGTATTGCCGAAGCAACCGCGACGACTGCCGGATGTGCTGCGGTCCAAAACGCGCACCCGGCCGATAGCTCACGCCACTGTCGAACGGGACACCGGCGATCGCCACGTCGATGGTGGTGACCTCGTCGGCGCGCGGCAGTCGAGCGAAGGTGGCCGGGCCGGCGAACCGGGGCACGTCCCGGCCGCTGGCGGGTCCCACTGGCATGGCGGCTCCCGAAAACGGCGTGTCGTGACGGTACCCGAAAGTGTCGCGGCGCGACCGGCCTGACCAAGTCGTTGCTGTCCAAGCTGGAACGCGACACCGCCAATGCCGCGGTCGCCTCACTGCTGCGCGTCTGCGACGCGCTCGGCCTGCGGCCCGGCACGCTCTTCGACCCGCCGAGGTGGCGCACCTTGCTCGCCGGCACGCTGGAGAACACCATCGGCGCCGGCGTACACCGGCGACACGCCCACCTTCCAGCCGCGCGAGCCGCGTCGCTGGCGCAATCCGTCTGACGACGTCACCGTCGTGCTCTGGACCCTGACGCCGGCGCCGTGACCCGCCGCGCCATTGTCCGGCACGCTTTGCCGTGGCATTCTGATTGCGCTCGGCAATCAGATGCCGGTCGGTGAGCCCGGAAAGGAGTGCGTCATGGCCACGAAGCACGACAGTGGCTTGCGACGCACGGACCGTGGCGTGGCACTGACCAGCCGCCGGCACATCGACTTCGCGCGCGTCTTCAGCGCCGGCTGTCGCTGATTTTCCTTCCGCACGGCGGTTGTTTCGCCGTGCCGTTCACCCGGCGTACGCACAACGACCGAGGACACCTCCAGCCAGCCGGCTGCTCTTCCACCGAACCGACGACGGTTCATCCCGAGAGGAAATCCGCATGACCACGACCGAATCGCCAGTCGACAACGGCGTCAACGTCGAGGCGCTGCTCGGCGCGCGCCAGGCCTTCGGCGACAGCCCGGAGATCGCCAAGTTCACCTGGCGCGCGACCAACTCGTGGGTCAGGGGCACCCACAGCAAGTCCAGCGTCCAGACCTTCTACGGCCTGTCCGCCGAGCAGCGGCACAAGGCGAAGTTCGAGTTCGACGCCGACCACCCCGAGGTGTTCGCGGCCGAGGACAACGGCGTCACGCCGGTCGAGTTCGTGCTGGTCGCGCTCGGCAGCTGCCTCACCGCCGGCATCGCCGCGGTCGCACAGCAGCGCAACATCCAGCTGCGCTCGGTGAAGGCGACCATCGAGGCCGACTTCGACCTGCACGGCATCCTCGGCGCCGACCCGGACGTACGCAATGGCTTCAGCGACGTGCGCGTCTCGTACGACATCGACGCCGACGCGAGCTCCGAGGAGGTCCAGGCGCTGGTCGCGCAGTCGCAGAAAAGGTCGGCGGTCTATGACATCCTGACCAACCCGACCAACGTCACCGTGAACGTCAACTAGGTCAGTGCCGACAGTCACGACGCTCGTCGTCGGGGCCGGCCACTGCGGCCTCGCGATCAGCCGCCACCTCGCCGAGCGCTCCATCGACCACGTGGTCGTCGAGCGCGGCGAGGTGGCGCACTCCTGGCGTACGCAGCGGTGGGACTCGTTCCGGCTGCTCACCCCCAACTGGATGACCCGGCTGCCGGGTTACGCGTACGGCGGCGACGACCCGGACGGCTATCAGACCGCGGCCGAGCTGGCCGGCCTGATCGGCGACTATGCCAAGGTGTCCGGCGCGCCGGTGCTGGCCAACACGACGGTCGAGTCGGTGCGACCGGCCGACGGCGGTTTCGTCGTACGCACCGACCAGGACGTGTGGCACGCGCGGACGGTCGTGCTGGCCTCCGGCGCGCACAACGTGGCTCGCCTGCCGCCGGTGGCCGAGGCGCTGCCGGCTGATCTCGCCACCATGACGGCACTGGACTATCGGAGTCCAGACCAGCTGCCTGACGGTGGCGTGCTGGTGGTCGGTGCGTCCTCGACCGGCATCCAGATCGCCAACGAGCTGCACCGCTCCGGCCGGCCCGTGACGCTCGCGGTCGGCGAGCACGTACGCATGTCGCGGACCTATCGCGGCCGCGACATCCTGTGGTGGATGGACGCGGCCGGCGTGTTCGATGAGCGCTATGACCAGGTGCCGGACCTGCTGCGCGCCAGGAACCTGCCGTCGATGCAGCTGGTCGGTACGCCGGAGCGGACCACGATCGACCTCAACTCGCTCACCGGCATCGGCGTACGACTGGCCGGCCGGCTGGCCGGCGTACGCGATGGCCGTGCGCTGTTTTCCGGCTCGCTGCCAAACGTGTGCGCGCTGGCCGATCTCAAGCTCGGCCGGCTGCTGGACACGTTCGACAACTGGGCCGACGAGACCGGCTTCACCGACTGCGACGCGATCGAACGGTTCGCGCCGACCCAGTTGCCGGCGCAGGCGCCGCTGACGCTGGACCTGTCGCGCGGCGAGATCCGCGGCGTCGTGTGGGCCACCGGTTTCCGGCCCGACTGGTCCTGGCTCGACGTGCCGGTGCTCGACCGCAAAGGCCAGGTCAAGCACGACGGCGGGGTGACCGGCTGGCCGGGTCTCTATGTCATCGGCATGCCATTTCTGCGCCGCCGCCGGTCCAGCCTGATCGACGGCGCCGCCGCCGACGCGGCCGATCTCACCGCACATCTCACCGCACAGCTCTAGACGATGCCACGGCGGCGCTCTTGGGTCACTTGTGTGCGTCCGACCTGAACAACTGGTAACGAAAGCGGGCACTGACCTGCGCGTACGCCGGTCGCCGCTCGCTGTGAACGTGAACAGGCTTGAATATTCAGTCATGTCTTACCAGCGAGTAATCGCACGGCCTATGGTCAGCTGCGTTCCCGCACCCCTCACGATGGAGGACGAATGCGACGATCCGCGGCTGTGCTGGCCACCGTGCTGGCAATGGTGACCTCGACGCTGGTAGCCGTACTGTTCGGTCAACCCAGCCATGCGACCAGCGTTCCGGCCAGTTATTACGAGAACGACGGGCCGCATGGCGTCACGGTTTCCCAGGAGGGACCGGACGAAACCATCTACTACCCCAGTGACATCTCCTCCGCTGCGGCGAAGTATCCCGTACTCATCTGGGGAAACGGCACGGGCGCCACGCCGGCCGTGTACGACGCCGCCTTGCGCCACTGGGCGTCGTGGGGCATTGTCGTCGCCGCGGCGAACACCACGCAATCGGGCACCGGCCGGGAAATGCTCGCCGGCGCGCGCTATCTGATCGATGAGGGAAACCGGTCCGGCAGCAAGTTCTACGGCCGGATCGACGGCGACAAGGTCGGTGCCGCCGGCCATTCGCAGGGTGGTGGCGGCACGATCGCGGCGGCGGCGGATCCACTGGTGAAGGCCAGCTCGCCGATCGAGCCGGGCCCGCAGGGATCCGTGCCGATGATGAAGGGACCGGCGCTGTTCATCGCCGGCCAACTCGACTACATCGTGCCGTCGCCCTACGTACGTGGTCGCTATTCCACAGCGACCCAGATTCCGGCGGTTTTCGCCGAGCTGGCCGGCTCCGACCACTTCTTCCCCGGTGCCACGCGTATCCGCCTGATCGGCGTCGAGACCGCCTGGTTCCGCTACTGGCTGGCCGGCGACGAGCAGGCACGTGGGATTTTCTTCGGCCCAACCGCCGACTGCGGGATCTGCAACGACCGTACGGCCTGGTCGTCGGTCGACCGCAACGCGAAAGCCCGCGCGGTCTGAGCGTCGACAACGGCGCCGAGCCGGCCCGCCAGCTGGCTCGGCGCTACTCTGCTACCTCGTGGAGATCGCCAGCGGCACCGACATCGGCCACAAATATCGCGAGAACTACGACGTGCTGCATGTCGATCTTGAGCCGCCGCTGATCGTCGTCGCGGACGGGATGGGTGACGGCGACGGCAGCCGCGCGGCTGGTCGTACGACCGCAGAGGTCTTGGTGCCGGCGCTGCGCGCGATCCGGACCGTGACACCGGAAGCGTTGCGGGCCGCCGTCTACGAGACCGCCGCGGCCGTACGCGCGGCCGGTGCGCGTATCCCCGGTCTCACCGGTTGCACGCTGGCGGCGATCGTGCCGACCGGACCGACGGCGTGGATCGTGCAGCTCGGCGACAGCCGCGTCTATCGGCTGCGCGAGGGCTGGCTGGAGCTGCTGACCGTCGACCACACGGCCGCCTGGATCGGCCTCACGCACGGCTTCCTGCGCGCCGGAGCGCCGGACACTTTCCGTGCCAGCTATCAGCTTTTCCGCTATCTGGGACATCCGGCCAACCCGGAGCCCGACCTGCTCGCGGTCGAGCTGCGCGCCGGTGACGTGTTGCTGGCCTGCACGGACGGGATCAGCGACCAGCTGACCTACCAGCAGCTCGTCGACATCCTCGGCACCGGCACCTGCGCGGAGATCGTCGCCCGGCTGCTGGCCGCCGCCGAGGCCGCCGGTGGCAACGACAACGCGACCGCCGCGGTGCTGCGCGTCAGCTGATCAGCGTGCCGTCCGGCGCGGCGAGCAGGACCGGAGCCGACGGCGTGAGGTCGTGCACGGCGGCGATGCCGGGGTCGGTGGCGTCGGCGGCCTCGGTGACGATCGCCGCGGCCTCCAACGCGAGCGCGCCGGACGCCACCGCCGCGGCAACGGCGGCCTGCAGAGCCGACAGCGAGAGCGACGGCAACGCGACCGTGCATGCCGCGTACGTGCGGCCGTCGGTGTCGCGTACCGCCGCACCTTCCGCGGCCCCCGTGCGGGCCCGCGCCGAGCGCGCCAGCGTGATGATCTTGGCGTCCTCCGGGTCCAGCTCCACGCCTTCTCCTCCGTCTCAGGTGACCTGCCCGTCGATCATCCCAGTCCCCCGCATCCGAGGACACAATCGGAACCCGATTGCGTCGTCGCCCAGGGCTCAGGTGTGGGCGGGTTCGTCGGTGAGATCGGACTCGTCCGCGGAGGCGCCGGGCAGCCGGCGTACGAGCACGGTGTCGATCCGGTTGCGGCGGCCGCCGGCGCTCTCGGCGGTCAGCTGCAGGCCGGCGACCTCGGCCTGCGCTCCGGGGATCGGCACCAGGCCGAGCGTCTGGGCGAGCAGGCCACCGACGGTCTCGACATCGTCGTCGTCCGGCAGCTGGATCCCCATCAGCTCCTCGAGGTCCTCGACCGACAGCCGCGCGCTGACACGTACGGTGCCGTCGTCCAGGTGCTCGATCGGCGGCGACTCCACGTCGTACTCGTCGGTGATCTCGCCGACGATCTCCTCCAGGATGTCCTCGATGGTGATCAGGCCGGCGGTGCCGCCGTACTCGTCGATCACGATGCCGATGTGGATCCGCCGCGCCTGCATCTCGCGCAGCAGGTCGTCGACCGGCTTGGACTCCGGTACGAACTCCGGCTCGCGCATCGCCGTCGACACCCGCGCGTCGGAGCGGCCGCCGCTGATCGCCATCCGCGCGAGATCCTTGAGATAGACCACGCCGACGATGTCGTCGATGCTCTCGCCGAGCACCGGGATGCGGCTGAAACCGCTGCGCAGAGCCAAAGCCAGGGCCTGCCGCACCGACTTGGTGCTCTCGATCCAGACAATCTCCGTGCGCGGCACCATCACCTCGCGCGCGATCGTGTCGCCGAGCGAGAAGACCGAGTGGATCATGTCGCGTTCTTCGTGCTCGACCACACCGCGCCGCTCGGCGATGTCGACCAGCTCGCGCAGCTCGACCTGGGTGGCGAACGGCCCCTCGCGAAAGCCCCGGCCGGGTGTGACGGCGTTGCCGATCAAGATCAGCAGCTGGCTCAGCGGCGCGAGTACGCGGCCGATCCAGCGCACCGGCCGCGCGGCGATGAGCGCGACCGGATACGAGCGCTGGCGGCCGATGGTCCGCGGGCCGACGCCGACCAGCACGAAGCTGACCACCGTCATGGTGCCGGCGGTGACCAGGCCGGCCAGCCAGCCGACCCCCCACTGCCGGATGGTGAACACCGCGAGCGCGGTCGTCGCGCTCAGCTCACACACCAGTCGCAGCAACAAGAGCAGGCTGATGTGCCTGGCGAACTCCTTGCGGTCGCCGACCAGCGCGGACAGCGCTCGCGAACCGCGTACGCTCTCGCGGACCATCTCGCTGACCCGCGCCGGCGAGACCGCCGCCAGCGCGGCGTCGACCATCGCGAAGGCACCGGCGAGGACGACCAGGCCGACGGCCAGTGCGATGAGCGCCATGTCAGCCCGCCTGGCGACCCGCCTGCCACGCGGCCAGCAGGCGGTTCTGCAGCGCGAACATCTCACGCTCCTCGTCCGGCTCGGCGTGGTCGTAGCCGAGCAGGTGCAGCACGCCGTGCACGGTCAGCAGATGCAGCTCGTCGGCCGCCGAGTGGCCGGCGGTCTTGGCCTGCTCGGCGGCGACCTGCGGACACAGCACGATGTCGCCGAGCAGCGCCGGCTGGTTGCCGAGCGAGTCCGAGCCGGGGCCGCGGTCGACGTCGAGCTCGTCCATCGGAAAGGCCAACACGTCGGTCGGGCCCTTCTTGTCCATCCAGCGGTGGTTGAGCTCGGCCATGTATTCGGGGTCGACGATCAGCACCGACAGCTCGGCCATCGGGTTGACACCCATCTCGTCCAGCGTGTACCGAGCGAGGTCGAGCACCGCGTCGGTGTCGACCTCCTGTCCGGACTCGTTGGATATCTCTATGGACATGCCGGCAGGCTAACGTCCCCGGCCGGACCGCTGTCCACGGACCCGCGACGGACCGCCACGCGGGTCGGCGTGATCGGCATCCCATTTGGCGTACGCGTCGACGATGTCGCTGACCAGCCGGTGCCGTACAACATCGACGCTGGTGAGCCTGGAGAAGTGCACGTCCTCCACACCGTCCAGGATGTCCTGCACGACCCGCAGGCCGGAGGTGGCACCGCCAGGCAGGTCGACCTGCGTCACGTCGCCGGTCACCACGATCTTGGCTCCGAAGCCCAGCCGGGTCAGGAACATCTTCATCTGCTCCGGCGTGGTGTTCTGCGCCTCGTCCAGAATGATGAACGCGTCATTGAGCGTGTTGTGGGTGAGCAGGTATTCCTCGGTGACGTACAGCGAGTCGGCCGCCGCCACCTGGATGCACACGGCGTCGGCCCGGCCGGCCGGCTCGATGCTGTCGATGAACCGCATCGGCCGTCCGCCACCGGTGGCGTCGTACTTCTGCCGCTTGCGTGCCAACCGGAACGGCTGGATGCCTTCCGGCAGCCGGATGTCGATGACGTACGCGTCGTGGTTGTCGCCAACCTCGCGGCCCTTGGCCATGCCGGGCTTGCTGCCCTTGGCGGCCCGGCAGCGCACATATGCCACGCCACCGAGGGAACGGACCAGCGCGATCACGTCATCGCGCAGCAGCGACGACGTCGTCGTGTACTGAATCCGGCATGTCCGGTTGGCCTGGGTGACCGGACCGCCGTCGGTGTCCAGCAGGCCCTGCAGCAGCGCGAGCCGGATCTCGGCGGTGTTGTGCAGGTAGACCTCGGGGATGTATTTCGAGTGCGACCTGGTGCCAAGCAGCCGCAGTGCCCGCAGTGCGCCGGTGACCGGATTCTCCAGCGTGATGACCTCACCAGGCTCACGCACCCGGTTGAGGACATGGTCCACCCGGCTTTCCTGCCGAACCTGGATGCCTTGCACGGCGCTTTCGAGCGCCAGCGCGAGCTCGGGATCGTTGGTCGAGAACGACGGGGTCGTCGAGCCGGTGATGCAGCCGTCGCCGAGCAACAGGCCCAGTGCGTACGGGTCCATCGGGACTTCGCGCTCCGGGTGCTGGACAGGCCCGGTCAGCATCGGCAGCTCGTACCGATGCGCGCGCGCCGCACGCAGATTGCCGATCATTTCCTTGGTCTCAAGCACGCGCCACGGCCTGTCGCGCCGTTTGTCCGCCGCCGTACGCACCGTCCAGAGGTGCTCGCCGCAGCAGAGCACAGAGGCTCCGTCCTGCGCGGTCACTCGATAGATGTCCTTCTCACCCTGTGGGTAGACACCGAGGACCGGCGTCGGCTCACCATCGGAACCGACCACCAGATCGCCGACCCGCAGATCACCGATTGGTCGCCATCCACCGGGCGTCAGGACCGTCGTCGACCGCGGATGCGCCCGACCACGCATATATGCCAGTGGCGCGACTTCGATGGTGCCGGCCGACATCAGCTTCGGGATCGACTCCGGGTCGAGCATGTCGTGCAGCGCGTCGTAGAGCGGCCGCAGATACGGGTCGATCTTCTCGTACAGCGTGCCGGGCAGATAACCGAGTCGCTCGCCGGCCTCCACCGCCGGCCGGGTCAGGATGATCCGGTTGACCTGCTTGGCCTGCAACGCCTGCACGGCCTTGGCCATCGCCAGATAGGTCTTGCCGGTGCCGGCCGGGCCGATGCCGAAGACGATCGTGTGCTTGTCGATCGCGTCGACGTAATGCTTCTGGTTGAGCGTCTTCGGCCGGATCGTACGGCCGCGCCGGGACAGGATGTTGAGCGTCAGCACCTCGGCCGGCCGCTCCTCGGTGCCGGCCTCCAGCATCGCCGCCGTGCGGCGGACGGTGTCCGGAGTGATCTGCTCGCCGCGCTGCAGCACGGTCAGCAGCTCGCCGATCAGCCGCTCCGCGTATGCGTTGTCGGCCGGCGCGCCGGTGAGAGTGATCTCGTTGCCCCGTACGTGCACATCGGCCTTGACGTACTGCTCGATGGCGGTCAGCACCTCGTCGCGGGAGCCCAGCAGGCTCACCATCCGATGGGTGTCGGGCACGACGATCCGGGTCTTGGCCTCGGCCGCTCCGTTGGCACGGGCTGTGTCGGTCGTCTGAACGTTCTCGGATGTGTTGGCCATGGGCTGCCGCAGTGGGCCTGTCTCGCCTGCTTCCCTTTACCCGGCGGGATGTTTGTCGAGTCGATTCTACCGCCGGTAACCGACAGTCCGCCGCCGATAATTCCGCCGTACGGCCGCGGGGACTCCCTGCGTGCGCCTGGCGCGCGCAGGGAGTCCCGCGGTCACTGCTGCTGGTCGAAGGTCTGCTGGTCGCGGGTCACCCGATAGGTGGCCCAGTTCATCCGGGTGACCTTGCCGGCGTCGTCGCGGGTCAGCCGCAGTTGCTCGCCGGCCTCACGACCGGAGACGGTGCGATAAAGATCCCTGGAGACCCGCTCGAAGACGGCCGGCGGCAGCTGCTTCGGCTGGCCGGTGGCGCGTGCCTCCAGGTGGCCGTCGGTCCAGCTGAAGGTGAACTCGGTGCCTTCGGTGAACCAGTGCCCGAGCACGCTGGCCAGCTCGTCCGGCGGCGCGTCGCCGGGGACCCACGGCTCGATGTCGGCCGGGTCCAGCTCGGCGCTGCGTTCGAGCAGCTTGTGCGGCACCACGGTGATCTGGCCGGCGGTGCCGGAGGAGCCGAGCACGGCGGCGCCGGTGCCGGTCGTACGGTCGCAGTAGACGCCGGCGATGAAGCCCGGCATGCCACCGGTGTGGCCGACGTGTACGACGCGGTCGCCGCGCGGGATGACCATCAGGCCGAGGCCGAAGGCACGCTGCCAGTCGGTCTCGTCGGTGACCATCAGCGGATGCACCATCTCGTCCACGGTGGACCGCGCGAGCACCTTCTCGTCCGGCATGGCCAGGAACGCGGCCCAGGTCGCCATGTCGGCCGCCGTGCTCCACAGCTGCGCGGCCGGGTTGACGCCGCCGAAGTTGACGTGCGGCTCCGGACGTACGCGGTCGCTGAAGACGTCGACCAGATAGCCCTGCGCGACCGGCTCCACCGGCTCGACGGTCGTACGCGTCAGGCCGAGCGGCTGGATGAGCCGGTCGACGACCAGCTCCTCCCAGCTGCCGCCGGCCAGCCGCGCGACCAGGTGGCCGAGGATCGCGAAGCCGAGGTTGGAGTAATGGAACCGCCGCGAGGTCGGCAACACCGACTCGACGCGCGCCAGGTCGCTCAGCACCTGGCCGGTGTCCGGCACGTCGAGCGTGTCCCACACGTCGCCGTACGGCTCGCGCGCGAGACCGGAGCTGTGCGAGAGCAACCGACGGATCGTGTGGTCGCCGTGTTGTGGCACGTCGAGGTGCTTGGCGACCGGGTCGTCGAGGTCGAGCAGGCCGGCGTCGCGAGCCTGCATGACCAGCGCGGCGGTGAAGGTCTTGGTGACCGAGCCGATCCGATATTGCGCGTCGACACCTCTGCCGTAGCCGGGAGCGGCCGCCTCGTACGTCCAGACCGGCCGGTCCTTGCGTACCAGCGCGGCGGACACCGCGGGCACCCGGTGGTCGCGCTGGAGCAGCCTGACCTCGCGCTCGTACGCGCTGGTCGCCGCCCTGGGGTGGTCGTCGGTCATCCGGGCGGCCAGCCGAGGTCGCGGCCACCGAGCAGGTGCAGGTGCGCGTGGAAAACGGTCTGGCCGGCGCCTTTTCCGGTGTTGAACACCAGCCGGTAGCCGTCGCCGAGCTTCTCGTCCTCGGTCACCTTCACCGCGCTCGCGAACATGGCGGACAGCAGCGTCGGGTCGTCGGCCAGCACCGCGGCCGCGTCCGGCAGATGGCGCTTGGGCACCACCAGCACGTGCACCGGAGCCTGCGGGTTGACGTCCCGGAACGCCAGCGTCCGCTCGTCGTCGCGCACGACCGTGGCCGGGATGTCCCCGGCCACGATCTTGCAGAACAAGCAGTCATCTGACATGCGGCCGATCCTATGTCGGCCGGTGGTCAGGAGCCGCCGCGGACCAGCATCCGCGTGCGGAGGGTGATCCGGCGCGGTGGACCGGCGGAGCCGGCGATCCGGTCGAAGAGCAGCCGCGCGGCGCGCCGGCCGAGCTCGATCGTGTCGTGGGTGACCAGCGCGATCGGCCGCGGCAGCAGGTCGGCCAGCTCCACGTCGTCGAAGCCGGCCAGGCCGGCCTCCGTGCGGACCCGCCGGATGGCGTGCAGCGCGCCGACGGTCATCCGGTTGTTGTCGGCGAAGATCGCGTCGGCCTTGGTCGGACCGTTGAGCAGCTCGGCAACGGTTTCCTCGGCGGCCTCGGCGGTGTGGTTGCCGAAGCGTACGAGCGCCTCGTCGAACTCCAGACCGCCGGCCTTCAGCGCCTGCTTGTAGCCGGCCAGCCGGTGGTGGCCGGTGACGACCGCCGGATCGCCGCCGACATAGCCGATCCGCCGGTGTCCGGCCCGCACCAGATAGTCGACCGCACGCACCGCGCCGGCCTTGTTGTCGAGCACCACGGCGTCGGCGCGTACGCCACGCGGCGCGCGGTCGACGTAGACGATCGGGGCCCAGCGGGACAGCTCGGTGTGCAGGTCGGCGTGGTCGTGCGCGGTCGGTACGACCAGCAGGCCGTCGACGCGCCGGCGTACCAGCTCCTGCACCAGGTCGCGCTCACGCTCGAAGTCCAGGCCGCTGTTGCCGACGATCAGCATGTGGCCGTGCTCGCGTACGACGTCCTCCGCGCCGCGCGCGATAGCCGAGAAAAACGGGTTGGCGATGTCGGCGATGACCAGGCCGATCGTGTCGGAGGTCTGGCCCGGCCGCAGCGCACGCGCGGCCTCGTTGCGCTGGAAGCCGAGCTCGGCGATCGCCTCCACGACCCGCGACCGGGTGTCGGGGTGCACATAGCGCTCGTTGTTGACGACCCGCGACACCGTGCTGACGCTGACCCCGGCGACTCTGGCCACGTCGTGCATCGTTGGGGTCGGCTGGGTCGGCACTCCGGCACCTTTCAGGTGAAAGTCGTTGCCGGAAGCCTAGACGCCGCTAGCGCAGCGCGGCTCGCGGTGTCGCCGGTGTCGCCACCTCGCTGCGCAGCAGCCGTACGCCGAGTGGCGCGAGGCCGGCCAGCAGGCAGCCGGCGGCGACCGGGATCAGGTCGAGGCTGATGCCGGGCAGCACCGCGCCGGCACCGATCAGCGCCGCGCTGACGACCGCGATCCGCCGGTCGGTGCGGGCGGTGAGCAGCACGGCGAAGGCGACCAGCGCGACGTAGAACAGCACCGGGCCGGCCAGGTAGACGGCCAGCTCGACGCCGGGGATGGCCTGGACGCGGTGAAATGCCGCGGTCATCGCCGCGCGGCTGGTCGACTGCAGGCCGACCACCAGGTCGAGGAAGACCTGCACCAGCGACGCCAGCAGGCCGAGCCACGCGACGATCGCGGTCAGGTCGGTCGCCAAGGCACGCCAGCCGGCCGTACGTGCCTGCCGGCGCAGCTCGGCGACGACCAGGACGAAGAGCGCCAGGCCGACCAGAAACAGCAGGTGGCTGGTCGTCCACAGGCCACCGGGACCATGCCCGCTGTCCAGCAGTCGGATCACGCCGTAGACGAGCACGAAAACCGGCGCCGCGAGCATCGCCATCCCGGCGGCCCGTCGTGCGCTGCCGTCCGGCCAGGTAGTCGTCATGGTTTCTCAGCATCGTCCGCGCGACGGGCCCTCTCATCCGGGAAATCCCCGGGATGTTCCCTGATCTGGAGTGTCTGCGTACGGCCAAACCCCGGCATCCGCGGCCGGCGATCGTCTGCGACGATCGAGCCGTGACGACTCGCATGCCCAGCGCCGGCTATTCCATCACGGTCCGGGTCGCGGTGCCGGCCGACGCCTCCGCGGTCGGCCGGCTGACCACCGCGGTCGGCGAGGCCGGCGCGATCATCAGCGCTCTGGACATCGTCGACTCGACGACCGAGAACATCCTCGTCGACATCAGCGCGGACACCGCCGACGGCGAGCACGCCAACCAGGTGACCGCCGCGCTGCGCGCGCTCGAGGGCGTCGAGGTGCGCAAGGTCAGTGACCGTACGTTCCTGCTGCACCTCGGGGGCAAGCTGGAGGTCACACCGAAGGTCGCGCTGCGCAACCGTGACGAGCTGTCCCGCGCGTACACCCCCGGCGTCGCGCGGATCTGCCTGGCGATCGCGGAAAACCCGGACGACGCGCGACGGCTGACCATCAAGCGCAACACCGTCGCGGTCGTCACCGACGGCTCGGCGGTGCTCGGCCTGGGCAACATCGGGCCGGCCGCCGCGCTGCCGGTGATGGAAGGCAAGGCCGCGCTGTTCAAGCGGTTCGCCGGCGTGGACGCCTGGCCGGTGGTGCTGGACACGCAGGACACCGACGAGATCGTCCGAATCGTCAAGGCGATCGCGCCGGCGTACGGCGGCATCAACCTGGAGGACATCGCCGCGCCGCGGTGCTTCGAGATCGAGGACCGGCTCCGGCACGAGCTGGACATCCCGGTCTTCCACGACGACCAGCACGGCACCGCGATCGTCGTACTGGCCGCGCTGACCAACGCGCTGCGCGTGGTGAAGAAGGACCTCTCGGCCGTACGCATCGTCGTCTCCGGCGCCGGCGCGGCCGGCACGGCGATCATGAAGCTGCTGCTGGCGCAGGGGGTCGGCGACATCGTCGCGTGCGACCGCAACGGGGCTCTGCACAAGGACATGCCCGGCCTGAACGAGTCGATGCAATGGCTGGCCGAGAACACCAACGCGAGCGGATATGTCGGCGACGTACGCGGTGCCGTACGCGGCGCGGACGTGTTCATCGGCGTCAGTGCGCCGAACATCCTGGACGAGGACGACATCGCCGCCATGGCCGACGACTCCATCGTCTTCGCGCTGGCCAACCCCGACCCGGAGGTCGACCCGGTGGCCGCGCGCCGGCACGCCGCGGTGGTCGCCACCGGCCGCTCCGACCAGCCCAACCAGATCAACAACGTGCTGGCCTTCCCCGGCGTCTTCCGCGGCCTGCTCGATGCTCAGGCGCGCGACTGGACGACCCCGATGGCGCTCGCCGCTGCCACCGCCATCGCCGACGCGGTCGGTCCGGACAAGGTCAACCCGACCGTCATCGTGCCGAGCGTCTTCGACTCCTCGGTCGCGCCAGCCGTCGCCGCCGCCATCCGCGAGGCCGCCACCGCATAGTCCTCGGTCAAACTGTCGGTGGCCGCGAGGACTCTGGTTTCAGGGGTGCTTTTTCGGCTGCACGACCGGGTCCCGATTGTGCAGCCGAAAAAGCACCCCCGGATATAAAGCCTGCCGCGGGCGTACGACGGTTTCGGCGTGGTCAGGCGACGGTCTGGTGGGGCCGCGTCGGCAGGCCGTCGGATCGCGCGTAGTCCCAGTCGCGGTGTGGCAGTTGTACGAGCTGCCGCTGCTCCGTGTCGTAGTGCCACCGCTCGCCGAAGGCCCAGTTGAGCAGGTTGTAGCGCGGCGGCTCCAGCACCAGGCCGACCCCGCCGGCGGTGCTCTGCGGCGACCGCATGCCACCGGCCGTACGCCGTGCCATCAGCCGGCTCAGCAGGGGCGCGAGCGGAGCGCCGAGCGGCTGTCCGGCGACCACCGCGGCGGTCGCGCCGACCACCAGGTTGGCGACCTGCAGGTGCGGCACCTGGCGAGCGGGTGCGCTCAGCACCGGCAGCACGATCCGCGTCTCGGCCGGATACGGTCCCTCCGCCGGCCGGACCTCGGCGAGGTCACGCGCGGCCGAGGTGAGGTCCTCGTCGACCGGATCGGCGACCACCACGGCGATCTCGTCGCGATCCTGGAGGTAGGCGGCGACGCCGCCGAGAAACGTACGCACCACGTCGTCGCGACCGGCCACGTCCTGGTCGGCGACCACCACGACGGACCGTACGTCCCGGCGCATCGCCGCCGCCAGCACGGTGGTGTGGACGTGCAGGCGGCGGTCGCGGTCGTTGGCCGGCTGCACCTGGCAGCCGCCGCGCTGCCGGCCGTCGGTGGACCAGTCCAGCCGCTCGCCCGGCGCCAGGCCGGCCTCGCGGCGGATCCGGCGCAGGTCGCTGTCGAAGCCGGCCACCTCGCCCTCCGGCACCAGGATGCCGCCGATCGCGCGGATCGCACCGAGACCGGACCGCGCTGGCGCGGGCACCTCACAGCCGTCCATGAACACCAGGTACAACTCGCGCCTCCTACGCCAAACCCGTGGCCGGCGGCGTCGGCGACCAGATCGCGCTTTCCACGCTGTCACCAATGATCTTGGTTGTACAGCGCCGAAAACGGCACTGTCACCGAACGTTGCCACAACGGCACCACCGGTGCAACGAGAGACCAGCTACAGAGCCAAAATCTAGGAGTCGAATTCCGACAAAACTCTCAATACGGTCAATAGTTGGAAATCGCGGCACTGTTGCCCGCACAGCACAACATCGCCGGTTGCCGGTAGTGGAAAAACGGGGTGAACACCGCGCGAATCAGTCGAGATAGTCGGCCGGCGCACCGACCGCGGCCAGTGCGTCCAGCAACTCTTCGTGTACGCCAGAAGCGCCGGCCAGCATGCCGCGACTCGACAGCGAGTGCTCGCTGCCGTCGACGTCGGTGACGACTCCGCCAGCGGCGCGGATCATGCACGCGCCAGGAAAGGTGTCCCACGGATGGTTGCCGAAGGCGACCATCCCACCAGTTACGCCGGCCGCGGTCCACGCTGCCTCGACGGCGGTGGAGCCGAGCACGCGTACGCGCAGGCTGCGCTCGGCGAGCGTGTCGAGCAGCGCCATCCGCCAGCGGGTCGGAAACCGCCGGCCACCGTTGGCGGTGACGTTGCCGAAGGCGATCGCCACGTCGGCGAGCTTGGCCCGCTGCAGCGCCGGCACCGGCTCCCCGTTACGCAACACCGGTCCGTCGGCGGTGGCCGCGTATCGCTCGTGCAGCAGCGGAGCCCAGGTCAGCCCGATCACCGGACGGCCGTCGCGTACCAGGGCCAGATTGGTGCCGGTCAGCGGCAGGCCGAGCGAGAAGTTGGCAGTGCCGTCGATCGGGTCGAGGACCCACGTCGTGCCGGTGTCCAGCGGCGGGCCGCCGTGCTCCTCGCCGTGTACGGGGATGCCGGTGCGCTCGGTCAGTGCGGCGGTGAGGTGGCGCTCGATCGACAGGTCGGCCTCGGTCGCGAAGTCCTTGGCGCTCTTGTGCACGGACGCCTGCGCGCCGAGCTGGCCGGTGAACTCGGCGACCGCGCCGTCCAGGATCTCGCTCGCCGCCGCCAGCAGCTCGCGGTCGCTCATCGCGCGTACTCGCCGGTCGCGACGAGCACCGCTGGGCCGGTGAGCAGCGCCGATGGTCCATCAAGGCGTACGAACAGCCGGCCGCCTGGCACGTCGACGGCGACCGTGCCGTCCACGCGGCCGGCGCGCCGCAGCGCGACCGCGGCGACCGCGCAGGCGCCGGTGCCGCAGGACCGCGTCTCCCCCACACCGCGCTCGTGGACGCGCATGACCACGTGCAGGTCGGCGCCGTCGACCGGCGGCTGGTCGAGCGCGACGAACTCGACGTTGGCGCCGGCCGGATGGACGGTCGCGTCGATCTCCGGGATCCGGCTCAGATCGAGGCTGGTCACGGTGTCCGGACCGTCGACAACGCACACGAGATGCGGATTGCCGACGTCGACCGCGACACCTTCGTACGTGCGACCGGTGACGATCGCGCGCGTCGGCGCGCCGATGGCCGGCCGGCAGGCGTCGATGGTGATCAGGTCGCCATCCGGCGTCACGCGGCGCAGTCCGGCACGGGTCGCCACCATGAACGGACCAGGCCCGGCCTCACCGTGCGTCAGCAGCCAGCGGCCAAAGACGCGCAGACCGTTGCCGCACATCTCTCCGACCAGGCCGTCGGCGTTGTGGAAGTCCATGAACCACTCGGCCTCGGCGGCGTACTGCGCCGACTCCGGATGCTTCGCCGAGCGTACGATCCGCAACACGCCGTCGGCGCCGATGCCGGCGCGCCGGTCACACAGCGCTCGCACCAGCTCGGCGGTCAGGTCGATCTCGCCGTCCGGGTCGGGCAGCAGCACGAAGTCGTTCTCGGTGCCGTGCCCCTTCCAGAACCGCAGGCCGTTGGGGATGCTCACCAATCCATCGTACGGCGGCCGCCTCGGCACTCGATCGGCCGCGGGGACTCCCTACGTGCGCCTGACGCACGCATGGTGGCCAGGCGGACTTCCTAGCCGGCGCGGACGACTCCGGCCGCACCACCGCCACGGCGTACCGGCTCGGCGGCGGCCAGCAGCCGGCCGTCGCGGAGGAACTCGATGCCGGTCGCGGCACCGATCTCGGGATTGTCCTTGAACTGGTGCCCCATCGCGACGAGCGTCGCGAAGTACGGCGCGGCCTTGAACGCCGGCTCGGCCTCGGTTTGCGCGGCATTACGCTGGGACGCGCGCGGTGCGGCGATCGCGTCCTCCAGCGACAGACGGCGGTCGACGCGGCCGAGTATGACCTGCAGGGCCGTCGTGATGATCGTTGCGCCGCCCGGCGAGCCGGTGGCGAAGAACGGCTTGCCGTCTTTGAGCACGATCGTCGGCGAGATGCTCGACCGCGGCCGTTTGCCGGGGCCTGGCAGGTTGGGGTCGGGCACGCCAGGAGTGATCGGCACGAAGTTGAAGTCGGTCAGCTCGTTGTTGAGCAGGAAGCCGCGACCCGGCACGGTGATGCCGGAGCCACCGGTCTGCTCGATCGTGAGCGTGTACTCGACGACGTTCCCCCACCGGTCGGCGGTGGTCAGATTGGTGGTGTTGGGCCCCTCGTAACCGGTCGGCGCGGCGACCCGGCCCGGCGAGCACGAGCCGTACGACCCGTCGGGACTGCCCGGCGCGACCGTGCCGACAGAAGCCTTGGTGGGACTGATCTGGCAGAACCGCTCCCGCGCGAACCCCTTCGACAGCAGCTCACGCTGCGGCACGTTCACGTACGCGGAGTCGCCGACCCACCGGTTGCGGTCGGCGAACGAATAACGCGAGGCCTCCAGGAAATAGTGCAGATACTCCGCCTGAGTCATCTTCGACAGGTCGACGTTGCCGAGGATGTTCAGCGCCTCGCCGACCGCGATGCCGCCGGAAGACGCCGGCGCCATGCCAAAGACATCCAGTCCGCGATAGGTGACGTGCGTCGGCGTACGCGGAATGGCGACATAGCGCCGTAGGTCGCTCATCGTCATCTGCCCTGGCCGCACCTTGCGGGTCGCCTTCGGGTCGACCGGTGGCTGCTGGGTCGTACGCACGATGTCGCGGCCGATCGAGCCGCCGTAGATCGCGCCGACCCCCTGCCGGCCAAGCTGCTCGTACGTGCGCGCGAGGTCGGGGTTGCGCAGAACCGAGCCGACCGCCGGCGGCTGACCACCTGGCAGGTACAGCGCGGCGGTCGCCGGAAAGTCCCTGAACCGGTCGGCGTTGTCCGAGGTCTGCGTGCGGAAAGTCGGGTCGACGACGAACCCGTTGCGCGCGATCGTCTCGGCCGGACGCAGCGCCTGGCCGAGCGACAGCGTCCCCCAGCTGCGCAGCGCCAGTGCCCAGGTGGCCGGCGTGCCTGGTATGCCGTTGGACAGGCCGCTGGTCACCGCCTCGGCGAATGGGATCGGCGCGCCGTTTTCGGTGAACGTCGTCGAGGTGAAGCTCGCCGGAGCGGTCTCCCGGCCGTCGATCGTGTAGACCCGCTTGCTCCTGGCGTTGTAGTAGGTGAAGAAGCCACCACCGCCGATGCCGGCGGAGTACGGCTCGGTGACACCGAGCGCAGCGGCGGCCGCGACCGCGGCGTCGACCGCGTTGCCGCCGCGCCGCAGCACGGCGAGGCCGGCCTGCGTGGCGTCGGCATCCACTGTGGACACCGCGCCGCCGTAGCCGGTGGCGACCGGCTGCTTCGGTGTCGGCTGACGACCGGTGGTGGCCGCGCCGGCGGTCGCCGGCACCAAGCCGGCCAACAGGCCGGCCAGCAGTGTCACGGCGGCCAGCGCGGCCAACCGGCGTGACAGACGGGAGAAGCGAAGCGTTGGCATGCCGGTCAATCTGCCGTACGCCAGGCCGTACGCCAACCCCGCCGCCGCGGCCGGAGCCGGCTCCGGCCCGGTTTTGTCGGTGGCACCTGGAAGAATCAAAACCGGGGGGACCCCCGGGCCGAGGCGAAAAATGCACCCCTGAAACCAGAGTTCCACCGCGGTCGGACAGTTTCGCACTCGGCCGGCTCAGGCTCGGCAGAGGGCGAGCGCCGCCTCGACAAGGTCTGGGCGGGCAGCGTCGAGCCAGTGGATCTGGTCGTCGCGACGAAACCAGCTGCGCTGACGGCGTACGAACCGGCGCGTCGCGCGCGCGGTCACGTCGACCACCTCGGCCTCCGGCAGCTCGCCGTCGAACATCCGCAGCACCTGCGCATAGCCGAGCGCGCGCGACGCGGTCAGGCCGGACCGCAACCCCACGCGCTCAAGCTCGCGCACCTCACGCACCAGACCGGCCGCGAACATCAGCTGTACGCGCTGGTCGACGCGCGTGTCCAGGTCCTCCAGCGACCGGTCCAGACCGATCTGCACGGTCTCGTACACCGGCCGGCGCTCCGGCAACGTGGCGGTGAACGGCTCGCCGGTGATCTCCATGACCTCCAGCGCGCGTACGATCCGGCGACCGTTGCTCGGCAGGATCACCGCGGCGGCGGCCGGGTCGGCGAAGGCCAGCCGCTCGTGCATCGCGGCCGGACCGACGGTCGCCAGCTCCTCCTCCAGCCGCGACCGTACGACCGGATCGGTGCCCGGAAAGTCGAAGGCCTCCAGCACCGCACGCAGATAGAGGCCCGAGCCGCCCACCAGGATCGGCACCTTGCCGCCGGCCAGCAGCCGGTCGATGACCGCGCGCGCCTGCTGGCGATAGATCGCGACGCTCGCCGTCTCGCGTACGTCCCAGATGTCGAGCAGGTGATGCGGCACGCCGCCGCGCTCGGCCAGCGTCGGCTTGGCCGTACCGATGTCCATGCCGCGATAGAGCTGCATCGAGTCGGCGTTGATCACCTCGCCGCCGAGCCGCTGGGCCAGCCGGACGCCGAGCGAGGTCTTGCCGGTCGCGGTCGGACCGACGATCGCGACGACGTCAGGCATCGCACATCCGCCATGAATCGCCGTAAATACGTACGTACCGGGTCATCGGCACCGGCAACGGAGGGTGCTCACGGACACCGGTGGCAACAGGCACGAGACAAGACATTAGCGTCCGCTGCGAGTACGGACCGTGACCAGCGCGGCAAGCACGGCACAGGTCGTAGAGTGACAAACCGAATTGGCCGGCGAGGAGCGGGTCGAATACGAGAGAATGCCACTGCATGCGATGGGGCCCGCGACGCGGTGCCGGGGAAACGAGGGTGGTCATGGTCGACGGCGAATCGCCGAAAACCCAGTTCGGGCGGATCGACGCGGACGGCACGGTCTATGTCCGTACGAATGACGGCGAGCGCGTGGTCGGTTCCTGGCAGGCCGGCTCACCCGAGGAAGGCCTGGCCCACTTCGCACGCAGATATGACGACCTGGTCACCGAGGTCGAGCTCATCGAAACCCGGCTGGCCTCCGGCAGCACGGACGCCTCGCACGTCGCCACCAGCGTCAAGCGGCTGACCGAGAGCCTGCCGACCGCCGCCGTCGTCGGCGACCTGGACGCGCTCGCCGCGCGGCTGGCCGCGCTGACCGAGAAGGTCGCCGAGAGCGCCGAGAAGGCCAAGGCCGAGCGCGCCGCACAGCGCGAGGCGGCGATCGCCGCGAAGACCGCGCTGGTCGAGGAGGCCGAACGGATCGCCGCCGAGTCCACCCAGTGGAAGGTCGCCGGTGACCGGCTGCGGGCCATCCTGGACGAGTGGAAGGCGATCCGCGGGGCCGACCGCAAGTCCGACGGCGAGCTGTGGAAGCGCTACGCGGCCGCGCGCGACGCCTTCGGCCGCCGCCGCGGCAGCCACTTCGCCGGCCTGGACGCGGCCCGCCGCGAGTCGCAGGCGGCCAAGGAGAAACTGGTCGCCGAGGCCGAGGAGCTGTCCGCCTCCAGCGAGTGGGGTCCGACCGCGACCCGGCTCAAGCAGCTGATGAGCGAGTGGAAGGCCACCGGCCGCGCGCCACGCGAGGCAGAGGACGCGCTGTGGACCCGGTTCCGTGCCGCGCAGGACGCGTTTTTCTCCCGCCGCAACGAGGTGTTCAGCGAGCGCGACGCCGAGCAGCGCAACAACCAGAAGGCCAAGGAGGAGCTGCTCGCCGAGGCGGAGAACCTGCCGATCGACTCGGACGTACGCGCGGCGCAGAGCCGGCTGCGCGACATCCAGGCCCGCTGGGAGGCGATCGGCCGGGTGCCGCGCGAGGCTATGGGGTCTCTGGAGGGACGGCTGCGCTCGATCGAGGAACGCGTACGCGACGCGGCCGACGCCGACTGGCGGCGCGGCAGTGCCGAGGCCAACCCGCTGCTGACCCAGATGCGTAACCAGGTGGCCGAGGCCGAGCAGCGGCTGGAGCGAGCCCGCGCTGCCGGCGACAAGCGGCGGATCAAGGACGCCGAGCAGGCGCTGGAGAGCAAGCGGCGGTTCCTGCAGCTCGCCGAGCAGCCGCAGTAGCCGGACGACGCAATCGGATTCCGATTGCGTCGTCGGTCGGACGGCCGGGTCAGGCGGGGGTGCCGATCTTGGGCATGCCGAGCAGCACGCCGGGCGTACGCGGCGCAGTGGCTGCCGCGAAGGCGTCGCCGGCGCGCGTACGGCGGTGGCTCAGCACCGCCCCGTCGGCGACCAGGTGGTGCGGCGCGCCGTAGGTGATCTCCGTCGTCACCACGTCACCGGGACGGATGACCGACGGGTCGCCGGCGAAGTGCACCAGCCGGCCGTCGCGCGCGCGGCCGGACATCCGGTGCGTACGCGCGTCCTTGCGGCCCTCGCCAGTCGCGACGAGCACCTCGACGGTCTCCCCCACGAACGACCGGTTGGCGGCCAGCGAGATCTCCTCCTGCAGCGCCAGCAGCCGCTCGTAGCGCTCCTGCACGACCGCCTTCGGCACCTGCTCGTCCATCGACGCCGCCGGCGTGCCGGGACGCGGTGAGTACTGGAAGGTGAAGGCGCCGGAAAACCGCGACTGCTCGACCACGTCCAGCGTCTGCTGGAAGTCGGCCTCGGTCTCGCCGGGGAAACCGACGATGATGTCGGTGGTGATCGCGGCGTGCGGGATCAGCTCGCGTACGCGCGACAGGATCGACAGGTAACGCGACGACCGGTAGGAGCGGCGCATCCGCTTGAGCACCTCGTCGGAGCCCGACTGCAGTGGCATGTGCAGCGACGGACAGACGTTCGGCGTCTCGGCCATCGCCTCGATGACGTCGTCGGTGAAGTCGCGCGGGTGCGGCGAGGTGAACCGTACGCGCTCGAGGCCGTCGATCTCGCCGCACGCGCGCAGCAGCTTGCCAAAGGCCTGCCGGTCGCCGAACTCGACGCCGTAGGAGTTGACGTTCTGGCCGAGCAGCGTCACCTCCAGCACGCCGTCGGCCACCAGCGCTTCGACCTCGGCCAGGACGTCGCCGGGCCGGCGGTCCTTCTCCCGGCCACGCAGCGCCGGCACGATGCAGAACGTGCAGGTGTTGTTGCAGCCCACCGACACCGACACCCAGCCCGCGTACGTCGACTCGCGGCGCGAGGGCAGGCTCGACGGGAAGACCTCCAGCGACTCCAGGATCTCGACCTGGGCCTCCTGGTTGTGCCGCGCGCGCTCCAACAGCACCGGCAGCGAGTGCACGTTGTGCGTGCCGAACACGACGTCGACCCACGGCGCCTTGCGGACGATCTCGCCGCGGTCTTTCTGCGCCAGGCAGCCGCCGACGGCGATCTGCATGCCGGGCCGCTCACGCTTGACCGGACGCAACATCCCGAGATGTCCGTAAAGTTTGTTGTCCGCGTTTTCGCGTACCGCACAAGTGTTGAAGACGACCACGTCGGCGTCGTCGCCGTCGGCGCGCGCATAACCGGCTTGTTCCAGCAGGCCGGCGAGCCGTTCGGAGTCGTGTACGTTCATCTGACAGCCGAATGTCCGGATCGCGTACGTACGTCCGGAGTTGTCCTCGGCTGGAGCGGGGGCCGCGAAAGTCGTCATAGCGATCTCCAGCGTACGCGTGCGGACCAGCAGGTCAGCGGTCCGGTCATTCACCAGACGCGGCGGCCCCGCACGGACCACAATGCGAAGGTAAAGAAAAGCCGTGACAGGTAGCGGCCGCGATGATCGTCCGTTGCCGGCCACCGCTAGAGTGCAGCGTCACAACGCCAACAGACAGCACGGGACCCTAAGAAGGAGCCGCTGATGGGTGAGTCCCCGAATGCCCTGGTCAAGGACAAGTCGCCAGAGCCCGGTGCCGACCAGCCCTTGGTGGTTCTTGCCGATGTGG
Source organism: Fodinicola acaciae (assembly GCF_010993745.1). Lineage (NCBI taxonomy): Bacteria > Bacillati > Actinomycetota > Actinomycetes > Mycobacteriales > Fodinicola > Fodinicola acaciae. Next base: position 3,110,999 of record NZ_WOTN01000001.1, read on the forward strand.
AGAAGTATTTCGGCGAGCTGCACGTCCTGCGCGGCATCAACATGACGATCAACCGCGGCGAGGTCGTGGTGGTCATCGGCCCGTCCGGGTCCGGCAAGTCGACGCTCTGCCGCGCGATCAACCGGCTGGAGGGCATCCAGTCCGGCACCATCACCATCGACGGCCAGCCGCTGCCGGCCGAGGGCCGTGACCTGGCCCGGCTGCGCAGCGAGGTCGGCATGGTGTTCCAGCAGTTCAACCTGTTCGCGCACAAGACCGTGGTCGAGAACGTCATGCTCGGCCCGATCAAGGTGCGCAAGGTGTCCCGCGACGAGGCGCACAAGACCGCGATGGAGCTGCTCGGCCGGGTCGGCGTCGGCAACCAGGCGGACAAGTATCCGGCGCAGCTGTCCGGCGGCCAGCAGCAGCGCGTGGCGATCGCCCGCGCGCTGGCCATGCGCCCCAAGATCATGCTCTTCGACGAGCCGACCAGCGCGCTCGACCCGGAGATGGTCAACGAGGTCCTGGAAGTGATGACCGCACTGGCCAAGGACGGCATGACGATGGTCGTGGTGACCCACGAGATGGGGTTCGCGCGGCGGGCCGCCAACCGGGTCGTGTTCATGGCCGACGGCCAGATCGTCGAGCAGAACACCCCCGACGAGTTCTTCACCAATCCGCAGTCCGACCGGGCCAAGGACTTCCTGTCCAAGATCCTGACGCACTGATCGCACTGTCGAACACGGCTGAATTTCCAAGAAAGGCAAGGGAAACACGATGAAGCTACGGAAGCTTCTGGTCCCGGTGGCGGTGGCGGTGGCCGGCGCGCTCGCGCTGACCGGCTGCGGCAAGACCGGCAGCCCCACCGGCGGCGGCGCGCCGAGCGCGGACGTGACCGTGCCGGTCGCGACCAACGTGAAGGTGGACGGCTCCAAGACGTTCCAGGCGATGACCAGCCGCGGCAAGGTCATCATCGGCGTCAAGGAGGACCAGCCCAACCTCGGCTACAAGGACCCGACCACCGGCAAGTACTCCGGCTTCGACATCTACATCGCCAACGCGATCGCGGCCAAGCTCGGCTTCGGCCCTGACAAGATCCAGTACCAGCCGATCCCGTCGGCCAACCGCGAGCAGGCGCTGACCAACGGCCAGGTCGACTACTACGTCGGCACGTACACGATCAACGACAAGCGCAAGAAACAGGTCTCCTTCGCCGGCCCGTACTACGTGGCCGGCCAGGACCTGCTGGTACGCGCCGACGACACCAGCATCACCGGCCCGGAGACCATCAAGGGCAAGGTGGTGTGCTCGGTGACCGGCTCGACACCGATCCAGAACATCAAGGAACACAAGGACAAGTACGGCGCCGAGACCCGCGAGTTCGAGAAGTACTCGCAGTGCGTGGACGCGCTGCTGAACAAGCAGGTCGACGCGGTCACCACCGACGACGCCATCCTGAAGGGCTACGCGGCGCAGCAGCCGGGCAAGCTCAAGGTGATCGGCAAGCCGTTCTCCAAGGAGCCCTACGGTGTTGGCATCGCGCTCAGCGACAGCGCGCTGCGCGGCAAGATCAACGACATCCTGGACGGCCTGGAGAAGGACGGCTCCTGGAAGAAGATCTACGACGCCACGCTCGGCAAGTCCGGGACGACGGCCGAGCCGCCGGCCCTCGAGCGCTACTGACCCAACCGTGTCGAGCCGCGGCGCCAGCCGGCGCCGCGGCTCACCCTTATCGAAGTCCGACATCGGCGTCGTGCGCGCCGCCGCGGGAGGCGGAGGTAGATGCACTCTCTGGCTGACCTGTTCGCTCCGATCGTCGACCAATGGCCGCTTTATCTGCAGTCGTTCTGGGTCACGATCCAGCTGTTCCTGATCTCCGGCGTCGCCTCGCTCATCTGGGGTACGGCGCTGGCCGGCATGCGTGTCTCGCCGATTCCGGTGCTGCGCGCTTTCGGCACCGGCTATGTCAACATCCTGCGCAACACGCCGCTGACGCTGGTGTTCTTCTTCGTGGCGTTCGGCTTTCCGTACCTGGAGATCAACTTCTCGTTCTTCGCGTTCGCGCTGATCGCACTCAGCGCCTACACCTCGGCGTTCATCTGCGAGGCAGTGCGGGCCGGCCTCAACTCGGTGCCACCGGGTCAGGCCGAGGCGGCGCGCGCGGTCGGGCTGACCTTCTTCCAGACGCTCAACCTGGTGTTGTTGCCGCAGGCCTTCCGCGCGGTCGTGCCGCCGGTGTCCAGCCTGCTGATCGCGCTGTTGAAGAACACCACGATCGCGGCCGGGTTCAGCGTCGCCGAGGCCGGCACCATCCGGTCCAACCTGTCCGAGCTCGGCTACGCGGCCTTCCCGGTGCTGCTCTGGGTCGTGATCGGCTTCCTGATCCTGGTGCTGCCGCTGTCCGCGCTGCAGCGCTGGTTCGAGCGGCGTTGGAGGGTGGCATGAGCGCGACCGCTGTTCTTTTCGACATGCCCGGGCCCAAGGCCCGGCGTCGCTATCTGACCGGCGGCATCATCGGGTCGGTCATCCTGGTGGCACTGCTGGCCTTCGTCGTCTACCGGTTCTATGTCACCGGCCAGTTCGACGGCCAGAAGTGGTCGATCTTCGAATACCAGCAGGTGCAGATCACGCTGCTGCTCGGTTACGCCAACACCCTGCTGGCCGCCGCGGTCGGCGCGGTGCTCGCGCTGGCGCTCGGCTTCGGCCTCGCCATCGCGCGGCTGTCCGAGCACAGGTGGGTCCGCGGCCCGGCGTTCGCGCTGGTCGAGCTGTTCCGCGCGATTCCGTTGCTGCTGCTGATGTTCCTGTTCTACTACGCGGCACCCAGCTTCGGTGTGACGTTCACTCCGTTCTGGGCCGTGGTCATCGGCCTGACGCTCTACAACGGCTCGGTGCTCGCGGAGATCTTCCGCGCCGGTGTCGAGGCGGTGCCGAAAGGCCAGAGCGAGGCGGCGTACGCGATCGGCATGCGTAAGTCGCAGGTCATGCGTACGGTCCTGCTGCCGCAGGCGGTGCGTACGATGCTGCCGACAATCATCAGCCAGCTGGTCGTGCTGCTGAAGGACACCGCGCTGGGCTTCCTGGTCACCTACGACGAGCTGCTCAAGCAGATCAAGCAGCTCGCCGCCGCGCCGGAGTTCGCGTTTCCGTTGATCCCGCTGACGATCGTCGGCGGCTCGATCTACATCGCGACCTGTCTTTTGCTGGCATTGCTGGCAAACCGACTGGAAGCGCGTACGCGCCGGTCGGTCAAGGTGGCGCCGGGCGCCGCTCAGGCCGCCGAGGCGGCCGGCACCGCGGCTCAGGGTGGCAACACCATGGGTGGCGTGCCACCGACAGGCAACTTGTAGCGCAGCACCGACGAAATAGGCCCGCACTCGTCCCGAGTGCGGGCCTGTTTCGTCGGCCGATAATTAACCGGACTCGAACGGCCGTACGCGGGTCAGCGCCAGCGGCACCATGCCGGCGGTGTCGAACACCTTGGCACCGGCTCCGAGCAGCACGGGGTTGACCATCAGCCGCAGTTCGTCGACCGGACCGGCGCGCAGCAGCGAGCCGATCAGCGTCGAGCTGCCAAGCACGGCCATGTCCTTGCCGGGCGTCTGCTTGTACGCGGCGATGTCACCGACGCTGGCCAGCCGTGATCCACTCCAGTCCACTGAGGTCAGTGAGCCGGAGACGACGAGCTTGGTCGGCTCGTTCATCCGGTCCGCGATCCGCGGATCGAAGCCGGCGCCCAGATCGCTGGTCCAGTAGGCGGCAGGCCTTCGTACGTCGTGCGGCCGAGCACCAACGTGTCGACCTCGTCCAGCTGCTCGACCGAATAGTCGGCGAACTCCTGGCCGAAGGTCTGCCATTCGACCGTGTCGGCCGTGTTCGCGTGATAGCCGTCCGCGCTGATCGCCATGAAAGAGAACAGTTTTCGCATTCGTCACTCCGTTCGTCGTCACTGGGCTCAAGCCTCACCGATCGCATGACCGAACGGAAATGCAGGTTCGACATCGGCGTCTTGCATCCAGCGCAACGAGGTTGGGCGTGATGGCGGCATGACCGACGGTTTGGAGCTGCGACATCTGCGGTCGTTCGCGGTGCTCGCCGAGGAGCGCAACTTTGGCCGCGCGGCGGCCCGGCTGTATGTGTCGCAGTCGGCGCTGAGTCGGCGGATCGCCGGTTTGGAGCGAATTCTCGGCTGCGTCCTGTTCACCCGTTCGACGCAGAACGTCGCGCTCACCCTGGCCGGCGCGCACCTGCTGGAGCGTACGCCGGCGATCCTGGCCGGCGTCGAGGACGCGGTCACCTCCACGCGGTCGATCGGTGGCGAGCTCGCGGCACGGATTCGCCGGCTCGGTGAGCCGTTCGACGACGTGACCTACGCGGACGTCGACCGGCTCCGCGAGCTGGCCGAGCCGCATTACGCGCAACTTCCATTGGCAGACGTGGAAATCCGGCCGCGGTCGACGACGCCGAGGCCTGTTGTCGCTGGTTGGCGCGTACGGCCGGCGACCTCGTGCTGGTCGGCGACACCTCTGGCGCAGGGCACGCGTTTTCGTTACTGGTCCGCATAAAGGACGCACTGCCGGCTCGGTGCGTGTTCATCACGCCATGGGTCGACATCAGCATGGCGGCACCGGACCGGCTGCCGGACCAGCCGGCGCATTCGGCCACTCGCGCCGGCGCGGCTCTGGGATGTCGCATTATCTCGCCGGTCATCCGGTCGACGACCCGGCGCTGGATCCGCTGCACACCGATCTCACCGGCATGCCGCCGATGCTCATCCAGGCCGCCGCCGGCGACGAAGGCCTTCCGGACGCCGAGCGGTTGGCCGCGCACGCTCGCGCGTGCGGCGTCGACGTGCGGCTGGAGATCTACCCGGTGGCGGCGCAGAGTTTCCCACTCTACTGGTCGTTTCTGCCGGAGGCAGCCGACGCACTCGACCAGCTGGCCAGGTTCGTACGGTGACGAAAAGGCCCGCACTCGTCGCGAGTGCGGGCCGTTTTCGTTGTCAGCGGGTGAGTTCCCAGATCGTCCACGAAATGGCGTCGGCGTTGCGGCCGAGTGCCGTGTCGTTGATGTTGGACGAGGTGTCGCACGACCGGTGATAGCAACGGTCGAACGCGACACCGGACTGGCCGCCCCATTTCTGCGCCTGCGCGGCGGTCATCCGCTGTTCGGCGCCGGTGAAGATGCCGCCGGTTTTCACGCCGATACGTTGGAAGGACGCGCTGTCACTGCGTCCGCCGACTCCCTGTCCCTCGGTCGGGACGTCGATCTGCGCGAAGTAGTTGTTGATCGTTTGTGCGATCGCGGCGTCATCGTCGTTGTAGACGAAATAGCCGGCATTCGGCGACGCGACCATGTCGAAGTTCAGATATGCCTTCAGCCGGGTACGCTCGGCACTCGGCAGGTTGGTGGCGTAGTACTTCGAGCCGTTCAGGCCGGACTCCTCGTCACCCCACCAGCCAAACCGTACGGTCACTGCCGGATTCGGGTTGGCGGCGGCGAAAGCCTCGGCCACGGCGAGGATGCTGGACGAGCCGGACCCGTTGTCGTTGATCCCCGGACCGGCGCAGACGCTGTCCAGATGACCGCCGGCCATGATGACTTTCGTCGTGTCATGGCCAGGAATCTCGGCGATGACGTTGCTGCTGCGCCGGCCCGACGGGGTGGTGAACGGCTGCTCGGTGACCCGATAGCCGGCGGCCGTCGCCTTCTGCTTGACATAGTTGACCGAACCGGTGAAACCGGCGGATCCAGTGCAACGGTTGCCACCGCCCTGGTTGGTCGCGATGGTCTGCAGCTGCGTCAGGTGAGTTTTCACCGCGGCGGTGGAAATGTCCGGTGCGCCGTTGGGCAATGCGGTGGTCTGCGTGGCAGGTACGGCCGGTGCCGCGGTGGCGAGCAGCGCCACCGCGGCCACGACCGAGAGGACGATGGCCCCTCGTTTTCTCATGGCTAGTTGACGCTCACCGCGCTCCAGGCAGCGGCGACGGCCTTGTACTCCGCCGAGGTGCTGCCATACAGCGAGGACGCGGCGCGCAGGGTTTCGGTGCGGGCGTTGGGATAGGTCGTGTTGGACACGAAGCCCTCGTCCAGCGCCTTGTACCAGATCTTCGCGGCCTTGTCCCGGCCGATGCCGGTCACCGTCGAGTTGTTGCAGGTCGGGCTGTTGCCGTAGGCGGTGTTGCCGCTGCCTTCGGCCAGCAGGAAGAAGAAGTGGTTGGCGATGCCGGAGCTGTAGTGCGGGTCGACGCGGCGGCCGGACAGCCAGCAGTTGTACGAGCGGCCGTCGAGCTGCGGGTTGTACATGTAGCGCAGCGGCTTGCCGTTACCGAAGATGTTGATCTTCTCGCCGATGTCATAGTCCGGTTTGTCGGCCGGAAGGTTGGCGTAGAACTCGACCATGGTGCCGAAAATGTCGCTGGTGCCCTCGTTGAGGCCACCGCAGTCGGCGGTCGTGTAGCACAGGCCGGCGAGCGCCTGCGTGACGCCGTGGCTCATCTCGTGGCCGGCCACGTCGATGGCGGTCAGCGGGTTGGCGTTGTTGGCGCCGTCGCCGTAGGTCATCTGCGAGCCGTCCCAGAAGGCGTTCACGTACGCGTTGCCATAGTGCACGCGGCTCGGAACACCGCGGCCGTCGCCGAAGATGCCGTTGCGGCCGTGCACGTTCTTGTAGTAGTCGAAGGTCTTCGCGGCGCCGAAGTGCGCGTCGACGGCGGCGGACTGGCGGTTGCTCGCCTGCCCGTTGCCCCACACGTCGTCCGCGTCGGTCATCCGCGCGCAACTGCTCGTCCCCTGGTTGAGGTCGCAGGTGTAGCCGTTGCCGTGGGTCGAGTCGGTCAGCTGGTAACTGCCGGCCGATCCGGTGGTGGAGAAGGAAACGCTGCCGACGTTGACGCCGGTGCCGGTGCCGTCCATGACCTCGTCGGTCTTGTAGAGCAGCGCGCCGGTGGACGCGTCGGTGACCACGTGCAGCTTGCTCGGGGTCTGACCGTCCGGCTCGAAACCGGTGACCACCGTCTCGTACGCGAGCCGGCTCGCGCCGGCCTCGACGGCCGCGACGACCAGCCGCGACTGCCCCGCGCCGGTCACCTTGCCGTCGAAGAACTTGGTGGCCGAGGACTTCGCCGTGGCGGCGCTCATCTTCGCCGCGGAGACAACCGAAACCGGCTTGTCCTGAGCGATCGACATGCCGGTGAAGGCACCGGTTGCGGCGTTGTGGACCACGAAGTCGCCGCCGAGCACGGGCATGCCGCGATACGTACGATCGAACCGTACGTGCGAGGCGCCGTCCGGGTCGATGATCACGCGCTTGACCTGGTAGGCGTCGCCGGACGACGTTTTCGCCATCGCCGGCTGCGCGGCCAGCGACTGCTTGGCCCAGGCGATCGCCTGGCTCTGATCCGGTTTCGCCGGCGCCGCGTGGGCTGCCTGGCCGGCCGCGACCGTGGTCACGCCGAGCCCGCATGCCACTGCGGTGATGCCCAATCTGCGCAGGGTCTTTCTCATGGACCTACCTCCGGACAGGGCTGTGCACCACGCGGGGTCACGTGATGCGAGATGGGGAGAGCGGTGCCACAATTTCGACAGGCCGGCGCGGCCGGAACAATCCGTACGGCTACGTAATAAATTGACCTATCTATAGGTAGGCTTTACCGACAACGCGGAATTGCCAGGATTTATCGGAAAAGTCGGGCTAAAGTTTCACCGATCATGATGTAACTAGTCGATAAACATCGCCAGTGACCGGCGGCAACAGCGTCCGGTTTCCACCCGGACGGCCGGATTTTCCCACCACGATCGGCAAACCTCGACACCCGAAGCTGACCGTACGCGGCGAAACAGCGGTTTCTCCCGCGGTTTGCCGAAAACACCGGAGAAAATCCGTTTGTCACCCGCAATCAAACGGCTTCGGCAGGCAATTTCGCCGGCTCAGGTGCTCGCGCCGGGCGCCGCGCTGCCATAGAAGGAGGCCCACAGGTTGTCCCGGTGCGCGAAGACCCAGGCGCGGATCCGGCTCTGGTCGACCTTCTTCCAGAACCACCTGCCGGTCGTCGGCAACTCGTCTCCGGCCTTGCCACCGGCCGCGCCGGCCTCGATCTCGCTCCTCTTGGTGAGGAAAAACGACGACACCTGAGACGGCACCGACTGGGGCACGCCGTCGGGACCGCTGGCGTTGCGTACGGCGAGCATGAAGGTGAACAGCGGCCGGCCGCCCTGTTCGAGGTCCCAGTTGACCTTGTCGTACTCGCCGCGGTTGATGAGATCGCGGTTGACCTTGCGGGCCACGTCCTCCAGCTTGCCGAGCGCGTTGAGGCAGGCGTCGGTCATCGGACCGATGTGCAGGTTGAGCGCGATCGAGATGCTGGCCGACGCACCGATCAGCGTACCGACCGCGCTGACCAGGCTGACCGAGGCCTTGATGTCGGACTTTGCCTTGTCCGACACCGATCCCTTCGAGGAGACCAGGTCCGCGGCGGCCGTCACCGTTGTGTAGACGGCGATCAGTTTGTTGACGTTGTTGAGCAACGGCAACACCTTGCCGCCTTCGGGGATCTTGAAGGAGGCCTCGATGCGGCCGACGTTGGGGCCGGCCTGCGCCGCGGCGGCGCGAGCCGACGTGACCAGCATCTGGTGCATCTCGGTCGCTTCGGCGATGACCGGCTCGATCGCCAGCCCGGAGTCGAGCAGCGCGGTCGACCAGCTCCACAAAGCCGCGAGCAGCGAGTCGTCGTCGGCGCGGAACGCGTTGGCCTTGGCGTCGGCGATCCGGTCCTGCGCGGCCGCGATGTCCGCCTTCTCCTTCTCCGCCTTTTGCTTGATCTCCAGCATTTTCTGCGCGGCCAGCTCGATGCGCACGTTTTCGCCGGCGTCCATCGCGCTGGCCGCCTTGCCATACCAGGCGTCCACCTGGTCGTAGGTGACCTCGTCGATCTCTTTCGCACCACCGGCTCGTACGGTGGCGGCCAGCTGTTGGCCTTCGGCGATCGCGGTGAACAGCTGCGGCGGTGCCGGCGCGCCGTCGCCGAGGATCGCCGCGCGCTCCTTCTCCACCTCCGTGGCGCGGGTCGTGAGGAACTTCTCCGCGTCCGCGTACGTCCCGATGAACTGGCCGTCGAGGATGCCTTCCTTGTTCTTCACCCCGTCACGCTGCACCGATGGCTGCCCCGTCGGCCGCGCGTTCGCCGCCAGCATGCCGCCGACGGCGCGGTTGCCGGCCGTACGCTGCAGGCTGGTCAGCATGCCGGCCCGCGTCTCGGCTTTCTCCGCGTCGGCCGGCCGGCTGGCCGGGCCCGGCTGCCGATGCGGCTCGGCCGGTGTCTGCCTGGGTCGCATGAAGCCATGATCCGCCGGCAGGCCGGTGCGAACACCGGTCGATGGGGCAGTGATCAGGGCAGGCGCTAGCGGGCGATCTCGCTGGCGCGTGACTCGCGTACGACGGTGACCCGGATCTGGCCGGGATAGGTGAGCTCTTCCTCGATCTGCTTGGCCAGGTCGCGGGCCAGCATGCCGGCGGCGATGTCGTCGACCGCGTCCGGCGAGACCATCACCCTGACCTCGCGGCCGGCCTGCATCGCGAAGACCTTCTCGACGCCGTCCTTCTCCTGCGCCATCTCCTCGATGCGCTCCAGCCGCTTCACGTAAGCCTCGAGGCTCTCGCGGCGCGCACCGGGACGGCCGCCGGAGCACGAGTCGGCGGCCTGCGTCAGCACAGCCTCGATGGTGCGCGGCTGCACCTCGTTGTGGTGCGCCTCGATGGCGTGCACGACGTCCTCGTGCTCGCCGTACTTACGCGCCAGGTCGGCGCCGATCAGCGCGTGGCTGCCTTCCACCTCGTGGGTCAGCGCTTTGCCGATGTCGTGCAGGAACGCGCCGCGCTTGACGCTGGCCGGGTCGACGCCGATCTCGGCGGCCATGTGCGCGGCGATGTGCGCGGTCTCGATCAGGTGCTTGAGCACGTTCTGGCCGTAGCTGGTGCGATAGCGCAGCCGGCCGAGCAGGGTCACCAGCTCGGGGTGTACGTCGGTGATGCCGACGTCGACGATGGCGTCCTCGCCGGCGCGCTGGCAGAGCTGCTCGACCTCGGCCTTGGACTGCTCGTAGACCTCCTCGATCCGGTGCGGATGGATCCGGCCGTCGAGCACCAGCTTCTCCAGCGTGATGCGGCCGATCTCCCGGCGTACCGGGTCGAAGCAGGACAGCAGCACCGCTTCGGGTGTGTCGTCGATGATCAGGTTGACTCCGGTGACCGACTCGTACGCGCGGATGTTGCGGCCTTCGCGGCCGATGATCCGGCCCTTCATCTCGTCGCCCGGCAGGTGCAGCACGGCGACCACGCTCTCCGCGGTCTGCTCGCTGGCCACCCGCTGAATCGCGTCGACGACGATGCTGCGGGCCCGCTGCTCGCCGTTGGATCGCGCCTCCGCCTCGATGTCGCGCACCAGCAGCGCCGCGTCGCGCTTGGCCTGGGTCTCGATGCTCTTGACCAGTTCGGTCTTGGCGTCCTCGGCGGTCAGGCCGGCGATCCGCTCCAGCTCGGCGGTGCGCGCCGCCTCCGCCGCCTCGGCCGCCTGCTCGCGCTCGGCCAGCGCGGTCTCGCGTACGGCCGCCGCCGACTCGGCCTCGGCCAGTTCGTGGCCGCGCTGCTCCAGCCGGTTGGCCTGGGTGTCCAGCCGCTTCTCGCGCTCGGTCGCGCGTGCCTCGCGGCGCTCCAGCTCGGACTGCAGGCGGCGGATCGACTCCGTACGCTCACCGAGCTCACGCTGGATGGTGCGCTGCGCCTCCTCGCGAGCGCCGGCCAGCTCCTCGCTGGCGCGCCGGCGGGCCTCGGCGGTGATGTCGGCGGCGGACGTACGCGCCTCGGCGAGCAGCCGCTCGGCCTCGGCGGCGATCTGCGCCGCGGCCTCCTTGCTGGCCTCTTTGCTGACCGTCACGTCCGGAACCGCGGCAACCGGTTCGTTCGTTGCAGAGGGTGTGTCGGCCGAGGTGGGCTCAGCGCTGCGTGGGCCTTGCTGCGTGATGCCGAGTTTGCGCGCGACGAACAGCACCAGGATCCCGCCGGCCACCACGGCGACGAAGACGACGACGAGCGTCAGCGCCAACTGCTCCATGCCCATCGCACACTCCTCATGCCACGCCGCCGCGAAGGCGACCGCTGGAAACATGCATCAGCGCATGCTCCCGCCAGAGGAGCCACACCGTGCCACGGCACGGCTGCGGAGACGATTCTGGAGCAGCGACGTATCGCCACCGCCACAGAACCCACCCGACCGGTGATCGGTCGGCGAACAAACAACCGTCTCGCGACGGTCGATCAGACGGGCTTCAGGGCCCGGTTCGTCGTGACATCGTTGTCGTGCGTTATGTAGTCGCGCAGTCCGTTACCCGCAGGTATGCGGGCTCCTCATTCGGTAATTTCTGAGGCTATGGCGGTCGCCACAGCCGGTCAAGCTGAGTGCGACGGCGTGTCTATGTAAGTCGGACAAACCGGTGAGGTAAGTAGGACAAATACGTCGAGACCGCCACTTCGTGCGTTGAGATTCACAGGCGCGGACACGCCGACAAGATCCGGAGCGGACCTTAACGGAACCTTAACCGGCCATAAGGTGCTTACTGGCCCTTGACAGGCGAAGCGCTCGCAGTCTGCGCCGAATGTCTTGTTTGTGCGGTTAGAGGGACTGCTCCGGCTCCAGGCCGTCGAGCTCGGCACGTACGACCGCGGTCGCCAGCTCGGCCGGATAGCCCTTGCGCGCCAGCATGCCGTGCAGCCGGCGCGCGGCCACCTCTGGCGGCAGGCCGGTCATGCCGCGCAGCCGCTTGCGTACCAGCTCGACCGCGGCGGCACGCTCGGCCTCCGGGTCGACGCGATCCAGCGCCTGCTCGACCGCCCCCGGATCCACGCCTTTGCGGCGCAGCTCGGCGGCCAGCGCGCGGCGAGCCAGCCCGCGGCCGCGCTGCCTGGTCTCGACCCACGCCTGCGCGTATGCGGTGTCGTCGATCAGGCCGACCTCGGTGAACCGGTCGAGCACGCCGGCCGCGACCTCGTCCGGCACGTCACGCTTGCGCAACGCGGTCTCCAGCTCGGTGCGGGTGCGCGCGCGGTCGGTCAGCAGCCGCAGGCAGATCTGTCTGGCTACCTGCTCCGGGTCACCCGGGTCGTCTTCAGGGTCACCTGGAGGGGGTTCACTGGTCGATCGACCTGAGCGACCCGGAGCAGGAAGTCGGTCGCGCACCTAGAAGTCCACCGGCTCCGGTGCGGTCGCGTCGGCGTCGACGGTCGCGCCGACCCCCAGCTTCTCCTTGATCCGCTTCTCGATCTCGTCGGCCAGGTCGGGGTTGTCCATCAGGAACTTGCGGACGTTTTCCTTGCCCTGGCCGAGCTGGTCGCCCTCGTAGGTGTACCAGGCACCGGACTTGCGGACCAGGCCCTGCTCCACGCCGACGTCGATGAGCGAGCCCTCGCGGCTGATGCCGTGGCCGAACAGGATGTCGAACTCGGCCTGCTTGAACGGCGGAGCCACCTTGTTCTTCACGACCTTGACCCTGGTGCGGTTGGCCACCGCGTCGCCGGCGTCCTTGAGCGTCTCGATCCGCCGCACGTCCAACCGTACGGACGCGTAGAACTTCAGCGCGCGGCCACCGGTGGTGGTCTCCGGCGAGCCGAACATGACGCCGATCTTCTCGCGCAACTGGTTGATGAAGATGGCGGTGGTGTTGGAGTTGTTGAGCGCGCTGGTCATCTTGCGCAGCGCCTGGCTCATCAGCCGGGCCTGCAGGCCGACGTGGCTGTCCCCCATCTCGCCCTCGATCTCGGCGCGCGGCACCAGCGCGGCCACCGAGTCGATCACGATGATGTCCAGCGCGCCGGAGCGGACCAGCATGTCGGCGATCTCCAGCGCCTGCTCACCGGTGTCCGGCTGGGAGACCAGCAGCGCGTCGGTGTCGACGCCGAGCGCCTTGGCGTAGTCGGGATCGAGCGAGTGCTCGGCGTCGACGAAGGCCGCGATGCCGCCGCCGGCCTGCGCGTTGGCCACCGCGTGCAGCGCGACGGTGGTCTTACCGGAGGACTCCGGACCGTAGATCTCGATCACTCGGCCGCGCGGATAGCCGCCGATCCCCAGCGCCACGTCCAGCGCGATCGAACCGGTCGGGATGACCTCGACCGGCACGTTGCCACGCTCGCCGAGCCGCATGATCGAGCCCTTGCCGAACTGCTTGTCGATCTGCGCGAGGGCCAAGTCAAGGGCCTTGCCGCGATCTGGTGCTGCCATGAGTGCCCCACCTGTTGGTCGTCGGTTGTTCCGTTGCGTCCGACCGTACGGGGAGGGTCGGACATTTTGCGGTGAGCCCCGCCGATCTGTGGACGAGAACTCGAGGTGTGGAAACTGTACCGAACAGGTGTTCGAGGGTGTACGGCGACACGCCGAAACTCGTCTAGCGAAGTTTCGCCGGCACGTCGAACGCCTGGCAGACAGCCCGCCAGACCGCCTTCGCCGACTCGCCTTCGGCGAGCGCCTGATTGACCGTACGGCCGCCGAGCTGCGCGATCACCTGGTCCGCAGCCACCGACGACGCGTACCCGACGCCGAACTGGAGCTCCATTCGCTCCCAGAACTCACTCAGTCGCACGGGTATGAGCTTAGGTCACGCGTGTTTGTACCTACTGGTATGTGGCAGTGCGGCGCCGGGTGTGCGTTAAAGCGAGGGGTGCGGGGTCGGGCGTTGTGGTGGTGGTCGTGGTGGTGGTGGTGGTGCGGCTTCGCGCGTTGCGCAGAGGAGGTGGTGCGGCGTGATGTGTTGCGGTGGTGGTGGGGGTGAGTGGGGGTGAGTGAGTGAGTGAGTGGGGGATTCGGGTGTTGCGGTGCGGAGGTGGGTGCGTCGTCCCTTTGTCGCGTTGGAGAGGTGGTTGCGTCTTCATGTTTGTTGCGTTTGGGGGTGGTTGCGTCTCTTGGTTGTTGCGTGGGGTGGGTGGCTGGGTTTTTCGCCTGCGCGGCGGGCGCTCCTGCGCGGAGGGCGACCTCAAGGGAGGGGGCGCGTGGATGCCAATCGGTGTGCATAGGGGTGCGGGCGGCGGTTGCGTGCGGGGTCGGGTCTTCCGGGGCTTGCTCGTTCTCCCCGTCGGCGCCCTGAAGGGAACCACATTTTCGGAGGGGCCGCCGAGCCTGGGTGGGTGGTTGCGTTTGTTTGGCGGCGGCCCCTCCGAAAATGTGGTTGGCTGCGCCCGCCGACGGGGAGAACGAGCAAGCCAGGTCACGTATGGGAAGCAACCCGTCGGGATGGACGCCAAACGATCGTGCTGGGGCGGCTGACTGCGTAATACTTGTTTAACAAGACATCAAAACGGACATTTGTTGCAGCCTCGTAGTCACAACAGCATTATCAGCCTCAGTAGTCACACCCGCCACAGCCTCCGGGGATCACGGCGGCGTGAAAGCCTTGTTCCTTGCGTCCAACGCAAGTAACTCGACATTCATGCCATCCGCGAAACTCGAAAACCGGACATTTAGCGCTCCACATGCCTTTGCGTCCCACATGCTGGACCCTCGCGCCACCCATCGGGACGCCACGGCACCGCCGGCGCCCCAGCCACACTCCTGGTCCGCACCCCGCACGAAACCGCACCCGTGGCACCCAACAGAACCAACAACGAAACCCCGCGCGCCCCTCCCCTTGAGGTCGCCCTCCGCGCAGGAGCGCCCGCCGCGCAGGCGAAAAACCAACCACCCCCTCAATCATCAAAACTCAACTACTTACAAACCCACGCGCCAAAGCCCACGCGCCAAAACGCTGGCGCTCAACCACAGAACACCAAAGACCAGCGCCGGAGAGCCACCTCTCCGGCGCTGGCCCCACATCTACCTCAGCCGACCCCGAAGCCGTACACCGTCTTCGTGGAATACACCTGGCCGGGCCGCAACACCGTCGAGGGGAAGTTGGGCTGGTTCGGCGAGTCGGGATAGTGCTGGGTTTCCAAGGTAAAGGCGTCACCTTGTCGGTACGTGCGACCGGTGAGACCGGTGAAGGAGCCGTTGAGGAAATTGCCGGAATAGATTTGCACGCCCGGCTGATCAGTAGAACAGGTCAGCCAGCGGCCGCTTTCCGGATCGTACGCGCGCACCACCTGGCGGACGGTTTTCCCGTCATAGTTGTTCAGGACCCAGTTGTGGTCGAAACCGGGACCGATCAGGATCTGTTCGTGGCCGACGCGGATGTCCTTGCCGATTGGCTTCCCACGCCGGAAGTCAAACGGCGTGCCGGCCACCGGAGGCAGCTGTCCGGTCGGGATCAGCTTGCTGTTCACCGGCGTGAAGGCGTCCGCGCTGACCTGGAGGAGTTGGCCTTCGACCGAGCCGTTCCCCTCCCCCGCCAGGTTGAAATAGGCGTGGTTGGTGAGGTTGACGATCGTCGGTTTGTCAGTCGTGGCTTTGTATTCCAGGGTCAGCTCGCCGCGGGTGTTCAGTGTGTACGCGACCGTGGTGTCCAGCGTCCCGGGGAAGCCCATCTCGCCGTCTGGGCTGACGTAATGAAAACTCACGCCGACGCGCGAGGCTTCCTTGATGACGGTGGCCTTCCAGACCTTCTTGTCGAAGCCGACTGGCCCGCCGTGCAGCGCGTTCTCGCCGTCGTTGGTGGGGATCTGGTAGGACTTGCCGTCGATCGAGAACTTGCCTTTGGCGATCCGGTTGCCGTAACGGCCAATGGTGGCGCCGAAATACGGACTCTTGGCGATGTAGTCGGCCAGCGTCGGCAGGCCGAGCACGATGCTGGCGCGCTTGCCGTGCCGGTCCGGCGCGGTGATCGTCTGGATGGTCGCGCCGTAAGTCAGCATCTGCACCTGGATGCCATGCGCGGAGCCAAAAGTGTAACGCTCGACGGCGACGCCGTCGGTCGTCTTGCCAAACGGCTCCGAGCTGATCGACAGCCGTCCCGACGACGCCGGCGCGCCGAACGCCGCGGTCGATCCCATCATTGCCGCCATCCCTCCCAAACCCAGAGCTCCGGCCCCGCGCATCACGGCACGGCGCGACACTTCGGTCATGGACGCACTCTCCTCACCCGGTGAGTCGGATCAGCCCTTGATCCCCGTCTGGGCCACGCCCTCGACGAGGTAGCGCTGCAGGAAAAGGAAAACCAGGACCAGCGGCAAGATCGACACCGCCGCTCCGAGGAACACCTCGTGCAGGTTGATCGTCTGTGCGGTGATGAACGTGGACAGTGCCACCTGTACGGTCCACGACGACGGATCCTGGCCGATCACCAGCGGCCAGAGGAAGGAGTTCCACGCGGCGATGAACGTGATGACCGCGATCGCCGCGTAGAACTGCAGTGAGTTGGGGAAAACGATCCGCCAGAACGTCCCCCAGTAGCTCAGGCCGTCGACCCTGGCCGCGTCCTCCAGCTCGATCGGGAAGTTCAGGAAGAACTGCCGGAACAGGAAGGCCACGAAACCGGAGAACAGGCCGGGGATGATCAGGCCGCGCAGGTCGGAAACCCAGCCCAGCGAGGAAACCAGCACGAAGCTCGGTACGAACGTCACCGCGCTGGGGATCATCAGCGTCACCAGCACGGCGTAGAAAATCTTGTTGGCGTGCTTGTACGGGATGCGCGCCAACCCGTAACCAGCCATCGACCCCAACAGCAGCTGGCCGAAGGTCTGCACGACCGCGATGAGCGCCGAGTTGAGCATCGCGCCGGCCATCGGCACCGACGGGTCGGTGAACAGCTCGGTGATGTTTTCCCAGTGGATGCTGCTCGGGAAAAACGTCCAGTCCGGGGACGTGATGTCCTTCTCCGACGACAGCCCGTTGCGCAGGATCAGATAGTACGGCAGCAGAAACAGGATCGCAGCGATCACCAGGACGGTGTAACGCACGATCGTCCCGAGGATCGACCGCACACCGCCGCTCTGGCCGACCGCGCCGACCGGTTTGGGCGCCAGCAAGGAAAACGCCATCAGTCAGCCTTTCCGAAGCCGAGCACGCGAGCCTGGAAGATCGTCACGATCGCGATGATCAGCGACAGGATCAACGCACCGGCACTGCCGTGGCCATAATCCTGCGCAGCGCCCAGTGCCGTGTAATACAGGTAAACCAGCGGTGGTCGTGCGTACGGCACGTTGCCGAGCAGATTGTAGAACTCATCGAAGGCCTGATAAGCGTTGATGAGCAACAAAATCAGCACGGCGACCGAGGTGGTCCGCAGACCGGGCAGCGTGACGTGGATGAACGTCTGCCACCCCGGTTTGGCGCCGTCCACGTACGCCGCCTCGTAGAGATTGTTGGGGATCTGTTGCAGACCGGCCAGCAGCAGGATCATGTAGAAACCGACCTGCAGCCACAGCCGCGCGGTCACCACGACCGGCCAGTACCAGGGAAAATCGCCGGTGCCGGACAGCCACGCCACCGGGTCGATGCCGAACATGCCCAGCAGTGTGTTGGCCAGGCCGAAACGTACGCCGTTGAAGATCGACAGCTTCCACACCAGCGCGCCGACCACGTACGAGCAGGCCGCCGGGATGAAGATCGCCGACCGGAAGAACGCACGCGCAAACCTGGCGCGGTTGATCAGCACGGCCAGGCCGAGCGCGATCACGTACGTGGTCGGCACGATGAAGATGCCGAACAGCGTGAAGGTCCACAGGCTGCCGAGAAACGCGCTGTCGGTGAGCATGTCAACATAGTTCTTGACGCCGACGAACACGTCGGGCACGACCGTGTTCTGAGCCCGGAAGAAGCTGAGGACCAGGCTCCACACGATCGGCACGTAGATGAAGATCGCGAGGCCCAGCAGGAACGGCCCGACGAACAGCCAAAATGCGCCCGTCGTGCCGCGTACCCGCCGTTTTCTGGGCGATGCCGAGGATGCCCGGCCAGCAGACCCGGCCGCCGGCACGGCGGAAGTGGTCTGCGTGCCGCTCACCCGAACAGCCTCTTCAGCTCGGACTGGACGACGCCGTCGGCGGTGGTCAGCGCGGTCTTGGGATCGGCACCGCTGCGGATGATCTTGTTGCCGGCGTCACCGATGGCGGTCGCCATCTTCGGCGTGAACGCGATGTTGTCGCCGAAACCGTACTGGCCGGCCAGCTTCACCACCTCGGCCGCCTGTCCGCTCTGCAGCTTACTCGCCTTGGCGGCGACGCTCTTGCGCGGCGGAATGTGGAAACCGTAGCTCAGCGACCACTCCTCCTGGTATTGCGTCTGGTCGATCCACAGCCATTTCACGAACTTCTTGGCCGCGTCGAGGTTTTTGCTCTTGGCGTTGACAAACTGCGTCCAACCACCGTTGTAGACCGCCTTCTTGCCCTGCGGTCCGAAGGCCGGGATCGGCATGACGCCGAAGTCGTCGCCGAACGCCTTCTGGATCTGCGGCAGAGCCCACAGGCCACACCACTGGATCGCGACCAGCTCCTGGATGAACGCGCTTGGGTCCGTCCACTCCGTCGGCGCGCTCTGCAACACGCCACCGCTGGTGTAGAACTCGCGCAGTTTGGCGAAGGCCGCGATCACCTTCGGGTCGAGTACGCCGGACTTGTGGTCGTCGGTGATGATCGGCGCACCGGCCGCGGCGAAATACGCCGCGATGTGGTCGGTGATGACGTTCTGGCTGCCGAAGTACGCGCCCTTCACCTTGCCGGTGCTGAGTTTCTTGACCGCCGCGATCAGCTCGTCGAACGTGTTCGGCGGCTGGACGCCGGCCTTGGCGAACAGGCTCTTGCGGTAGTACAGGATCTGCGGGTCGTCGATCATCCGGATGCCGTAGATCTTGCCTTCGTACGTGTTCAGCTTGATGTCGGCGTCGGTGAAGTCGTCTTTCACCGAGGCGAAAATGTCGTCCAGCGGCGCGACCTGACCGGACTTGATGTATTCGATGTTGAGCTGCGACTCGAAAACATCCGGCGCGCTGCTGGAAAGCAGACCACTGGCCAGCTTCGAGGCGTAGTCACCAGGCGTCCACGTGACGTTGACGGTGGCGTCCTTGTATGCCTTGGCGAACTTCAGCGCCGCCTGCTGCGTGCCCTGCTCGCCGTACTGGTGATACCACTGCTGCAACGTGCCGGAGCCACCGCTGGCCCTGCCGGTGTTCGAACCGCACGCGGCCAGGCCGGCGCCGGTCGCGCCGGCCAGCGCCACGCCACCGGCGGCGCGCAGGAAGCCACGGCGGCTGAGTCCGCTGAAGGGTCCACTGAAAGGCGTCGAGTCTGACATATCGGATGACCTCCGTGAGGTGGGCTACGGGGAACCGGCAGCCAGAAGCCGGCGTCCTGGAGTAGGTCGAGAGCGGCCGGGTCGTCTACCCGGCCGCCCGGAAGTGTCTTCGCCGGGGCGCGCGGCTGCGGCGGATCAGGTCAACCGCCGACCGCCGCACTCGCACCGCCTGAATGTGAGACACCATCTGAGATCGGCATCACTCTGTCGCATCTCCGCAACGTTGTAAAGAGTTTGCTTCTGGTGTCTTGACATCCACAGGCCGCTACAACCAGGCAAAGACCGACAATTATCCGCGTAAAGCGACAAGAATCAACATCACGGTACGCGTACGGACGCTCGCTCCTCGTCGACTTCCGCAGGTTGACGGCGGAGTGTGAACCACGCCGCGACGGCGGCCGCCACGAGCAGGACCGCACCGGCCGCGGCGGCGATCCGCAGGCCACCGACAAACGCCGTCTGAGCGGACTCGAGCAGACCAGCGGCCAGCCGGGCCGGCAGCTTCGCCGCCTCCACCACAGCGCCACCGATCGAGTCGCGTACGGCAGACACGTCCGACCCGGGCGGCGCGACCACCTGAGCACGGTAGAAGGCGGTCAACATGGTGCCGAGGATGGCGATGCCGAGCGCTGACCCTAGCTCGTACGCGCTCTCCGAGATCGCCGACGCGGCGCCGGCCTTCTCCTTTCGTACGCTGCTCATGATCAGGTCGGCGGTGACCGTGGTCGACAGGCCGGCACCGAGACCGATCACCACCATGATCACCGCGATCGGCAGGTACGGCGTGGTCCGCTCGAGCATGACAATCGCGGCCAGGCCGGCGCCGACCATCGCGAGACCGGTCGTCACCATCAGACGCGCGGACGTTCGGCTGGCCAGCCAGCCGGCGGCCAGCGCCGCGACCGCAGCGCCACCGACCGCCGGCAGCTCGCGCAGACCGGCCTCAAGTGCGGAATATCCCTGGACCAGTTGGAGAAACTGCGACAGGAAGAACACCACCGCGGTCAGCCCGACGATCGTCATCAGGTCGGCCGCCACCGCTCCGGAGAACCGCGGATTGGTAAACAGCCGGATCTCCACCAACGGCGAGTGCAGCCGGTTTTGCCGCCTGGCAAAGAGATAGAGCGCGATCGCGCCGACCACACCGGCCAGCCACGGCAGCGGATGCGCGACACCGTACGCGGCGATTTCCTTGATGGCGTAGACGACGCCGATGATGCCGACCATCGACAGGCCGACACTCGGCAGGTCCCACGGGCCGGGGTGGGGGTCACGCGACTCCGGCAACACCACCATGCCGACCGCGACCAGCAACACCATCACCGGCACGTTGATGAGGAAGACCGAGCCCCACCAGAAGTGGTCCAGCAACAGGCCGCCGACCAGCGGCCCGACCGCGGCACCGGCCGAGGCCATCGCCGACCACACGCCGATCGCGACCGACCGCTCCTTCGGGTCGGTGAAGATGTTGCGGATCAACGAAAGCGTCGACGGCATTAGCGTCGCGCCGGCCACGCCGAGCAGCGCGCGCGAGGCAATGAGCACCTCGGCGGTCGGCGCGAAGGCGGCCGGGATCGACGCGAGGCCAAAGCCGACCGCTCCGATCATCAGCAGCTTCTTACGGCCGATCCGGTCGCCCAGGCTGCCCATCGTGACCAGCAGGCCGGCCAGTACGAACCCGTAGACGTCGCCGATCCACAGCACCTGCGTGGCACTCGGCCGCAAGTCCTCGGCCAGATGCGGCAGCGCGAGGCCGAGCACGGTCGCGTCGATGGAGATCAACAACAAAGCGAGCACGAGCGTGCTCAGCGCTATCCAACGGCGGTTGGCACTCACGCCGTCTCCTCCTTGGTCGTTATGCCGGCGAGCAGCGTCTGGGTCGTCATCAGGCCGACGTCCCGGCTGGCCAACCGGCCCTGCTGAGCGGCCATCGCGGCGCCGCCGAGCAGCGAATAGAACGCTTCGGTCATCCACGCCGCGGTCATGTCCGTACGAAACGCACCGGTCCGCTGGCCGCGCTGGAAGAGTGCCGTGATGGCGTCGTCCAGCTCGGCGGCCTGCGCGTACATCTCGTCGGCGGTCTGCTCGCGATAGAGCAGGTTGAACAGGTCGGCGATCGGTACGAGCCCGTCGACCAGCCGCTGGTAGGCCTCGCGCGGATCGCCGCTGGCCAGGTCGGCGGCACGTACGGCCTCGCGGCCGCGCCGCATTCCCAGCTCGGCCAGCTCGCGTACCAATGCCTTGCGACCGTCGACCAGCCGGTGCAGCGTGGCGCGGCTGATGCCGGCCGCGCTCGCCACCTCGGCCATCGACGCCGCCGGCTCACGTACGAGCAGGTGGGCCGCCGCCATGAGCACCGCGTCCTTGTCCGCCATGAGATGAAAGTGTATCAGGTGAGACACGATTGTCTCAGTGTCAGAATCACCCCGTGCTGCACGTACGAGTGATCACCCCGCCGTCCACGACCGACCAGGTCCTGGAGGTCGCCGACTGCTGCCCGGCGGTCGTCAACGTCATCAGCTACCCGGGAGCCGCGCGCCGGCCGGCCGGCGACGTGGTCGAGTTCGACGTGGCTCGCGAAGCCGCGAACGGCGTGCTCGAAGACCTGAAGACGCTCGGCCTGAAGGACAGCGGCGGCATCAGCGTCGAGCAGATCGACCTGTCGATCTCCACGGCCGCCGAGACCGCCGAGGAGGTCGCCCCAGGCGACCCGGACGACGCCGTCGTGTGGGAAGACCTGGCGGCGCGTACGGCCGCGGACGCGCGGCTCACCTGGGCCTTCCTGGCGTTTCTGGCGCTGGCCACCCAGATCGCCGCGATCGGCGCGCTGCTCGACCAGCCGATCCTGATCGTCGGCGCCATGGTGCTGGGACCAGAGTTTGGCCCGGTGGCGGCGATCTGCTTCGGCGTGCTGCGGCGCGACCTCCGGCTGATCGGCGGGGCCGTCCGTACGCTCGTGCTCGGCTTCGCCGCGGCGATCGCGATCACGCTGGCGTGCGCGGCGGTCAGCCGGCTGTTCGGCTGGATCCACCCCGGCGACCTGGGCGTACGCCCGCTGACCAGCTTCATCATCCATCCCGACCACTGGTCGTTCATCGTCGCCGTGCTGGCCGGCATCGCCGGCATTCTGTCGATCACCGCCGGAAAATCGTCGGCGCTGGTCGGTGTCTTCATCTCGGTCACGACCGTGCCGGCGGCCGGCAACATCGCGGTGGCGATCGCGCTGGGGCACTGGAGCGAGGTCAACGCGTCGCTGATCCAGCTCGGCATCAACCTCGCCGGCATGTTCGTCGCGGGCACCGTGACGCTGCTCGTACAACGCGTTCTGTGGGCCAGATATGGCCTGCACGTCTCGCCGGTCCGCCGCCAGCCGCGACGCAGGCCGCCGCGGATCAACCCGCGCCGGCGTACGCGCCCGAAGGTCGATCTCGTCCGTCGGCGGCCGCGCGTACGCTCTTAGGATGCCGATCACCGACCCCACGATCCTGCGGATCGGCGAGGCCACGCAGCTCAACCACAGCGGCAAACGCGAGGCGGCCCGCGAGATGTTCGCCAGCATCTGGGACGAGATCGGCGGCGAGCAGGGCGATCCGCTGCATCGGTGCGTAGTGGCGCATTCCATGGCCGACGCGCAGGACGACGTACGCGACGAGCTGCTGTGGGATCAGCGCGCTCTCGAGGCGGCGCCGCTGATCACCGACGAGCGGCAGGCCGAGGCCGGCGTCGAGATGCCGGTGGCCGCGCTCTATCCGTCACTGCACCTCAACCTTGCCGAGTGTTACCGGAAAATCGGTGACCTCGACAGCGCTCGCGAGCACGTGGCGCAGGCGGAAGCCACGATCGGCACACTCGGCGACGACGCGTACGGCCAACTGATCAGAAGCGGCCTGGACCGGCTGGTCGGCCTACTCGGCTGACCGTTTCCGCAGCCGCGAGGCGAGCGCGCGCCGCGCGACCGGACCGAGGTCGTCGACCACTTCCACCAGGATGGCGAGCTGGTCGAGTGCGGACAACGCGCGTTGCGCGGCGGCATCGTCGACACCGCCGAAAAGTTCGAGTCCGACGAAGGCGGCGGCGACCGCGTCGGTCAGGCCCGGAATGTCGGCGACCTCGGCGACCGGCGAGTGGGCGAGCAGCCGCCGCAGCACGCCTTCGATCTCGTTGGTCCAGAGCCGCAGCGCGGCCGCGACCGGCTCGGCGAGCTTCTGGTCGGTCTGCGCGCCGGCCAGCAACTGTGCCAGCACCGAGACGTTGCCGAGCTCGCGCTCGGCGTCGAACATGTCGCGGCCGACATCGAGCAGGTCGCGCAGCGAGGTGGCGGCGGCGAAGCGCTCCCTGTACGCGTCGACGCGCGCTTTCGAGGCGACCTGGCAGGCGGTGGCCAGCAGCTGGTCGACGCTGCCGAAGTGATAGAAGACCAGCGCCTGGTTGACGCCGGCAGCGGTCGCGATCGTACGCGCGGACACGCCGGCGATCCCATGTTCGCGCAGCGCCGCCATCGCGCCGTCGATCAGGCGCTGTTTGGTGTCGGCCACCGGCAAACCCTAGACCGCGTACGAGCGTGCGCGTGGACGCAACGCGGCGGCGACCGAGTCGGCCAGGCCGGGCATGTCGGCGGTGTCGAGCGTGCTGATGGTGATGCGTACGCCCGGCTCGCTGGCGATCCGGTACATCCGGCCTGGCGCGACCACCCAGCCGGCGTCGAGCAGTCGCGCGCAGACGGACGTCTCGTCCGGCACCGGGATCCACACGTTCAACCCGGATTTTCCGTACGCGGCAATGCCTTTCGCCGCCAGCGCCTCGACCAGGCTGGCGCGCCGCTGGTCGTACGACGTCCGCGCGCGTCGCACGAGGGCAGCGACCTCCGGATCCGACCACAGCGACACCACCAGCGA
This sequence comes from Fodinicola acaciae, assembly GCF_010993745.1. Lineage (NCBI taxonomy): Bacteria > Bacillati > Actinomycetota > Actinomycetes > Mycobacteriales > Fodinicola > Fodinicola acaciae. The sequence goes on from NZ_WOTN01000001.1 coordinate 3,135,075, forward strand.
CTGCAACACCGTCGAGACCCAGCGCGCCGCCAGGCCGTAGCGGCCTTCGACCCGTGAGATGGTCTGCTCGTCGCCGGCCAGGATCGAGCACCGCAGATCGGGTCCGTACGGCTTGGACACCGACCGAACCACGGCCCAGTTGGCAGCCGCGTCGGCGACCGGATGGAAGCCGGTGCTCGCCAGCTCGCCGATGTGGTCGTCCTCCAGCACAACGGCGGCCGAATATTGTGCGATCAGCGTTCGCAGTTCGGCCGCACGCGCGGCCGACATGCTGGCGCCGGTCGGATTCTGCGCGCGCGAGGTGATGACCAACCCGCGTACGCCGCGGCGAAAAGCGGCCGCCACCGACTCCGGCACCGGACCGTCCTCGTCGACCCGCACCGGCTCTACCGTCAGCCCCATCGACGCGATCAGGTCCAGCAGGTTGGCCCAGCCCGGATCCTCGACCGCGACCTGGTCGCCAGGCCGCAAGTGCGCCGCGAGTACGCGCTCGATGGCGTCCAGCGCGCCGCTGGCAACCGTCAGGCCCGGCGCGGCGACGCCGTCGGCGGCCAGCCGCTCACGCGCCAGCCGCGCCAGCGGATCGATCACCAGCGCGCCTTCGTCGTAGAGCACCGGCTGCGCCGGAATGGCGTGCAGATGGCCGGTGAGCAGCGGCAACAGCTGCGGATCCGGACTACCGGTGGACACATCGCGCGCGCCGGCCGGCACCGGCAGCCGCAGCGTCGAGCGGCCGGCCAGCGCCGGCGCCGCGCGCACCTGCGTGCCGCGCCGGCCGCCGGTTTCCACGACGCCGCGCTCGCGCAGCATCCGGTAGGCGGCGGCGACCGTCCCTGGGCTGACCGTAAGCTGAGCGGCGAGCGTACGCACCGCCGGCAGCTGGTCGCCCGGCGCGAGCTCGCCGGATCGCACGCCGGCCTCGATGCTGGCCGCGATGCCGGTCGAGGTGGATCCGGTGTACGCGAATGGTGTCGGCACAAAGTCCAGTATGTACCCGTACGAAGGATCAGAGCCTGTTGGTAAACGGTGGTGCGTGAGAGTCGAGGTCCACACGTCGCTCTGCCGGTGCCGGACGGAGCCCCAAATAGCAGCGCCATGGTGGGTTTTGTCCGGTGCCGGCAGGCTGCGTTTGGGCTCGGCTATCGCGTGCCACCGTTTACCAACAGGCTCTTCAGCGGTTGGGACTGGCGTTCACGTCCCATGGAGTCGTGGAGGAGCGGGGTGGCTCCGGCGCCGGCGTCCAGGTCATGCCGTCGGTCGTCACGTACCAGCGGTTCACGGTCGGCTCGCCACCACGTCCGGTCAGCGTGAGGACGACATAGCCGCCGGTGGCCGACCGCATGAACCGCACCCAGATCGTGCCGGGACCGCCGCCGACCCCGGAAGCCTCCTGGAAGCTCCGGCCGCCGTCGCGGCTGGCCATCAGCCACTGGCCGGCGTCAGGCCCAGCGCCGCTCTCGACCTTGCTGGCCAGCAAGGTGCCGTTGGGCAGGACGGCCAACCCCGATCCCGCGGTCACCGCTCCGCGGCTGACCAGGCTCCAGGTCGCGCCGCCGTCATGACTGACGTAGAGCGCTCCGACGCTGGCCGGGAAGCCCTTCTGATGCAGCTCCATCTCGTTGACGAGTGCGTACGCGGTGCGGCCGTCGTAGCTGGCGACGGTGGCGTAGGCCTGCTCGTAGCCGGCCGGCGCTGACGGCACCTTCGCCGCCGACCAGGTGCGGCCGCGGTCGCGGCTGACCTCGACGCGCAGGTCGAGCTTCTCGACGTACGCGAAGCCGGTCGCGCGCCACAGCGATCCGTCCTTAGCCTGCATGACCCGGGACTCACCGAGATACGGATAGTCGGCCGACCACTTCTTCACCAACGGATGCGGCACACCGTTGCTCGGATCGATGGCCACGACCTGCCGTTGGCGTACGTCCAGCGGCCAGCCGGCCGGAAACGCGTCGACCGGCGCGCCGAGCGCCGGCTCCTTCGACCAGCTCTGTCCGCCGTCGAGGCTGACGTAGAGGATGTCCTTGCCGCCCTTGTACGAGACTCCGCCGCGGTTGACGATCAGGCTGACGGCCTGGCCGGGGCCGGCCGAGTCGAAGCCGACCAGCTTCTGCGCCGCGAGCTCTTTCGGCAGCGTCCAGGCCTGCCAGGTGGTGCCGCCGTCGAACGTACGCACCAGCGCGATGCCGGCGGAGCTGCGCGCGAGCGCGTACGTCGTCCACTTGTCGATGGTGATGCTGTTGAGCACGCCGAACGGACCGTCGGCGGGAATCCGCTCACCCTGCAGCGCGAGATGCACCGGCGTGCCGAGATCCGGCCGGTCGGCGATGCCGGGCGGCGGCGCCGGCCGGGAGGTCACCGAGACGGCGACGAACACCGCGGCCATCACGATCGCGACCGCGCCGATAGCCCAGGTCGGGTTGGTGGCGATCTGGCGGCGCCGGCCGCGCCGGTGGATCTCGTCGAGGTCGGGCAGCTCGACCGTACGCACGATTTCCTCGCGCAGCTCCTGGTAGTCGGACGCCTTCATGCGGATTCGCTCCTCGAGGTGATGGCGATGTCGAGGTCTTCGGCGCTGTCCTCACCGAGCAGCTCGGCAAGCCGCGCGCGACCGCGGGCGAGCCGTGACTTGACGGCGTTGACCGTCACGCCTTGCGTCACCGCGATGTCAGCAACCGACAGGTCGGCGATGTAATGCAGGGCGATCGCCTCGCGCTGCGGCGCCGGCAGCTTGCGCAGCACGGCCAGCAGCGCGACGCGGTTCAGCGCGGAGTCCGAGGACACCGGTGGCGGATCGGCCGACCGGCGCAGCAGCGACGTGAGCTGCGTGGCTCTTCGCCACCGGCGCCTGGCGATGTTGCGCGCGACCGTACGCAGCCACGCCTCCGGTTTCTCGGCCTCCAGAAGCACGCGGCGGTGCGCGACGGCACGGACGAACGTCTCGGCCACCACGTCCTGCGCCTCGCCGAGGTCGCCGGTCAGCGCGTACATCGCCACCACCAGCCGGCCGTGCGTGGCACGGAAGATGGTGTCGAGCTGCTCACGTTCGGTCGCTGTGGCCACTCGATCCCCCGCCTTCGGTCAGACTGTCACCTCCTTAAGTCACCAGCAGGCGGCGAGGTTTCAGCGGATCCGGAGCCGGGTCGGAGCGTGCGTACGCGGCTCCGGCAACCGCAGCGGACCCGAGCCCGGCGTGTAGGAGCCGAGGATGCGCGCGGTCCTCGCGCCGGTCACCGACGGCACGGCGGCCGGAAGGCCATGCCAGGAAAGGAAACCGAGCACGGCGAAGGCGTACGCCTCCTTGGCGTCGGAGGGGATGCCGAGGTCGTCGATCGAGCCGATCGCGGCCGAGGTGAGCCGCCTGAGCCTGGCCATCAGCTCGGGGTTGCGTACGCCGCCGCCGGAGGCGACGACCTCGGTGATGCCGTGCCGGTCGAGCTCGTCGGCCACCGTACGCGCGGTCAGCTCGGTCAGCGTGGCGAGCACGTCCTCGGCTGGTTCGCTCCTGAGATGTCTGTTCAGGTAGCCGAGGTGAAACAGCTCCTTGCCGGTGGATTTCGGCGGCTGGCGGCGATAGTACGGCTCGGCCAGCAGGTCGTTGAGCAGTCGCTCGTCGATGTGTCCCCGGCTCGCGTGCTGGCCATCGCGGTCGTACGACTCGTCGAAGAACTTCCTGGCGGCCAGGTCGATGAGCGCGTTGGCCGGACCGATGTCATAGCCGATCACCGAGCCGTCCCTGATGATCGTCGCGTTGGCGATGCCGCCGAGGTTGAGCGCCGCCCGCGGCTTGTCCGTGCCGAGCAGGAGCGCGTCGAAGGCCGGCACGAGCGGGGCGCCCTGGCCGCCGGCGGCGATGTCGGCCGAGCGGAGGTCGGAGATCACCGGTGCGCCGGTGTGTGCCGCGATCCAGGCCGGCTGGCCGAGCTGGAGCGTCCCGCCGACGCGGCCGTCGTCGACCCAGTGGAAGACCGTTTGGCCGTGCGAGACGACCAGGTCGGCGCCGTGACCGGCGGCGGCTTGCGCGTACGCCTGGCCGAGCAGCGCGTCCAGCTGGCAGACCTGCTCGATGGTCGTTTGCGCTGGTGGCAGTATGTCCGCGATGCGCTCGGTGATCGCCCGGTCATACGCGACCTGGCGGTCTGTCACCGGCGTCATGACGATCTCGTCGCCGGCCAGCTCCAGCTCGGCGACCGCCACGTCGATCCCGTCGTACGACGTGCCTGACATCAACCCGACCACGCGCATGCCGCTCATCCTGTCGCATGGCCACCATGCGTGCATCGAACGCAAGCATGGTGGCCATGCGGACTCAGCAGACCAGGCTGACGTCTCCCCAGTCGGCGTGGTCGTAGTCGGGTCCGTCGCCGGCGTTGCCAACGACGAGGTGGACGGTCGTACGACCGGTGATGTCCACGTCGATGACGACCGGCGCTCCGGCGGTCACCGTCGGACTCGTGTAGAGCGTCGTCGAGTCCCCGACCACCGAAAGCGTCACGCTTCCGCGACCGGCGTTCTCCGCGTCGACGCCGCCGACCGCCACCAGCCGCTTGCAGCCGCCGGCCGCGAAGGCGATGTCGCTGTCCGGATGCGCGCCGACGCCCTTGGGATAGAAGGCACCGGCGATGTCCTGCACGTTGCCGTCGCCGGCCGGCTGCTCGCCGTTGGACTGGTCACGCTCGGCCGGTCCGAAGCCGTTGGCCGCCGACGACCAGGTCCGGTCGCTGACGTACGAACCGGTGCCGGTCGCCGAGCAGACCACCTGCGCATTCGCCCAGTCGGCGTGGTCATCGTCGATCGTGTCGCGGCCATCGGTGACGCGCAGCTCCAACGCCTTGACGCCGGCCGTCGGCACGTTGAGCGCGGTCGCCGGCTGACCACCGGACTTGAGGTCCGAATACGCCAACAGCTGGCCGTCGCCGTACACCGCGAACCTCACGGCGCCTTTGCCCGCACCGACTTCGTCGTCGATGCCGACAAACGATGAGAAGCGCGTACACGACCCGCCGAGCCACAGGTGGACGGCCGAGTCCGCGTGCGCGCCGAGGCCGCGCGCGTACGCCGTGCCGCCGATCGAGAGACCGCGGCCGTCACCGGCGGCCTGCTCGCCGTTGGAACGGTCGCGCTCGACCGGACCCCAGCCGTTGGACGAGTCGAGCCAGGTCAGGTCGCTGACCTGGTAGCTGCCGGCACCGAGTGCTGCCTGTGCCGTGCCGGCGCGGCTGACGCGATACATCACGACGCCGTGCGACGGCACGGTCGCCGAGATGCCGCCGTTCGTGGTCGAGGTCGCGCCGGACCACAGGTCTTTGAGGCCGTACGCGGTGGATCCGCCGAGGCCGACGGCGGCGGCGCTGGTCGTGACGGTGGCGGCGGCGGCCGTACGGTTGAACAGGACCACCGCGACCGAGCCGTCGGACATCGGCTTGGCCCACACCTCGGTGTCCCCGAAGTCGGCCACCCGCCGGCCCTGCGAGCCGCCCCAGTCCTGGTTGACCGCGATCACGTCCGGACTGCCGATGATCGCCTTGGTCGCCGCCGGGATCGAGCGCAGGTCGTTGCCGAGGATCAGCGGCGCGTTGAGCAGCGACCACAGGCTGAAGTGAGCGCGATATTCGGTATCGGTCATGCCGCCGTTGCCGACCTCCAGCATGTCCGGGTCGTTCCACGCGCTCTGGTGCGAGAACGGCTCAAGGCCAGCCTGCTGGTCGAGCAGCGAGGTCATGCTGTCCCACGAGTCGGTGATGTCACCGGTCGTACGCCACAGGCTGGCTCCGGTCGCCGGACCGAACTGCCATGGATTGTCGTAGCCCCAGTTGCACAGGCTGTAGACGATCGGCCGCCCAGTCGCCCGCAGCGCGTTTCCCATCGCACGATAGCGATCCAGCGCCGGCCGGCCCAGGTTGTTGCAGTTGTCGTACTTCAGATAATCGACGCCCCAGGCCGCGAAACTGTTCGCGTCGTCGGTCTCGTGATCCAAACTCGCCGGGAAACCGGCGCAGGTGGCGGTGCCGGCCGAGGAATAGATGCCGAGTTTCAGACCTTTCGCGTGCACGTAATCGGCCAACGCCTTGATGCCGGACGGAAAACGCGTCGGATCCGCCTGCAGCTTCCCGTCGCCGTCACGGGTCCTGGCCATCCAGCAGTCGTCGATGTTCACATACTGGTAGCCGAGCCGATCCAGACCATTCGCGACCATCGCGTCCGCGGTCTGCTTGATCAGATTTTCGTTGATGTCGCAGCCGAACTTGTTCCAACTGTTCCACCCCATCGGCGGACTGGCCAACGGCGCGACCGGCGTAGCCGCCGCGGCCGGCTGCGGAGTCAGCGCCACCAGGCTGGCAGCAAACAGGACGAGCGCCAAAACCGTACGTCTCACGGGATCTCCTCGCGACAACCGGCAGATTTGCCGTTGTATCGAGTCGTACGCGGTGGCGCAATGGGCTCGGGGCGGTGTGGCGGTTCTTGGTGTAGACCTATGCCGTATGTCATGACTGGGAGGGACTTCCGGTGGGAGGTCGCTTCGACTCTGGGTGTTGCGGGATGAGTGGTGGGTTGGCCTGTTTGTTGCGGGGGTTGGGTTTCTGGTTGTTGCGTTGGGGGAGGTGGTGGCGTCTTTGTTGCGGTGGTGAGGTGGGCGGGTCTTCATGTTGTGCGTTGGGGAGATGGTTGGGTTTTGTGGGCGGGGCTGGGTTTTCTGGGCTTGCTCGGTCACGTGTGGGAAGCAACCCGTCGGGATGGACGCCAAACGATCGTGCTGGGGCGGCTGACTGCGTAATACTTGTTTAACAAGACATCAAAACGGACATCTGTTGCAGCCGAGCGATCACAGCAGCATTATCAGCCTCAATAGTCACACCCGTCACAGCCTCTAGTGATCACGGCGGCGTGAAAGCCCTGTTTCTTGCGTCCAACGCACGTAACTCGACATTCATGCCATCCGCAAAACTCGCAAGGCGGACATTTAGCGCTCCACATGCCTCTGCGTCCCACATACTGGACCTTCACGCCACCCACCGAGACGCCACGGCACCGCCGGCGACCCAGCCACACTACCGGACCACACCACGTACGAAACCGCACACGCGGCACCCAACCCAACCACAAACAAACCCCGCGCACCCCTCCCCTTGAGGTCGCCCTCCGCACAGGAGCGCCCGCCGCGCAGGCGAAAAACCACCACCCCCAAAACGCAACAATCAAGAACCCCAACCACTCGCCCAACGCAACGATCACGAAAACCCGACCACCCACCCAACGCAACAATCATGAAACCCCCGCAACTTTCCCAAACACCCCAACAGAAAACCACTCCCCCTCCCCCGGCTTAGCCAAAACCCCTTCCCACGCCACCCGAACACTCGCCTGAGACCCGATCGGCGTGTGCGTACGGTTGGTCAGCAGCACGACGATGCGGTCGAGGGCTGGCAGGATCGCGAAGCCGCAGCCAGTGAAGCCGGTGTGGCCGATTGCGCCGTAGGACGGCCAAAGGCGGAAGCCGACGGCTTGTTCGGCGTCGGCGCTGGGGGTGAAGAAGGTGGTGACGGTCCGCCGTGACCAGGGGCCGCGACCGTCCACGGAGGACAGCAGGGCGCGGCCGAAGATCACCAGGTCGTCGGCGCTGGCGAACAGGCCGGCATGGCCGGCCACGCCGTGAAAACGGTGCCACGCGTTGCCGTCGCTCACCTCGCCGACGACGGTGTACGGACGCCAGCCGGCGAACGAGTCGGGGTCGAGCCCGACCGGATACGGCTCGCCGGTGGCGACCATGTCGCGTTCGATCCAGTCGCCGTGCGTGGTCGCGACCAGCGGTCGGTCAAGGCCGCGGCCGTACGGGCGGAAATGCGCGTCCGGCAGCCCGAGGGGCTCGATGACCAGCTCGGCGACGGCCCGATCGTACGGTTTGCCGGCGACCGTGGACACGACCCGCGCCAGCAGCATGAAGCCGAGATCCGAATAATGCCGTTCCGCGCCGACCGGATAGCGCGTGTCGAGAGGCAGGTCGTCCAGGTACGTCGGCCACCACTCGCGCAGGCCGGAGCGGTGTTCCAGCAGGTCGCGTACGGTCACCGTGCTGTCCAGCTCCGGCACGAAATCCCGCGCGCATGCGGTCAACTCGAGTTCGCCGTTGTCGACCAGCGTCATGATCGCCGCCGTGGTCGCGGCGACCTTGGTGATCGAGGCGATGTCCCAGACCTCGTCGCCGGTCACCGCGACCGGCTCGACCGGCCACAACCGGCCAGCGCGCAACTCGGCCACCTGCCGCGAGCCGACCACGCGGCGTACGACGTCGTTGCCGCGACTCGCGATGCGCAACACGGCGGCTGATGGTGCGATCGTCGGCTCGGTCACGGTAGAAAGTCTCCGTGCTGGTCTTGCCGCTGACAAGGAATTACCTTGCTGCAGAGGCCAGCGAGGCCGCAACAGGAGGAACACGGTGAAGATCTTCCGGACAGTGCTGGCATTGACGCTGGCAGTGACCGCCATGGCTGCCTGCAGCCCCAATCCGAGCGGCGGCGACAGCGCCAAGGGGACGCTCACCGTGGCCAGAACCGGCGACATCGACCAGCTCGACCCGGCGCGTGCGACCGCGTTCCAGACCGTCCAGTCGCTGGCGCTGGTCTACGACACGCTGCTCACCACCGACGACACCGGCAACCTGAAGCCCGCACTGGCGGAGAAATGGCAGGCCAGTGGAAGCACTGTCACCTTCACCCTGCGGTCCGGCGTGAAATTCCATGACGGCACGGATTTCACCTCCGCGGACGTGAAGGCGACGCTGGAGCGCGGCCTCGACCCGAAAACCAGCTCGGTCGTACGGTCCTACCTGAAGGTCATCAAGTCGGTCGACACTCCCGACGCCCACACCGTCGTGCTGAATCTGCAGCATCCGGACACGTCGTTGCTGACCGCGTTGACGTACGTCGGAAACTCGATCCTCGCGGCGAAGGACATCAAGGCCGGCGCGGTCGGGAAAAAGCCGAACGGCACCGGACCGTACAACTGGCAGCGGTGGCAACAAAACCAGCGGCTGACGCTCGCCGCCAACGCGCGATACTGGGACGGTAAGCCGAAAAACGCCGGCCTGGAGTTTCGGGTGATTCCGGACGAGGCGTCGATCGTGTCCGGCATGAAGGCGCACAGCTTCGACTTCGGACTGCTCAGCGATCCGGCGGTCGCCAAGCAGATCGGCTCCGGCGGCGACGTGTCCTTGGTCGACCAGGCGACGCTGTCATATCACGTGCTGCAGCTCAACGGCCGCCGCGGTCCGCTGGTCAACATCAAGGCACGCCAGGCGATCGCGTGTGCGGTGGACCGGCAGGCGATCGCCACCACCGTCTATTTCGGAAAGGCCGTGATCACCGGTCCGATCACCAGTCCGGCCTATCCGAACGACGCCACCAACGGCCTGCCGTGCAAGCCAGGTGACACCGCCGCGGCAAAGAAACTGCTGACGGAGTCCGGAAATCCGAACGGGTTCACGCTGCACACCATCGTGATGACCGGCGAATACTCGACATCGACCAACATCGCGCAGGTGTTGCAGTCGCAACTGGCCGCGATTGGCGTGAAACTGCAGATCGACCGGCAGCAGACCAACGTGTACGTCCCCAACTGGACCAAGGCCAACTTCGACGCGGCGGTGGCGCTCAACGGCGGCAGCACCGACCCGTATCTGCAATATGGCCGCTATTTCACCACCGATGGCAGCCTCAAGGTGCCGGCCGGCCTGTCCGACCCCAAGCTCAACGACCTGCTCGTACGCGGCAACGCGGCGACCGATGCTGCCGCGCGCAAGCAGATTTACCAGCAGCTGCAGCAAAACCTGCTGTCCGACTCGCCGTGGGTGTGGCTGTTCCGCAACGAGGTCTTCTATCTGACCGGCAAAGGGGTGACCGGCTTCAAGCCGCTGCCGACCGAGTCGCTGCAATATCTGCGGCAGACCAGCAAAGCATGACGCTGCGCTATCTCGGCGGCCGGCTGCTCGGCACGTTGGTGACGCTTTTCGGTGTCGCGGTGGTCGTTTTCGTCGTGCTACGCGCGTTGCCTGGCGACACGATCACCGCGAAGCTCGGCACCGAAGCGGCGTCGCTGGATCCCGGACAGGTGGCCTCGCTGCGGCATTTCTACGGCCTCGACCGGCCGCTGGCCGCGCAGTTCCTCAGCTGGCTCGGCGGTGTGCTGACCGGAAACTTCGGCCTGTCGCTGGACACCGGCACGCCGGTGTCCACGTTGATCGAAAACGCGCTGCCGGTCACCGTGGAGCTGGCCGTGCTGGCGATGCTGATCGCCACCCCGGTCGGCGTGCTGGCCGGCATGTTCGCCGCCGGCCGGCCAGGCGGCGCGCGTGACTTGTCCGTGCAAGGCGCCGGCCTGGTCGGATTGGCGTTGCCGGAGTTCGTGCTCGCGTCGTTGTGTGTCGCGATCCTCGCGGCGGTTTTCGCCTATTTCCCCAATCCGGGCACGTACATCCCGCTGACCGCCTCGGTCAGCGGCAACCTGAGCCAGCTGCTCTATCCGGCGCTGGTGCTGTCGGTCGGCCTGGCCGCCAACATCATGCGTACGACCAGATCCGCCTACCTGGAGGCGGCCGGCACCGACTTTGTCCGTACGGCACGAGGAAAAGGCCTGGCCGGCACGCGGATCCGGTTTCGCCACGTGCTGCCAAACGCCGGCATCCCGATCGTCACGATGGTCGGCATCCAGTTTGGCTATCTGCTCGGCGGCACGGTGATCGTGGAGCAGATCTTCGCACTGCCAGGCCTTGGAAGGCTTTTGTTGAACGGCATCCTGCAGCAGGACTATGCGATCGTGCAGGGCACCACGTTGCTCATCGCCACCGCTTTCGTGGTGGTCAACCTGATCGTGGACATCGCCTATCGGCTGATCGACCCGCGTACCCGACTTGGAGCGCGCGCATGAGCACCGCGTTTGTCGCCGACGAGGTGGAAACCGCCGCCAGGCCGGGTGTTTTCCGCCGGCTGTGGTCGGATCGCAGCGGCCGGATCGGCGTCGTCCTTGTCGCGCTGGTGCTTCTGGTCGGCCTGCTGGCGGCCCTTGGTTTGCTGCCGTACGACCCGATCGCGCAGTCGACCGACCGGTTGCAGGCGCCGTCGCTGGCGCACTGGCTCGGCACCGACCAGTTTGGCCGCGACATCGCCGCGCGGACGTTCGCCGGAATTTTCGCCTCGTTGCGCGTGTCCGCGCTGGCTGTGCTGCTGGCGGCGGTGATCGGCGGACTGCTCGGCATCCTGGCCGGCTTCGCCGGCGGCCTGATGGACGCGGTCGTTGGTCGCTGTACGGACGTGCTTTTCGCCTTCCCCGCCATCCTGCTCGCGCTCGCCCTGGTCGCCGCGCTCGGACACGGCTGGGTCAACACGGCGATCGCGATTTCCGTCGTGTACGTGCCGATTTTCGTCCGTGTCGCACGCGGACCGGTGTTGGCCGTGCGCGAGGCCGACTACATCCGCGCAGCGCGTACGCTCGGATTCTCGCCGGCGCGCATCCTTTTCCGGCACATCCTGCCAAACGTTAGCGCGCCGCTCGGCGTGCAAACGGCATTGGCGCTGTCGTGGGGAATTCTCACCGAGTCGGCGCTGTCGTTCCTCGGTTTGGGTGCGCAGCCACCGGATCCGTCGCTCGGCCTGATGGTCAACGACGCACGTAACCTGCTGACCGAGGCATGGTGGACGCTCGCCGCTCCGGCCGCGGCCATCGTCGTCACCGTCGTCGGGCTCAACCTGCTCGCCGACGGCCTGCGGTCGGCGACCGATCCGAGGTCGCGGCGATGACCGGTCTGCGCGTGGAAAACCTGCGTACGGTCCTGCGGCCGGACACTGCGGTCGTACGCGACGTGTCTTTCGCCGTCGCACCGGGCGAAGTCGTCGGTCTGGTCGGCGAGAGTGGCTCCGGCAAGACCTTGACGGCGTTGTCGGTCGCCGGCCTGCTGCCGGACGCCGCCGAGGTGCGCGCCGGAAAGGTGTTTCTCGGCGACGAAAACCTGCTCGAGCTGCCGGAGCGGCAGCGCCGGTCGCGGCGCGGCGCCGGCATCGCGATGATCTACCAGGATCCGATGACCGCGCTCAATCCGCTGATGACGGTCGGCGCGCAGATCTCCGAGGGCCTGCGCGCCCACGGTGTTTCTCGTGCGGACGCGCGAAAACGTACGCTGGAGGCCATCGAGGAGGTCCGCCTGCCGCGGCCGGAGGCGCTGGCGAAACGCTATCCGCACCAGCTGTCCGGCGGTCAGCGGCAGCGGGTGATGATCGCCGGGGCGCTGGCGATGCGACCGGCGGTGCTGATCGCCGACGAGCCGACGACCGCGCTGGATGTCACCGTGCAGCAACAAATCCTGTCGCTGGTGGACGAGTTGCGCCGCGAGCACGACCTCGGTGTCCTGTGGATCACCCACGATCTCGGCGTGCTGGCGCAGTTGGCCGATCGCGTGCTCGTCATGTATGCCGGCAGGATCGTCGAATCAGCCGGCACACGCGCGATCTTCGCAACGCCGCGGCATCCGTACACCGCCGGCCTGCTAGCCTCGATCCCGCCGACGACCGGCGCCAACCGGCCAGCGCTGCCGCAAATCGGTGGCACGCCACCGCAGTTGTCCGCGCTGCCGGCCGGATGTCCGTTCCAACCTCGCTGCCGGCAGGCCGTGGATGCCTGCCAGGCCACCGATCCCCCGCTGGAGTCCACTGTGGACGATCACGCCGTCGCCTGTCTCGTGCCGCCGGAGCGATGGTCATGATCGTCGTCGAGGACCTGGTCAAGCATTACGGTGCCGTACGCGCCGTCGACGGTGTCTGCTTCGAGGTCGGCAAAGGTGAGGCCCTCGGGCTGGTCGGTGAGTCCGGCTGCGGCAAGTCGACCACCGCGCGGATGCTGGTACGCCTGGAAAATCCGACCGCCGGCCGGATCCGGCTGGACGGCGAGGATGTCACCGGCCTGCGCGGTGCGGCTTTACGGCAGATCCGGCGAAAGGTCCAGCTGGTCTTCCAGGACCCGTACTCCTCGCTCAACCCGCGTCTCACCGTCGCCGGCGCGTTGTCCGAGGTGTTGCGGGTCCACCGGATCACCGGGAAGGTCGGCGATCTCCTGGAGATGGTCGGGCTTTCCAACGCTCTGCGCGACCGCTATCCGCACGAACTTTCCGGCGGTCAGCGGCAACGCGTCGGCATCGCGCGCGCTTTGGCCGTACGGCCGGACATTCTCGTGCTCGACGAGCCGGTGTCGGCGCTGGACGTGTCCGTACGCGCCGAGGTGATGAACCTGCTGTCGCGGCTGCGCACCGAGCTCGGCCTGACGTACGTCTTCATTTCCCACGATCTGGGCATGGTCCGGCATCTGTGCGACCGGATCGCGGTGATGTATCTCGGAAAGATCGTCGAGATCGGCGACTGGCACCAGGTCTCCGACGCACCGGCACATCCTTACGCGCAAAGCCTGCGCGCCGCGATCCCGCCGCCCGATCCGACCGCGCCACCGCCGGAAACCGTGCTGGCCGGCGACGTGCCGGATCCGTCGAACGTGCCGCCGGGTTGCCGGTTTCATCCCCGCTGTCGCTATGCCGAGGACATCTGCCGCACCGAGGAGCCGTTGCTGCTCAACAAAACCGACCGCGAGGTCGCGTGCCACATCGTCAACCGTCAGGGATCGGCGTTGGCCAAATAGCCGGCCACCGCAACGACGGATCAGATCGTGAGGACGATTTTTCCCGTCGCACGGCCACTTTCGCTGCGGCGGTGCGCGGCAGCGGCCTCCTCCAACGGAAACACCGAGTCGATCTCGACCCGCAACCGGCCACTGTCGACCAGCCGAGCCAGCTGCTTCATGCCGGCATGATCGGGCTCCACCAACGTGAACCCGACATGTACGCCACCGACCAGCCGGTCCCCTTCGATCGCCTCGGTCAGCGACACCAGATGCCCGCCAGGCCGTACGACCTTCAGCGACCGCTCGTAATAGTCACCGCCGATCGTGTCCAGCACGACGTCGACATCCTTGACAACCTCGGAAAAATCGACCGACCGATAGTCGATGACCTGGTCGGCGCCGAGCCGCGTCACGAAGTCGTGTTTCGCCGCACTGGCCGTCCCGATCACATACGCACCAAGCGATTTCGCGATCTGTACGGCCACATGTCCGACACCACCGGCCGCCGCATGCACCAACACCCGTTGCCCCTGGCGTACGCCGGCGGTCTCGGCCAGCGCCTGCCACGCGGTCAGGCCGACCAGCGGAATGGCGGCGGCATGCAGGTGATCCAGTGACGCCGGTTTCCGAGTGAAATGCCGAGCCGGCGCGGTCACGTACTCGGCGTACGCACCGGCCTGCCGCGGAAACCACGGCATGCCGAAAACCTCGTCGCCAGGCCGGAAAAGCGTCACGCCGGCACCGGCCTCCTTGACGACACCGGAGACGTCATAGCCGAGGATCACTGGATCTTTCCAGTAACCCGACCCGTCGCGCCGCGACTTCCAGTCGGTCGGATTGACGCTCGCCGCACGTACGCGCACCAGCACCTCCGTGGCGATCGGCTCCGGCCGCGGCGTGTCGATCAGTTGCAGTACGTCGGCCTCTCCCCAACCTTTCGGACTTATCGCGCGCATCTGGATTCCTTTCACTGTCGTGACACCACCAGCGTGCGGTCACCTCCGACGGAGAAAAAGTGGCCAGATGGTCAAGCTGTGCGAAGATCTGGCCATGCATCGTGTCGCCGTGCTCGCCCTGGACCAGGTCATCCCCTTCGAGCTCGGCATTCCGTCGCGGATCTTCGGCGCCGCGACCGACGCGACAGACCGGCGGTTGTACGAGGTGGTGACCTGCAGCCTCGACGGTGGACCGGTCGCCACCGAGGCCGGCTACGCGATCGTGCCGGCGGCCGACGCGACGGCGCTGGCGGAGGCCGACACGGTCGTCGTCGCGCCTTTTCACTGTCCGGAACAGCTCGGGACGATCAGCGATCCGCTGGCGAAAGCCCTCGCCGGCATCCGTCCCGGCACGCGGATCATGTCGATCTGCACGGCCGCGTACGTGCTGGCCGGCGCCGGCCTGCTCGACGACCGGCCGGCCACTGTGCACTGGCTTGAGGCCGAGCATTTCCAGCGTACGTTTCCCAAAGTGCGGCTCGATCCGTCGGCGTTGTTCGTGGACGACGGCGACATCCTGACCTCGGCCGGCGCGGCCGCCGGTGTCGACCTCTGCCTGCACGTCGTACGCAGGGACCACGGCAGCGAGGTCGCCAACCGCGTCGCACGCGCATGCGTCGTGCCGCCATGGCGCGACGGCGGTCAGTCCCAGTTCATCGAGCATCCGGTGCCGGCACCGTCCGACGCCGGCACCGCGCCGACGCGCGTGTGGGCCTTGGAAAACCTGCACAAGCCGCTCCCACTGTCCACATTGGCCGGTCACGCGCGGATGAGCGTTCGCACCTTCACCCGCCGGTTTCGCGACGAGGTCGGCCTCACGCCGGGCCAGTGGCTGATCCTGCAGCGCGTCGAACGCGGCCGCGTGCTGCTGGAGTCCAGCGACCTAGCGGTCGACCAAGTGGCTGAGCGGGCCGGCTTCGGAGCGCCGTCGTCGTTCCGGCTGCACTTCCGCGCCGCCGTCGGCGTCTCGCCCAACGCCTACCGGCGTACGTTTCTGGCGACGTGACGCACAACCCCGTCGACATCGCGTCAACCAAGGCATTATCGTAGTGGCACATAAGGATTTATGTACCAGTACGAAGGAGTGCTCATGACGCGTACGATCCCGCTGCGCTATCGCGACCGGATGACGGACGAGCAGGCGGCCGTGTACGCGATCCTCGACGAGGCGCTGGTCTGCCACGTCTCCTACATCCTGGACGGCGAGCCGCGGATCCTGCCCACCCTGCACGCGCGCGTCGGCGACAACCTGCTGCTGCACGGCTCCTCCGGCAGCCGGCTCGGTCTGCTGGCCCGCGAGTACGCCGACGGGCTGCCGGTGTGTGTCGCGGTCACGCTGATCGACGGGATCGTGCTGGCCAGGTCGGCCTTCAACCACTCGGTCAACTTCCGCTCGGTGGTCGTGCACGGCAAGGCGCGGCTGGTCACCGACCGCGAGCGCCAGCAGCAGGCACTCGACGCGTTCATCAACCAGCTCGTGCCCGACCGCGCCAGCCACTCGCGCCGCGCCAACCCCCAGGAGCTGGCCAAGACCGCGGTGCTGGAGCTGCCGCTGGCCGAGGCGGCGGCGAAGGTGCGGCAGGACAAGTCGGACTTCGACGACCCGGAGGACCTGGATCTGCCGCACTGGGCCGGCACGATCCCGCTGCACGTCACCGCAGGCGAGCCGAAGCCGGCGCCAGAGCTGCTCGGTGCGCCGGTGCCCGACCACGTGACCGGCTGGACTCCGACACGGTGAGCTGGCACGACACGCCGGTGCTGACCGGCAGGTGGGTACGGCTGGTGCCGCTCGGCCAGCACCACGCGGCCGGCCTGCTCGCGGCGGCTGAGGACCCGGAGGTCTTCCGCTGGAACCTGCAGCCACCGCCGACCACGGCCGCCGAGGCGACTGCGTACGTGACGCGTACGCTCGCCGACCCCGACCGGCTGACCTGGGCGCAGCTCGACCTGCGTGGTCCGGAGCCGGTGGTCGCCGGCGTGACCTCGTACGTGCATCCCGATCCGGCGACCAGGTCGGTGGAGATCGGCGCGACCTGGCTGGGCCGCCGGTTCTGGCGTACGCCGATCAACACCGAGGCCAAGTTTCTGCTGCTCAGCCGCGCCTTCGAGGACCTTGGCGCGGTGCGGGTGGGGTGGCGTACGGACGAGTTCAACGAGCGTTCGCAGGCGGCGATCGCGCGGCTCGGCGCTCGCCGCGAGGCACTGCTGCGCAAGGACCGGCGGCGCAAGGACGGCAGCTGGCGCACGTCCGTGCTGTATTCGATGACCGACGACGACTGGCCGGGGGCGCGGCGGCTGCTCGCCGGCCGCATGGAGGACCGATGACGACCCAGTTGACCGCCACCGACTGGCACAGCGCACCGCCGCTGACCGGCCGGTTCGTACGACTTGAGCCGCTGTCGCCGGCGCACGTCGACGGCCTGCTCGCCGCCGCTGACGAGGACGAGGTGTTTCGCTGGCTGTCGGTGCACCGGCCGACCAGCCGGCAGGAGTCGGCCGACCTGGTCACCGACATCCTCGACCAGTGGGACAAGGGCCAGCGCGTGCCGTGGGTCCAGGTCGACCTGCGCGACGGCCGCGAGGAGGTCGCCGGCTCCACGTCGTACTACGAGATCAACGCGGCCAACCGTACGGTCGCGATCGGCCACACCTGGCTCGGCCGCCGGTTCTGGCGCAGTCCACTCAACACCGAGGCCAAGCTGCTGCTGTTGACACGCGCGTTCGACGAGCTCGGCGCCGTACGCGTCGTCTGGCACACCGACGAATTCAACGAACGCTCGCAGGCGGCGATCGCGCGGCTCGGAGCACGGCGAGAAGGCTTGCTGCGTAAGCACAAGCTGCGTAAGGACGGCACCTGGCGCAACACCGTGCAGTTCGCGATGACCGACGACGACTGGCCGGCTGTGCGAATTCGGCTCGCCAATCGCCTGGAAAAGTGATCTGTTAGCAGCAATGACCGTTTAAGCTCGGCGCCATGGGAGAGGTCGCGCAGCTGGACGAGTCGCTGCTCGTGCCTGTGCTGCGGCAGGCCTGCGACATTGCCGGCCTGCCGTCCACTGTGGACTCGCCGGAGGTGCTGTGGCTTTCGGAGAATGCCGTGGTGGCGCTCGGCGACGGCGCGGTGGTGGCGAAAATCGGCCGCGAGCCGGCGGTCGCCGAGCGCGCCCAGCTGTCCCTGAGAGTCGCCGGCTGGCTCGCCGAGCACGGCCTGCCGGCGGTACGGCCGGCCGCCGGGGTGCCGGCCGAGGTGGTCGTCGTCGACGGCCATCCGGTGAGTTTCTGGGAGGCCCTGCCACCGGCCGTACGACCGGCGCGTGCCGTCGATCTCGGCCTGCTGCTGCGCATGCTGCACGCATTGCCGGCACCGCCGTTCGCGTTGCCGCGCCGTGACCTGCTCGCCAACGTGCCGCGGTGGCTCGCGTCCAGCGCTGAGGTGCCAGCCGCCGACGCCGCGTTTCTGCGCAGCCGCGCCGACGAGCTCACCGCCGCGGTGGCGCACCTGACGCCTCGGCTGGATCCCGGTGTGATCCACGGCGACGCGCTGCCGCGCAACGTACGGGTGACCGAGCGCGGGCCGATGCTGCTCGATCTGGAAACCTTCGCCGACGACTTCCGCGAGCACGACCTGACCGTGTTGGCGTTGGCACGGCGTCGCTATGGCCTCGACCCCGACGATTACGCGGCCTTCACGCGCGCGTACGGCTGGGACGTGACGGAATGGGCGGGCGCGGAGCTGCTGATGGCGGCGCGCGAGGTCGCCTCGGCGGCCTGGGTGGCGCAAAGAATTCCTGGCAATCCAGCGGCTCGCGCGGAGTTTTCCGAGCGCGTACGCGCGCTGCGCACCGGCGACACGACCACGGCCTGGAAAGCCTTCTAGACCCGGGTAAAAGTGACCGTCACGGTGGACGGGTCCGGCGCGTCGAGCACTTTCAGCCGCAGGTCGCCGACGATGATCACCTCGGCGCCGGCGGCCGCCGGCACGGCCACCTCGAACCGCACCGGGTCGATCTCCGGATCGTCCTCGCCGTCCGGCCGTACGCCGATCGAGTGCACCACCACGCCTGGCGTCACGCCTTGGTCGTCGCCGACGGCCGTGCGGTATTCGACAGCGACCCGGCCACCGCCGAAAGTCGGACAGACCGCCAATGTGACGCTGCCGTCGACCGCGTCCGGCAACGCCGTCAACGTCACCTCTTCGTCCAAAGTGGACAGCGGGACGGTGACCCGGTAATCGTGCAGATAGCGGTAAAGCGCCGCGGCTGACACGCGCGGGCCGCTGCGCCACTGCTGATCGCCGATCGAGGTCAGCGGCGGTGGATCGATCAGGTGGTCGCCGAGCCCGGACCCCATCACACAATACGGATCGTCAAACCTCCCACCTTTTCCATAGCCGGGACGGAAACCGAGCATCCGGCCGATCGCGTACTGGTAGTACTCCAGCGTCCGGCCCTGGTCGAGGACCAGGTCGCCGTCGTACGTGCCGGTGTCCGACGGCGGTTCGTGAACGAAGACGATCACATGGTCGTAGTCGTCGAAAAGCAGGCCGTCCACCGCGGCCTGCGCGCGGCAGGCGGCGATGATCTTTCGCCGGTCGGCGTGCAGTTCCTCGTGCGCGGCGCCGCGCAACACCGACCACGGGTCGATGTCGAACCGCAGGTCGAGCCGGCCGAGGCTGCCGCGCCGCCAGAAGTCACGCAGGCTCCAACCGTTGTGTTCCTGGAAAATCTCGGCGAACGTACGGTCCGACCACGGCGCCGCCGCGGCCGCACCGGACCAGCCGGAATCCCACACGTATCGGAGCACTTTGACCCTGACCGGATTGCTCATGCCGTCAGTGTCCTGGCCGGCAACAGACGGTTGACGATTGCTGACGAAACTGTACGGCGTACCGATGCCCAGAGCCTGTTGGGGAACGGTGGTGCGCGAGAGTCGAGATTCCAAACGTCGTCCTGCCGGTGCCGGACGGAAGCCCAAATAGCAGCGCTATGGTGGGCTTTCGTCCGGTGCCGGCAGGCGGCGTTTGGGCTCGGCTATCGCGTGCCACCGTTCCCCAACAGGCTCTTACACTGGCACCAAGAATTCCTGGTAGGAGGCGCCGTGGGTGCACTGCCCAGGCCGCGGTTGCCGGAAGGTCCGGCGAAGGACCTTTTCGACGCGTTGCACGAGCTGCACCACCGCGCCGGCTGGCCGAGCCTGCGCGACATGGCGCGGGAGGTCGGCTGCAGCCACACGACGATCTCGGCCGCGTTTTCCGGGCCGAAAGTGCCGCGATGGGGTCTGGTCGAGCTGATCGTGGAGACGCTCGGCGGCGACGGCGAGCGTTTTCATCAGCTCTGGCTGGCGACCGCCGGCGGTGGCGGTGAGACCGTACGCGCCGACGCGGCGCCGCGGCAGCTGCCGGCCGATGTCGCGGGTTTCAGTGGCCGGGACGAACAGTTGTCCAGTCTCGACCGGCTTTGTCGTACGACCGGCGAATCCGGCGCGGTGGTGATCTCGGCGGTTTCCGGCACGGCCGGCGTCGGCAAGACGGCGTTGGCGGTGCATTGGGCGCACCGGGTCGCCGACCGGTTTCCGGACGGCCAGCTTTACGTGAATCTGCGCGGATACGACCCCGACCGGCCGATGGCGCCGGCCGAAGCGCTCGAGGTGTTCCTGCACGCGTTGCAGCCCGACGGCGCGTCCGTACCACCGGGCACCGCCGAGCGCGCCGCGCGTTATCGCACCCTGCTGACCGGTCGCCGGATGCTGATCCTGCTGGACAACGCGCATTCGGTGGCGCAGGTGCGAGACCTGTTGCCCGGCACCGGCACCTGTCTCGTGCTCGTGACCAGCCGCGACACGCTGCCCGGCCTGGTCGCGCGGCACGGCGCCGTACGGATCAACCTCGACCTGCTGTCACTGGACGAGTCGGTGCATTTGTTGCGGACAATGCTGGCCGAGCGGGCCGACGCCGAGCCGGAGCAGACGATCGCGCTGGCGCAGCGCTGTGCGCGGTTGCCGTTGGCGCTGCGGATCGCCGCCGAGCTGGCACTTTCGCGGCCGCGTACGAGCCTCGCCGACCTGGTCACCGAGCTCGCCGACGAGTCCCGCCGGCTCGATCTGCTCGCCGCCGGCGACGACGAGTACACCGCCGTACGCGCCGTTTTCTCGTGGTCGTGTCACAACCTGTCGCCGGCCGAGGACCGACTGTTTCGGCTGCTCGGCGCGCATCCGTGCCGGACGCTGGACGAGGCAGCGGTCGCCGCGCTCGCCGGCACCGACCGGGTGACCGCGACACTCGACGCGCTCTGTCGCGGACATCTGGTCGAGGAAACCGTGCCGGGCCGGTTTGGCATGCACGACCTGCTTCGCGCGTACGCGGCCGAAAGAGCCACTGAGCTGCCGGACACCGACGAAGCACTCGCGCGGCTTGCCAACTATTATCTGGAAAACGCGCGGATGGCGACCGCTGTCGCGTTTCGTGGGCCAGATCCGGAAACGCCGGCTTTTCCCGACTCGGCGAGCGCACGCGGCTGGCTGGAACGAGAGCGGCCAAACTTTCTCGCCGTGGCAACCGGAAACGCTGTGAGGCTGTCACCGGTGCTGGCCGACTTTCTGGACACCTGCGGCCACTATCCGGATGCGCTGACGCTGCACGCGATGGCACTGAAGGAATGTTTCGGCGACCAGCGAGCCGAAGCCGCGACGCTGAACCTGCTTGGCATCACCCGACGCCGACTCGGCGATTATCCGGCTGCGGCCGAACATCACCAGCAGGCACTGGAACTGCACCGACAACTTGGCGACAAGGCCGGCCAGGCCGCCGCCCTGTGGGGTCTGGGCCTGGTGGCCTCGCGCCGCGGTCAGGTGCCGGCGGCGCGCGAGTTTCTGCAGGAGGCACACGCACTTTTCGTCGAGGTCGGCGACATCGTCGCGCAGGGCACGGTGTTGTACGCGCTCGGCAGCGTCCACATGCTGCTCGGCTTTTGCCGCGTGGCGATCGAGCATCACGAGCGCGCGTTGGCGATCCATCGCGAGACCGGCAACCGGCTCGGCGAAAGCCGGACGCTCAACAATCTGGGCACCGCGTACGAACGGCTCGGACAGCTGACCGACGCGGTCGACGCTTTCCACCGCTCCAAGGCGATCAACGTCGAGATCGGCAACCGGCTCGGCCTGGCGATCGGACACGCCAATCTGGCGAGGGCGTACACACGGCTTGAGCGTTTCGACGAGGCGTACGAACAACTCAGCGTCGCCGGGCCGCTTTTCACCGAGGCCGGCTATCGGGTCGGCGAGGTCGAGGTGACATGCGGCCTCGGCGTACTTTTCCAGGCTTGCCGGCGTTTTCCGGAAGCACGCGAGAATTTCCAGACGGCCCTGGAGTTGAACCGCGAGATCGGCCAGCGAGAGCTGGAAATCCGCTGCCTGATCGGGCTGGCCGACGTGGCGCGAGAGCTCGGCGAGCATACCCAGGCGCAGGAATACTACGAAACCGCGCTGGCGCTGGTGGTCGAGTCCGGCGACCGTTACGAACACGCGCACACGTTGGTCGGCCTCGCGCAACTGCACGCCGACGATCCGCCGACGGCTCGGCGGCATTGGCAGGACGCACTCGCACTGTACGAGGAGCTGGCACTGCCGGAGGCCGACGAGATCCGCGACCGCCTGGCCTGATGGCCGCGTACGTGCGTCACAGGTCATAACACCCTTGACGTATTACGTGCGCGGACCGTAGCGTCACATGCGTACGCACCTTTGATCTATTACACGGTGGAGCGACGCATGCGTCCGATGGCTGGGGCCGGCCTGGGTCTCGCACTCCTGTCCGCGGCGACTTTCAGCACGTCAGGTGCCTTCGCGCGGTCGCTGACCGACGCCGGCTGGACGGCCGGTGCGGCGGTCGCGGCGCGCGTCGGGATCGCCGCGCTGATCCTCGCGATCCCGGCGATCGTCGCGCTGCGCGGACACTGGCGGACGTTGCGGCGCGATGCCGCCATGGTCGCCGCATACGGTTTCGGAGCCGTCGCCGGCGCTCAGGTCTGTTTCTTCAACGCGATCCAGTATCTGCCGGTCGGCGTGGCTCTGCTGCTGGAATACTGCGGCCTGATCCTGGTGGTCGGCTGGATGTGGGCTCGGCACGGACAACGGCCGCGACGACTGACAGTGGCCGGATCCGTGCTGGCGTTGGTCGGCCTGATCTGCGTACTGAACATCGGCGCGGCCGGCGGCGTGCACTGGATCGGCGTGCTGTGGGGGCTCGGCTCGGCGCTCGGCCTGGCGACGTACTTCCTGCTGTCGGCCAACAGCCGCGACGACCTGCCGCCGGTCGCGATGGCCAGCGGCGGCATGGTGGTCGCGACGGTGACGCTGCTCGCCGCGGGTGCCATTGGCCTGTTGCCGATGCACGTCACGTTCGGCGAGGTCACCTTCGCCGGCCTGCGGATGAGCTGGCTGGTGCCGATCATCGGCGTGTCGGTGATCGCCGCCGTCGTCTCGTACGTCACCGGCATCGGCGCGGCGCGGATGCTCGGTCCGCGGCTGTCGTCGTTCGTCGGGCTGACCGAGGTGCTGTTCGCGGTGTTCTTCGCGTGGCTGCTGCTCGGCGAGCTGCCGGCCCCCATACAGTTGGCCGGAGGCGTCCTGCTGGTCGCCGGGGTGGCGCTGGTCCGCCTCGACGAGCTGCGGCCGCCGGTGCCGCGACCGGAGACGAGCCGTGAAGACGATCTTTACGCACGACACTGACCTCGCGCTCGCCAGCGTCGCCGAGCTGGTCAACACGCTGGACGGCGACGACGACACGCTGACCGACGTCGACGCGCTGGACAAGCTGGTCGAGGGTCAGGGGTGGACCGGCGCGCGTGAGCACAGCCACGCGGAGCTGCGCGCCGTACGCGACCTGCGGCCACGGCTGCGGCGGATCTGGCAAGCCGACGAGGACGAGATCGTACGCATCGTCAATGCCCTTCTCCGCGAGCACAACGCGCTGCCGCAGATCATCAAGCACGACGGGACGGACTATCACCTGCACGCGGTGCCGCGCGACGCGCCGCTGGCCACCCGGATGGCCGTCGAGGCGGCGATGGCCGTCGCGGACGTCGTGCGCGCGAAGGAGCTCAGCCGGCTGCGTACGTGCGACTACCCCACCTGCGACCGCGTCCTCGTCGACCTGTCGAAGAACAGGTCCAAGCGCTTCTGCGACAACGTCTGCGCCAACCGCGCCGCGGTGGCCGCCTATCGGGTCAGGCGTCGAAGAGAGCGCTGACCGACTCGCCGTTGTGAATGCGCCGCATCGCCTCGGCCAGGGCCGGCGCGATCGACACCACCGACAGCTTCGGGTGCCGCTCGCTTTCCGGGATCGGCACGGTGTTGGTGCAGACGATCTCCAGCACGTCGGGCTGGTCACCGATCCGCTTCAACGCGCCGCTGGCGAACAGCCCATGGGTGCAGGCGACCCGGATCGTACGCACACCGATCTCACGCAGGCGGTCGAGCAGCTCCAGCACCGTGCTGCCCTTGGCGATCTCGTCGTCCACCACGATCACGTCCCGGCCGGCCACGTCACCGATGACCGAGCTGATGCTCACCCTGTCGTCGGCGAACCGCTGCTTGGCACCGGCCGCGACCGGCACGCCGAGCATCCGCGCGAAGGCGGCCGCCTCCTTGGCGTTGCCGAGGTCCGGCGAGACGACCGTGGTGTTGGACATGTCATAGCCGCGGAAATGCGCGGCCAGCTCACGCAGGGCGTGCAGGTGATCCACCGGTACGCTGAAAAATCCGTGCACCTGGGGCGAATGCAGCGTCATCGCCAGCATCCGGTCTGCGCCGGCCGACACCATCAGGTCGGCGACCAGGCGGCCACCGATCGAGATCCGGGGCGCGTCCTTCTTGTCGGAGCGCGCGTACGCGTAATAGGGCATCACCACGGTCGTACGCGCCGCCGAGGCACCGCGCGCCGCGTCGAGCATCAACAGCAACTCGACCAGGTTTTCCTGCACCGGCCGCACCAGCGGCTGGACCAGGAACACGTCCCGCTCACGGCAGTTGGCCTGCAGCTGCACACCCAGGCAGTCGGTCGCGAAGCGCTCGACGAGCACCGGATGCAACGGCTGTTCGAGATGCGAACAGATTTCCTCGGCCAACTGGGGATGGGCGGTGCCACTGAAAATGGCGATGTCACGCACCGACTGCTCCTGTGTTTCTGGTTTCCGGGGCAGATACGGCATGAGCCTACCTAACGTTTCCGCCAACCGTACGGTCGGTATGCAGGGCCTTGATCTGCTCAGGCGTACGGCCGAGGCCGGCGAGCACCGAGTCGGTGTGCTCGCCGAGCGCCGGCACCGGTCCCATCGCCGCCTCGGTGTCGGCGTACGTGAACGGCGGCAGGATCGCCTCGACCGTACCGACCGGCGTCATCACGGGCCGCCACCGGTCGCGCGCTCTGAGCTGCGGATGCTCCGCCAGGCCGCGTACGTCGTTGAGCCGCGCGTTGCCGATGGCCGCTGCGTCGAGCTTGGCCACCAACTCCGCCGTCGACAGCTTGGACGAGACCTCGGTGATCGCCGCGTCGACGGCCTCACGGTCGCGCGTACGCGCGATGTTGGTCGCGAAACCGGGGTCGCGCGCGAGCTCGGCGCGGTCGAGCACATCCGTACACAGCCGGACCCACTCGCGGTCGTTCTGGATGCCGATCAGCACCTCGCCGTCGGTGGTCGGATAACCGGTGTAGGGCACCACCGACGGATGCCCGAGCGCCGACCGCTTCGGTGGCTGGCCGGTGCCTTTCGTGTAATACAGCGGATGCCCCATCCACTCGGCGACAGCGTCCAGCATCGACACCTCGATGCTCGCCCCACCGCCGCCGCGTTCTCTGCGCAGCAGTGCGGAAAGAATCGCGGTGAGCGCGTACATCCCAGCGCCGATGTCCACTGTCGGAATGCCAGTTTTCACCGGCGTGTCTGCCGTACCGGTGACCGAGGCCAGGCCGCCTTCGCCTTGCAGGAGGAGGTCATATCCTGGTTTTTGGCCGTACGGACCACCTTTGCCGTATCCGGACATGTCGACGACAATCAGCCCTGGCTTTTGGGCGCGCAGTTTCTCAGCGGAGAAGCCAAGCCTGGCCGCCGCGCCCGGGCCAAGATTTTGCACGAAGACATCCGCACTCAGGATCAGGTCCTCGACAACCCGCCGCCCCGCGTCGGTCTTGAGATCGACCGCGATCGACTCTTTCCCTCTGTTGAGCCAGAAAAAATGCGCCGCCATCCCGTTCACCGCCGCGTCGTACCCCCTGGCGAAGTCACCACCATCCGTACGCTCGACCTTCACCACCCGCGCACCAAGGTCGGCACAGTGCCTGGTGGCAAGCGGCGCGGCCACGGCCTGCTCGATCCCGACGACGGTGATTCCCTCGAGTGGCAGCACAGGCGTCCTCCTGGTCCGGGTCAGCTTTTATCGTCGCATCGGTGGTGGGGGTGGGGGCGGTGAGATTTCGGACAGTTGTCGGGGTAGGGCGCGGTCGGTGCGTCGAGGGGGCGTGGTTTGGGTCTTCATGGTTGTTGGGGCCTTCATGGTTGTTGCGTTGGGGAGGTGGTTGCGTCTCTATGTTTGTTGCGTGGGTGGGTGGTTGGGTTTTTCGCCTGCGCGGCGGGCGCTCCTGCGCGGAGGGCGACCTCAAGGGAGGGGGCGCGTGGCCGCCAATCATGTGCATTGAGGGTGCGGGCGGCGGTTTGCGGGCGGGGCTGGGTTTTCCGGGCTTGCTCGTTCTCCCCGTCGGCATGGACGCCATCACAGCGTCCAGGGCGGTGCTGGTGTGACTGCTGTGGCTGATAATGCAGGTGAGGCGGCTCGGCTGCGTAATACTTGTTAAACAAGACATCAAAACGGACATTTTTTTGCAGCCCAGCAGTCACAACAGCATTATCAGCCTCAGTAGTCACACCCGTCACAGCTTCTGGGGATCGCTATAGCGTGAAAGCCTTTTTTCTTGCGTCCAACGCAAGTAACTCGACATTCATGCCATCCGCGACCCTCACAAGCCGGACATTTAGCGCTCCACACACCTTCGCATCCCACATACTGGACCCTCACGCCACCCACCGAGACGCCACCGCAGCTCCGGCGCCCCAGCCACACTCCTGGTCCGGTTTGTCCGTTCTCCCCCGTCGGCGAGCTTTGCTTGAGCACATGTGCGCCGGGGCTGCCGCGTACGAAACCCAACCACCCACCCAAGCTCGGCAGCCCCGGCGCACATGTGCTCATCCTCCGGACGCCGACGGGGGAGAACGGACAAACCGGACCACACCACAAACACCCGCGGCACCCAACCGGACCAACAACGAAACCCCGCGCACCCCTCCCCTTGAGGTCGCCCTCCGCGCAGGAGCGCCTGCCGCGAAGGCGAAAAACCTCCCAAACGTAACAATCATGGAACGCAACCAACTTCACCTCAACGACCTCAACCCCTCCTGAGCCCAACCACCTCAACTCCACCCCCCTAAGACCCACCACCTCTACTCGCCCCCTAGGACTCAACCACCCCAACCGCCCCCGCTGAGACCCGACCACCTCGACCGACCCTCGGCAAACTGTCACACCGGCGAGGGAGGATGGGGGTATGCAGATCGGACTGGAGGGGTTTTCGGAGGCGACCCGGTCGTGGTTCGCTGACGCCTTCAGTGCGCCGACGGACGCGCAGATTGGCACCTGGCAGGCCGTGCGGCGAGGTGAGCACGTCCTCACGGTCGCGCCGACCGGCTCGGGCAAGACCTTGGCCGCGTTCCTGGCCTCGGTCGACCGGCTGGCGACGATTCCCCGAGATGAGGACAAGCCGCGGTGCCGTGTCCTGTACGTGAGTCCGCTGAAGGCGCTGGCGGTCGACGTGCAGCGCAACCTGCGCACGCCGCTGACCGGCATCGGCAGAGCGGCGGCGCGGTTGCGGTTGCCTGAGCCGGACGTCACGGTCGCGATGCGCACCGGCGACACGCCGGCCAACGAGCGGCGAGCGTTTGCCAAGAACGGCGCCGACATCCTGATCACCACGCCGGAGAGCCTGTTCCTGCTGCTCACCAGCAACGCGCGCGAGGCGCTGGCCGGCGTTGAGACGGTGATCGTGGACGAGGTGCACGCGATGGCCGGCGGCAAGCGTGGCGTGCATCTGGCGGTCAGCCTGGAGCGGCTCGACGCGTTGCTGGAGCGGCCGGCGCAGCGGATCGGGTTGTCGGCGACCGTACGACCCGTCGAGGAGGTCGCCAGGTTCCTCGGCGGCAGCCAGCCGGTGACGGTCGTCCAGCCGCCGGCACGCAAGACCGTGCGGCTCGACGTGGTGGTGCCGGTCGAGGACATGGCCGAGATGTCAACGGTCCAGCCCAATCCCGGCGACCTCGGCGACGAGGTGGAGTCCAAGTCGATCTGGCCGGCGATCGAGGAACGCGTGTACGAGCTCATCCGCGCGCACCGCAGCACGATCGTGTTCACCAACGGTCGCCGTGCGGCCGAGCGGCTGACCTCGCGGCTCAACGACCTTGCCGAGGAAAACCCACAGCCGCTGAAGCATTTCCCAGCGATGGCGGTCGGCCAGTCCGGGGTCGGCAAAGGTGCGCCGCCGGTGATCGCCAAGGCCCACCACGGCTCGGTCTCCAAGGAGCAGCGGCGGATCGTCGAGGAGGACCTGAAGGCCGGCCGGCTGCCGGCGGTGGTCGCCACCAGCAGCCTGGAGCTCGGCATCGACATGGGAGCCGTCGACCTGGTCATCCAGGTCGAGGCGCCGCCGTCGGTGGCCAGCGGCCTGCAGCGGGTGGGCCGTGCCGGTCATCAGGTCGGCGCCGTGTCGACCGGGGTGATCCTGCCGAAATACCGCGGCGACCTGGTCTCCTGCGCGGTCGTCGCGGAGCGGATGACCGACGGCGCGATCGAGGAGCTGCATTGTCCGCGCAACCCGCTCGACGTGCTGGCGCAGCAGATCGTGGCGATCGTGTCGATGGACGAGTCCACTGTGGACGACATCGAGGCCCTGGTACGCCGCGCCGCGCCGTACGCCGAGCTGCCTCGCTCCGCGCTGGAGGCCACGCTCGACATGCTGGCCGGCCGCTATCCGAGCGACGCGTTCGCCGAGCTGCGGCCGCGGCTCACCTGGGACCGGGTCACCGGCATCCTCACGGCTCGGCCCGGCGCCCAGCGGCTGGCGGTGACCAGCGGCGGCACCATCCCCGACCGCGGCCTGTTCGGCGTGTTCCTGGCCGGAGAGAAGGGATCGCGGGTCGGCGAGCTCGACGAGGAGATGGTGTACGAGTCGCGGGTCGGCGACGTGTTTCTGCTCGGCTCCAGCTCGTGGCAGATCCAGGACATCACGCCGGACAAGGTGATCGTCACGCCGGCGCCGGGCCAGCCGGGCCGCATGCCGTTCTGGAAGGGCGACACCCCGGGACGGCCGCTGGAGCTCGGCCGCGCGGTCGGCGCGTTCGTACGCGAGATGACCTCGACGACCGAGCCGAAAGCCATCGCCAGAGCCAAAACCGCCGGCCTGGATGACTGGGCCGCGACCAACCTGCTGTCCTATCTGGCCGACCAGCGCGAGGCCGCCGGCACGCTGCCGGACGACCACACGATCGTGGTCGAACGGTTCACCGACGAGCTCGGCGACTGGCGCATCTGCCTGCATTCGCCGTTCGGCGCGCCGGTCAACTCTCCCTGGGCTTTGGCGCTGACGGCACGGCTGCGCGAACGGTATGGCATCGATGGCCACGCGGTCGCCTCCGACGACGGCATCGTTTTGCGGTTGCCAGACATGGAAACTCCCCCGCCGGCCGACGTTGTCGTCTTCAGTCCGGAGGAAATCGAGGAAGTCGTCACCGCCGAGCTCGGCGGCTCGGCGGTTTTCGCCGCCAGGTTCAGGGAATGCGCGGCTCGCTCGCTGCTCCTGCCACGCAGGAGGCCGGGCCGCCGCGCGCCGCTGTGGCAGCAGCGCCAGCGCGCCGCGCAGTTGTTGGCGGTCGCCGGAGAATACGGCGAATTCCCGGTCGTGCTCGAAGCGATGCGCGAGTGCCTCAACGACGTGTTCGACCTGCCCGGCCTGACCGCGCTGATGCGCGAGATGGAAAACCGTACGACCAGGGTCGTGGAGGCCCCGACCGCACAGCCGTCACCGTTCGCACGGTCGCTGCTTTTCGGCTATGTCGGCGCTTTCATGTACGAGGGCGACGCGCCGCTGGCCGAGCAGCGCGCGCAGGCCCTCGCGCTGGACACCACACTCCTCGCCGAGTTGCTCGGCCGCGCCGAGCTCCGCGAGCTGCTCGACCCCGACGTGCTCGCGGAAACCGTTCGACAGATCCAATATCTCACCGAGGAGCGGCGAGCGTCCACAGTGGACGATGTGGCCGACCTGCTCCGACTGCTCGGCGGACTGTCGGCCGCGGAGATCGCCGAGCGCGGCGGCCGGCGGGAATGGGTCGACGAGCTGGTCGCGGCCAGGCGAGCGATCCGCGTACGCATCGCCGGCGAAGGCCGGTGGATCGCCATCGAGGACGCCGGCCGCGTACGCGATGCGCTCGGCGTCGCGCTGCCGGTCGGCGTGCCGGACGTGTTCACCGAGCCGGTCGCCGATCCGCTCGGCGACCTGGTGTCGCGCTACGCGCGCACGCACGGACCGTTCACCTCGGCGGCGGTGGCCGAGCGCTTCGGCATCGGGGTGGCCGTGGCCGCCTCGGCGCTGCAGCGGCTCGCCTCGGCCGGGCGACTCACCGCCGGCGAGTTCACGCCAGGTGGAGCCGGCGCGGAGTGGTGCGACACCGAGGTGCTGCGGATGCTGCGCCGCCGCTCGCTGGCCGTGCTGCGCGCCGAGGTCGAGCCGGTCCCGCCGGCCGCGCTCGGCGCGTTCCTGCCGGCCTGGCAGCGGGTCGGTCCGCACCGGCCGTCCGGCGGTGGAGTCGACGCGCTCGCCGACGCCATCGCGACGCTGCAAGGCGTTCCGCTGCCGGCCAGTGCGCTGGAGTCGCTGATCCTGCCGGCGCGCGTGCCGCACTATTCGCCGGCTCTGCTCGACGAGCTGTGTACGGCCGGCGAGGTGCTGTGGGCCGGCAACGGGTCGCTGCCCGGCAACGACGGCTGGATCGCACTGGCCTTCGCCGACACCGCTCCCCTGCTGCTGCCGGAGTTCGCCGACCCGCCGGAAGGCGAGCTGCACACCGCCGTGACCGACGCGCTGGCCGGCGGCCAGGCGCTGTTCTTCCGCGACATCTCCGACCGCGTGGCGGCCGCTCTCGGCGCGGTGCCCGACGACGAGAAGCTGGTCTCGGCGATCTGGGACCTGGTGTGGACCGGCCGGCTCAGCAACGACACGCTGGGGCCGCTGCGTACGCTGCTCGGCGCCGGCCGGACGAGCCACCGGCCGTCCACCAGCTCGGCGCGCCAGGGCTTCCGCAGGGCGAGCCGCCGGCCACGGCTGCCGTCGCGGACCGGGCCACCGACCGTGGCGGGCCGCTGGAGCCTGCTGCCGGAGCGCGAGTCCGAGCCGACGCTGCGTGCACACGCGACGACCGACGCGCTGCTCGAGCGCTATGGCGTGGTCACCAAGGGACCGGTCACCAGCGAAGGCGTGAGCGGCGGCTTCGCCCGGATCTATTCGGTGCTGTCCGCGCTGGAGGACGCCGGCCGCGTACGCCGTGGCTATTTCGTCGAAGGCCTCGGCGGTGCGCAGTTCGCGGTGCCCGGGGCTGTCGACCGGCTGCGCGCGATCGCCGGCGATCTGCAGCGCAACCAGGACGCGCGCCGCGACCTGCTGCCGACGAGCGCCCGCCGACCTGACCAGGGTCCGCGTGCGCTGGTGCTGGCCGCGACCGACCCGGCCAATCCGTACGGTGCCGCGCTCCCCTGGCCGGACCGCTCGGAGGATTCGGTCGGTGGCACGACGCACCGGCCGGGCCGCAAGGCCGGCGCGCTGGTCGTGCTGGTCGACGGCGCCTTGACACTCTACGTCGAGCGCGGCGGTCGTACGCTGCTGTCCTTCACCGCCGAGGTCGAGGCGCTGACCGCGGCGACGTTGGCGCTGGCCGGCGCCGTACGCGATGGCATGCTCGGCTCCCTGTCCGTGCAGAAGGCCGATGGCGCCGCCGTCATGGAGTCGCCGCTCGCCGATCTGTTGGAGCAGGCCGGCTTCCGGCCGACGCCGCGCGGTCTCCGCCTCCGCAACTGACAAACCGCCACATTCTCACCATGCCAGATGTGTCTCATCAATCTTTAGCGCCTTCGACTCAAGTTTTCTGCGTTGATCGTTTAGGGTCACGGCATGACCCTTCTGACCTCTCGACGGCTCGGACTGCTACGCGAGCACGACTTCCGGCAGCTGTGGACGGCCGACCTGATCAGCCAACTCGGCACGCGTACGGCGCTGCTCGCGATGCCGCTGCTCGCGGTCGTCACACTCCACGCGAGCACCTTCGAGACCGCGCTGCTGACCGCCGCCGGCACGGCCGGCTCGCTGCTGTTTGGCCTGCCGGCCGGCGCCTGGCTCGACCGGATCCGCAGCCGTCCGGTGCTGATCGTCACCGACCTGGCGCGCACCTGCCTGCTGCTGTCGATCCCGGTCGCCAGCCTGCTCGGCGCGGTCAGCATGCCGCAGCTGTACGCCGTCGCGTTCGTCGCGAGCGTCTGCACGGTCTTCTTCAACATCGGCCAGATGACGTACGTGGCGCGGCTGCTGCGGCCGGAGCGGCTGGTCGAGGCCAACACGAAGCTGGCCAGCAACGCGTCCGTCGCCGCGGTCGCCGGCAGCGCGGTCGGCGGCTGGGTCGTACAGGTGCTGACCGCGCCGATCGCCATCGCCGTCGACGCGCTCAGCTATCTGCTGTCCGCGCTCGGCCTGGTGCGGATCCGCGCGGCCGAGCCGCCGATCGAGCCGCCGATCGAGCCGCCGATCGAGCCGCCGATCGAGCCGGCGCCACGCCACCTCGGCCGCGAGATCGCCGACGGACTCCGCTTCGTCGGCGGCCATCCGGTGCTGCGCGCGCTCGGCCTCAACATCGCGATCTGGGTGCTGTTCCAGGGCGCCGACAACGGCATCATGATCGTCTTCCTGGTCCGCGAGGTGCACCTGAACGCGGCCACCATCGGCCTGCTCGGCACCATCGGTCTGATCGGCGCGCTGCTGGCCACCGCCGCCACCGGCAGGATCACCGCACGGATCGGTGAGGCGCGGACGATCCTGCTGGCCGGTTTCGTCGCCGCCGCCGCGTTCCTCTGCTATCCGCTGACCGGTCCAGGATGGTCGCTCGGCTGGTTCGTGCTGGCCGGTTTTCTGGCCGCGTTTGCCATCGTCGCGTCCAACATCGTCCAGACCAGCTATCGCCAGCGGCTGACGCCGGCGCACCTGCAGGGCCGGGCCGGCTCGGTGATGACGATGCTGAGTTGGGGGATGCTGCCGGCCGGCAGCGTGCTCGGCGGCGCGGTCGCCAGCCTGCTCGACCTGCGTACGACCCTGTTCGTCAACGGCGTCGGCGTAGCGCTGTCGGTGCTGCCGTTGCTACTCTCGCCGCTCCGGTCGGCCGCAACGAAAGCATCTGTTGATCATGAATGATTCGCCGCGTGATCGGCAAAAACGACGCGCCATCCGAGAATTGCGCGTTTATTTTGCTCTTTTTGCTCGCGGCTTTCGGTGTAGTTACAGGGGATCTCGTTAAACGTCGGTGATCAGCTTGGAGTAGCGTCTGTCCGTCATGCCACCGCATTCCGTCCAGCAGTCCCGGTGGGTCAGCGACCACCGGGCCGCTGTCGTGCGCATCGACGGCGGTGGTCGATGATTCGCGCGTTGGTGGTCGACCAGGACGTCCTCGTCGCCTCCATGCACGCCGGTTTTGTCGAAGGAGTGCCCGGTTTCTCGGTGCTCGGCACGGCGCACTCCGGCCGCGAGGCGCGCGTACGCGTCGGCGAGCTGTCGCCCGACCTGCTGCTGCTCGACCTCTACCTGCCGGACGAGTCCGGCCTGCAACTGCTCTCCGACCTCGACGTCGACACCATCGTGCTGACCGCGGCGGCCGACGCGCGTACGGTGCAGAGTGCATTGCGGGCCGGCGCGCTGAATTACCTCATCAAGCCGTTCACCGCGGCACAGCTGGGCACCCGGCTGACCGCGTACGCGCGTTATCGCGCACTGATCGGCAGCGCGCAGACCCTGCGGCAAAACGACATCGACCGGTCCGTGCGCGCGCTGCACGACAATGACCGCTCCAGCACCACAAAAGGCCAGTCGCCGGTGACCGCGCGGCTGGTCACCGACGCACTGCGCCGCGCCGGCCGGCCGCGCTCGGCCATCGAAATCGCCACCGAGCTGGGGATCGCGCGCGCCACCGCACAGCGTTATCTCGGTGCGTTGGCCGAAAACGGCGAGGCTCGCATCGGTCTGCGCTATGGCGCCACCGGCCGGCCGGAGCACGAATACACCTGGCTCGGCGATCCCGCCACCGCCGACGCCGCACTGCCCGAAGCGCAGCGCTCCCCCGGCGCCCCGCCACCTTCCTAGCGTTTTGTCAGCCGCCAGGCCAGAATCGCGACAGCCACGATCAGGATCGCTGGCAGCCCAAGGAAACCGACGGCACGCAACACGGTGTCATATGCGGCCCCGGCGAGATAACCAAGGGTCGTCACGCCACCGGCCCAGATCATCCCGCCGGCGCAATCCGCTGCGGTGAAACGAAAATACGGCACGCCAGCGCGACCGGCGAAGCGCGGCACGAGCGTACGCACGACCGCCACACAATGCGCCGCACCAACCGCCGAACGCGCTCGCCGCCGAATGCCGTCGAGCAACATCTCCTCACGCTCGGCGCCGATTTTCCGTTCCACCAAACGGGTCAGCCAACCAGGATGACTGAACGCACGGCGACCGCGGAAAAACCCGTACTGACTGCCGGTCACCGTCGCCGCAATCGCCGCGACAATTGCTACATACAAAGGAAAGCGCCGCCGCGAGCGAACAGACCAAGCGCCATCGCGACACTGGCGCCAGGCAGAATCACGCCGATCAACAGGCCGGATTCTGCCGCGAGCATGACCGCTGCGAGAAGCAGCACGATGGGGGCTGGGAGGAGTGCGAGCAGGCCGGAGAGGAGCGTGGTGATAGTTGGCATCAGCGGTGCGCGAGGTCGGAGTGGGGGGTCATCGGGTCCAAGTTTAGGGATCGCGGCGGTGAGGAGAGGTGGCGCCAAGGGGTGGCGCGGAGAGCGGGTTGGCTTCTGGTGGGTGCGATGCGAGAGGGGTGGGTTTCTGGGGGTGCGGTGCGGAGACGGGTGAGTTTCTGGGGGTGCGGTGGGTGGCGGGGGTCGTCGTGTTGCGATGTGTTCGCCCCGTTGTTCGGTGGGGAGGTGGAGGGCTCGACCGTTTGTTGCGGTCAAGGGGGTGGTTGCGTCTCTTGTTTGTTGCGTGGGTGGGTGGTTGGGTTTTTCGCCTGCGCGGCGGGCGCTCCTGCGCGGAGGGCGACCTCAAGGGAGGGGGCGCGGGAACGCCAATCGGTGTGCATGGGGGATGCGGGCGGCGGTTTCGTGCGGGGCTGGGTTCTCCAGGCTTGCTCGGTCACGTATGGGAAGCAACCCGTCGGCATGGACACCAAACGATCTTGCTGTTGCGCTAAATGTCCGCCTTGCCGGTTTGTGTTTTGGTAGTGAGGCCTCCTTACGTGCGTCTGACGCACGCATGGGGGCCTTGCGAACATCGAGTGGTGGCGGGGATGGCGCTGGTGTGACCGGTGTGGCTGACAATGCGGGTGAGGCGGCCTGACTGCGTAATACTTGTTTAACAAGGCATCAAAACGGGCATCCGTTACTGGCCAACAGTCGCAACAGCATTACCAGCCTCAGTAGTCACAGCTATCACAGGCTCCGGTGCTCACAGCGGTGCGAAAGCCTTGTTTCTTGCGTCCAGCGCTAGTAACTCGACATTCACGACGTCCGCGAACTTCGCAAGTTGGACATTTAGCGCTACACCGGCAACTGGATCTCACATAGTGGACTTTCTTGCCAACTACCGGGACGCCACGCCTCTCGTGCCGCCTAGCCACGACCAAACTAACAGGCGCCGGGGAGGTCAGGCGCCGTCTTCGGGTTGTACGCGGCGGTCGGCGGCGCCGTTGTGTGGCCGTCCTTGTCCAGCGGTCCCAGGGTCAGATAGCCCTGGCCAAACTTGCCGCAGTCCTTGTTGTACGCGTTCCACTCGCCACCGCCGGTACGCAGGCCGCGCTCGGTCGCGACCACCTTGGCCGGCTGATACCACTCGTACGTCTCGACCGTGTGTAGCACCACGAGCTCACCGCCGGGCATGGTGGCGCTGGGAGTCGCGCCGCTGCGTACGAGCGGATAGACCCAAACATAGTCAGCCTTGATCACGAGCTGCTGATCGGTGCCAAGGCTGACGTCCATCGTGCCAGAGATCCGGATCTGCGTAGAAGCGAGCTTGGTCCCCGGCACCAGCCGGGTCGCATAGCCGAGTGCGCCGGCGCCGTTCTGCAGGGCTGAGCCGATCATCGGTCGCAGACTGGGGGCGAGCTTGCTCAGGTAGGTCGTGGTGTCGCCCTTCTCCAGCATCGCCGGGTCGAGGCGCGCGGCGACCAGGGTCTGCTTGGTGAGCTTGGTCGCCGCCTCCACGTCGGCCGCGCTGAACGGTCCGAGCTTGGCGGCCGGAGGTGGCAGGATGCCGGTCGCGCCGATCGGGAAGGTGGCGGCCGGGGTGTCGGCGTATGCGCTGGTGGCGCTGGACTGGTTGGCGACCGTGGCGGGCAGGCCGCCGCCGGACCGGTTGAAGAAGACGCCGCGTACGCCAGGAGCCAGCAACAGCCCGACGACGACCGCGGCGACTCCGGCGACGACGGCGAGCCGGATCACCTTGCGCCGCTGCAGCCGCGCGACCCTGGTGCCGTGCTGCGGTTTGGACGCCTGCCGCGCCTTGGTCGGCTGAGCCGAGCGGCGCAACAGGCGGTCCAGCAGACCCCGTGTGGGGCCGGAGTCGTCAGGTGACGGGTGCGCACGGCGAGCGCTGTCCTCAGGCGGCATCGCTTGCGCTGGCTTCCTTCCGTCGACCCCGGGTGTGGGTGTGCCAGACCCGACGGTAACACCGGGGTACGGCGGCAGGAAAACTACAGGTAACGGACAGCGCCGGCGTACTCGTCGGCATACCGGTGCTGGTCGACCTTCACGATCTCCAGCGGGCTCTCCTGCGTGGCGCTGTTGCCCGGCGCGTCGATCTCGTAGCCGTCGCCGATGTACATGCCGACGTGGTGGACCGAGCCGGTGCCGTGGTTGTACGCGTAGAAAATCAGGTCGCCAACCTGCAGGTCAGCCTTGTCCACCGGCGTGCCGGCGACCTTCTGCGGACCGGCGTCGCGCGGGATCGTCATGCCGTTGAGCGCATAGACGGTGTGCGTGAAACCGGAGCAGTCGAAGCCGAAGGCGGACGTGCCGGCCCACAGATAGTGCAGTCCGACGAACTTCTTCGCGGTGCGTACGAGGTCGGCGCCGGTCGGCCGCGGGATGTCGGAGGCCTTGGCGAAGACGCGTACGTCCTTGGCTGGCAGCCACCGAGAGCCGCGGTCCGGAGTCGCCACGAGGACGGCGGCGGCCGTACGCGCCAACACCGGCAGCCGCGTGTTGGCGGACAGCTCCATCTCGTGGTGCCGGCCGGCCGCGTCCTTGGACAGCCAGGTGGTGTTGGACGTCACCAACGCGAACGGCCGCGCGGCCTGCAACTCGCCGAAGACCGGATTGGTGAGTAGCTGCCGCGCCGGCACCCAGCCCGGATAGCCGAGCGTGTTACGCGGCGTCGGTTGGCCGACGACCGCGACGTGGACCCAGTCGCCCTGGCGCTCCAGAATGCGGACCGGATTTCCGTACAACGCCTGGGTTTCCAGCATGCCGACCAGATCGACGCGCTGGCCGAGCGTCATGTCGGTGGTCCATTTCCGGATATTCACCGGATTCGACACCGCCGGCGCGTCCACCGGCCGGTCGATCGCCGGATCGACCCATGACGTAGCAACGGAAACGCTGACATATTCGGTGGAATCGTCGGCCTGCGCCACCGCCGGCACGCTGGCCAACCCAAAAGCAATGACGAAAACCAAGAAGAGCCGGAAAACGATTTTCATAGGAGGTATTCGACCGAGGTCAGCCGTCGCTGTCCAGCCGTTGGCGCTGACCGGCCACGTCAACGCTCGGTTGGCTTCGCCTCGCCAGAGACGTACGCGGACGCGCCGCCAGGCAACTGCGGCTGCAGCGTCAGCTTGATCCGCTGCGTCGCCGCCTTCGCGACCGACGCGTCGGCGCCGGCCTCGACGACCCAGAACCTCACCTTCGCGCCGGGCTTGGCCTCCTTGCTGACCGCGACCGTGGTCTCCAGCTCGACCGGACCCAGCTGGAAATGCAGTCCCTGCTGGTTGGCCTGCGCGACCGCGCGACCCAGCTCGTCACGCAGATCGCGGATCAGGTCAGCCAGCTCAACCACGGTTGTCGATGGTAGGCGATCATGGCCATATGCCAGAAGGCGACACCGTCTGGCTGACGGCCGACAAACTGCACCGAGCGCTGGCCGGCGGCCGGCTCACGCGTACCGACTTCCGCCTCCCCCAGCTCGCCACCACCGACCTCACCGGCCGCACGGTCACCGAAGTTGTCGCGCGCGGCAAACACATCCTCGTGCGTACGGACGACAACCTCACCCTGCACAACCACCTGCGGATGGACGGCTCGTGGACGATCACCGCGGCCGACGGTCGCCGGCTGATGGGACGTACGCATCCGGCACACCACCTGCGCGTGCTGCTGGCGACCGACCGGGTCACCGCTCGCGGCTTTCGCGTACACGACGTCGTCATCGTCCCCACCGACCGCGAGTCGGAGCTGGTCGGCCACCTCGGACCCGACCCGCTCGGCGCCGACTGGTCGGCGGAGGAGGCCGTACGCCGGCTGGCCACCGACCCGGCGCGCGAGATCGGCCCGGCACTGCTGGACCAACGAAACCTCGCCGGAATCAGCGTAGAATTAGTGACCCTAGGGAGAGGGTCACGGGATGGGCAAGGCCAGAGGCAAGGTGCTCGATATATATGCGCGGGTAAGTCGTCTTGGCGATGACCGCCAGCGATCGACCACCGGGCAGGTTGATGACTGCACTGCGCGCGTTGAAGAACGAGACGCCACGGTCGGCGAAGTCTT
Organism: Fodinicola acaciae; assembly: GCF_010993745.1. NCBI lineage: Bacteria > Bacillati > Actinomycetota > Actinomycetes > Mycobacteriales > Fodinicola > Fodinicola acaciae. The sequence goes on from NZ_WOTN01000001.1 coordinate 3,173,881, forward strand.
CGTAGACAGCGGCCGGTCCGCCTGGAATCCGCGAGTGAAGCGCAAGGACTGGGACAAGCTCATGCGCCGGCTTGAGGACGGCGAGTCCGATGGCGTCGTCGTCTTCGATCTCGCTCGCTTCTCCCGCCGGCCAATCGAAGGCGAGCGCCTGATCACGGCCGCCGAGCGCGGCCTACTCGTACTCGACTCGGAGGACGAGTACGACCTGACGACGGCCAGCGGTAAGAAGGCGTTCCGAGATCAGCTCAACACTGCCGCGTACGAGTCAGACCGGCTCTCCACCCGTGTCAAGCGAGGCAAGAAGCTTAAGGCGTCTCGCGGCGAGTCGAACGCATCATGGCGGGCCTTCGGCTGGGAACCCGATGGAACCCTGCGGGAGGATGAGGCGGCCCTTGTCCGCGACCTTGTTACTCGGGTCCTCGCAGGTGAGACCCAAGACGACCTAGTCGTTGAGTTGAACTCGCGAGGCATCCCCACCTCGACAGGTAAGCACTGGACCCGCGCGAACCTGAAGCAGATCCTTACCCGTCCACGCAATGCCGGACTAGCGGTCTACCAAGGCGAGGTGGTCGGCGACCTGAAGGGCATCGAGCCGATCATCGAGAGAGAGGTGTGGGACCGAGTCGACGCGCTGTTTGCGTCACGGCGTCGCGGACGGCCGAACTCATCTGTGTATCTGTGTTCGGGCCTCGTCTTCTGCGGCCTGTGCTCGCATGTCCTGACCGGTAGGCCACGGGCGAACATGAAGCCGTATCCGGATGGCGGTGTTCGACGCGGCTACTGGTGCCAGCCGCGCTCCTATGACGGCGGCTGTGGTCGCATCTCAGTCGATCAGCGCGAGCTGGACAAGCACGTTGGTGTACTTGTGGTGAAGATCCTCGCCGACCCCCGGCACGCCGCAGCGATCGAGGCCGCAAACAAGCCGGTCCGCGAGGAACGGCAGCGGCTCCAAACAGCCATAGCTGAGTGCGAAGAACTTGCCGACGAGCTAGCCGGACGACTCGGCCGCCGCGAGATCACCATGAGCCGGTACGACATCGCGATGAAGCCGATCGACCGAGACCTAGCTAAGTACCATGCTCAACTCACAGCTCTTCCCGATGTCTCAGATGACAAGGTTTCAGCCGAAATGACGGCGGCATCCTTATCAGAGTGGACCGAACGCTGGAAGGCTGCCACGGTGCCCGAGAAGCGCACCTTAATACGGCAGGCACTCGGCAGTCGTCGGCTTATCGTCAACCCCGCCAAGCCCAAGGCTCCTCGAGTCTTCGATCCAATGCGCATCACTATTGACCGGCCTATCGACGGACAATCCCTGTAGGAGATGCCTCGCCCTCGGCTTCACCGACCCAAGATGGTGTCGTCTCCCAGGTTAAGGGTCGGCCGCATCGATTGACCTTCACGACTGGAGGGCAAGGATTCAAACGTAGCCGCCTTCCAAATCATATGAATTGACACATGTAGCCACCTATACTACATCCGACAATGTATCAAACAAGGTTATATTGGCATTCGCTCCTCATTAGGCCGTTAGACCTAATGACGGCCGCAGCTGTGGCCGCGTTCTGACCGAATGACCCAACTCCGCAGCGGCCGCGAAGTCCTAGACTCCTAGCACACACGCGTAGGAGGTGTATTCATGCAGCCCATCGACGCAGCTCATGAGAGATTTGTAAATCTGAGGGAAGCCGTGTCGGGCTACATTAATTCGGTAGAAACAGAAGCCGATACTCGGCTAAAGATAATCGACCGCATCCTTGTTGAAGTGTTAATGTGGCCGCACGGTGAAATTCTGACCGAAGCAGCCGTGGATTCTGGATACGCTGACTACGCATTCCTGATAGATAAGCGCTGCCGCATGATACTTGAGGCAAAATCAGACGGACGATCAATGGGCTGCGAGAATCGAAAGGCGTCTCGCAGCGGCTTCAAACTCTCCGGACCAGTTTTTAAGAATTCTACGGCGCGCGAGGGAATCTCACAGGCGATTCGATACTGTGGTGAGAAGAATGCTGAGCTAGCGTGTGTCACGAACGGACGTGAGTGGATCGTCTTTAGGGGCAACCGACTAGGAGACGGCATCGACACTCGTTCCGGGATGGCGTTCATATTCCCGAACCTAGTCGCGATTGAGGAGAATTTCGAATTCTTCTATGACCTCCTTTCATACGAATCGAGTTCCACATTGTCCTATCGACCCTACTTCCAAGAGGCGGAAGGACAGCCGATACGTACCTCCCTTTTCAACAAGTCGCTACGGCCTGAGGGATCGGCACGTTTCCAGAGCGGCGGTGAACTCGCCGCCGACATTGATAAGGTCATGTCTACTTTCTTTCGCCGCCTTACCGGTGATCAAGATCCTGATCTCCTAGAGATTTGCTTTGTCGAAACGCGGGAGAGTTACTACGCCGAACGCCAACTGGCGCGCGTTGCCGAAAACATCGTCGGCCGGCTACGATCGATTGACACACACGAAGGCACAGTGCTATCCGACATAATAAAGTCCGCGCGAGACACGCAACGGCACGAATTCGTCCTCATCGTTGGCACCAAGGGAGCCGGGAAGACGACATTTGTGAGTCGGTTCTTCGCCAGGGTGCTCCCTCAGTCCATTCAGCAACATTGCACCATCTTACGAGTTGACCTCCGGGAGAGCACCGGGGATTTATCCACAGCGGAGTCCTGGCTGGACACGAAGATCATCCGCGAGACCGAGCGGGTCCTCTTCAGAGGATCTCCAGAGTACGCCGAGATCCAAGGAATGTTCTTCGATGAGTATGTGCGCCTCTCAAAAGGGCCATGGTCGTCAATTTACGCCTCCGATCGTGAAGGCTTTAAGCTCCGATTCGGCGATCACGTCGAAGCGATCAGGAGCAATAAACCCCATGAATACGTCCAAGGCTTGGTCCGACATATCGTCAATAACCGCAAAAAGCTACCTGTAATCGTATTCGACAACGCCGATCATTTTACCATTGAGTTTCAACAGTTCATATATCGCTACGCCAGATCGATATACGAGCAGTCGATCTGTCTAATAATACTGCCAATCACGGACAGAACCAGTTGGCAGCTATCGAAGCACGGCACCTTCCAGTCGTTCGAACATGAGACACTGTTTTTGCCGACCCCACCGACAGAAGAGGTCATCCGAAAGCGAATCAAATTCATGGAAGAGCGGCTTGAGCTGGAGCGGGATCGACCGAGCGATCGCTATTTCGTGGGAAACGGTATATCGTTATCGATCGACGATTTAACGGCATTCACACGCAGCTTGCAGCGCATTTTCCTCGAAACATCGAGCGTTTCATCGTGGATCGGAGACTTAGCCAACCATGACGTCAGGCGGACCCTAAAAATTGCACGTGATTTCATTACATCCCCGCACCTTAAGGTACACGATCTCCTGAGAGCATACATTGCCCGGAACGGCATCGAATTGCCGCCCGTTCGCGCCGCCAGGGCACTAATACGAGGAAAATATGACATCTACCCCGTTAACCACGACAACTTTGTTCAGAACATCTTCAACCTAAACAATGACCTACCCACGTCACCGCTTCTCGGAATGCGTATTCTACAACTACTCGACGACGCTCCACGCAAGGAACATGAAGGTGCATTGCTGGATCTCGATCAGATTCTTGCCTATTGCGTAGGCCTCGATATCGAGAATCGCGCAACAACACTGTGGCTAGATACCCTATTGAAAACGCGATTGGTTCTTAACTACGATCCTACCGTCGACGACATCTCACACGCTAAGCAACTGGAGATCTCACCCGCCGGAAAGCAACATCTCTTCTGGGGATATGGGAACTATGAATATCTCAGCGCCATGGCAGATGTTACACCACTACTTAGCGAGATGACCTTTACGAAACTTCGCGAGGAGGCTAACTCCACGAACAAATGGCGGACCAAGGTCGCGATATTCATCGACTATCTGGTCGCCGAAGACGCGCTCTACTGTACGGTGCCTGACCACGTTGCATATCAGAGTCAAGCCCGCGTGGTTGCATCCTTGTCGTCGGTAGCACGACGGTTGCGCGAATCAGTTGATAACTGGCAACGAAACGGCGATCGGCGTCACCCACGCCGTGCTTCGTAGAACGAGCTTGTCTGTTTCCAGTCTCTCCGCCTACCCGCGGCTGAGCAAACCGTCAATAAGATTCCGTGTCGAGGCGGCCGACTCCCCGGTGACAGTCAAGGCATGCTCGGGGATCTCGCCCGCTCCTAGGTCACTAGTCACTCGCCTGCTGGACTCATACGCGACGGGCGTCAATTCGGCGGACAATGTGTGCGACTATCTGTATCTGCCGCTCGGTCATCGCCGGCATGGACATACAGAGACGATCGAAATAGGCCAGAGCTTCAGGGCTCACGCCAAGTTCCTCGGCGATCTCGACACACTTCCGGGCCATGGTGGGCTCTGCGTCTGGCGTCTCGTTGAAGTCGGCCGATGCTCTGCGCGTCTGTTACCTCCCCCGAAACTCACGGCCGCGGGCAGATACATACGCCTTACGGATGCGACGTGCGTAGTTGAGGAGGTGACGGCCGGTGCGGAGGCGGCGGCCGGTGCTTTCGCAGGGTGGGCATTCGCGCATGGATAGGCCGAAGGCGGAGCGGATGCGGCCGGTGCCTTCGCAGCGTCCGCAGTGCTTGAACGGCCGGTTGTAGCAAGTGTGGAGATAGCCGAGTGTGATCAGGATTGGTGCGAGGATGATGGTGATAGTGAGGAGCGTGGTCAGGGTCAAAATTCGCCTCCAGGGCGGGGTTTGGGAGTTGCTCCGCGGTAGCCTGCTATCCGCTAACAAGCAGGTCAGTGCGGGCTTTCGGTGCTAGCAGAGGTGCTATCGATAGCAGTCGCGGCTGCTATCGATAGCACCGCTTTGGCGGGTTAGTCGGTCGACTTTCGGTCACGTTGTGCGATGGCGGCGACGATGTCGTCGCGGGCCGGGCCGCGACGGTTGGTCATGACGCCGTCGATGCGTCGGCCGATCTGGCCGACCGTGATGCCGTACGGCTTGAGTGCGGCCGTCAGCTGCTCCGGCTTCCAGCCGCCGTACACGTCGGCGCGGAGCTGGTTCAGCCGGTCGAGCAGGGTTTCGTTCCATTCCCGCTCGACCCCGGACGGCCAGACGGTCATCAGGTCGCGGAGAACGTCATAGCCGGGTCCGACCTGGCGCTGTGCGGGTTCGGTCGGCAGGGTGCCGGCGATGGCCCGGAGCGCGACCGCGCGCCCTACCACGGCTTCAGCTGCGGCCTGGTCCACGTCGTAGGCGTGAGCCGGTGCCGGCTTGCCCATGCCGACCGTGATTCCCCAGCCCGGCTCCTCTGGGCCGAACTCTGTTGCCCTGTAGCCGTTCCGGTACATGGACGTTCCGAGAATCATGTCGTTGGCGATCTGGTCCGCCACGGCAAGGCAAAACCGAGTGTTGACGTTGCGGGTGATACCAGGCGGCAGGCTGTCCTTGTCCGGGATCTGTGTGCCGAGCAGGAGGGTGACGCCGAGCGCGCGGCCGAGTTTGATGATCTTTTCCAGCAGTTCTCCGGCTCGTTTGCCGTGGACCGGGTGGGTGATCAACTCCTGGATCTCATCGATGTTCACGACGAGCGGATGCAGGCCGGAGCCTTTCAGGGAGGCCAGTTCTGGGGTGACTTTGTTCTCTGGTGCCATGCCTTTGGCTGCGTAGAAGGCGACTCGCTTGGAGCGGCGCTGGCAGTCGACGTAGAGCCAGTCCAGCATGCCGGCGGCTCCGGCGACGGTGTCGTCATCGAAGCCGTTGCCGTACTCGGCGAGCACCTGCTCCAGGACCTTGAAGTCCCCTGTTCCTTTCAGCTCGTAGCAGCGAATTTCTACGCGCGGGTCGAGGGCTGCGGCCAGGATCGGGATCCGCAGCGCGCGGGACTTACCGGAGCCCGGCATGCCACCGAACAACCAGTTGCGCGCGATCATTTGCCCGTAGATGGGCCGCAAACGCGGGTCGGTGGCGAACGGGAACGGCTCGAAGATGTCCACCTTGGGGCCGTGCAGCAGCGGCCACGGCGGGGCTTTCATCGCAGAGGCGGGCTCGTGTCCGACCCACAACCGCAGCCGGCCGGTGTGTGCGCGGTCGGGTTCGGGCCAGACCTGGTCCAGCGGCAGCCGCAGCGCGGATGCCAGCCGGCCACGTCGAGCGATCACATCGGCGGCCTCGACGCCGTACGGCAGATCCACCACAGCCATGTGCCCGGGGCCGTCTCGGTGGATCTCCACCGGGAACGTGATCGCCGCCGGGTCTTTGGATACCGCCTGGTTGATACCGGCCAGCTGGATGCTGGTCAGGCCACGACGGACCAACTCCGCGGTCAGCTTGCGGTAGCGCGGACCGTTGGCGACCCGGTCGACGATCGGCTTGTCGGTCGGCCGACCTGACCGCGCGAACAGCAGCGCCATGATGGAGTAGAAGACCCACCGCGCTACGTCCGGGATCGGGACGTACAGGAACACCATGCCGGCGACGAAGGCCGCGATGGAGCCGGCGACGACGATGATCCAGCGGAATCGGGACTGGTCGGCGCGACGCTGGTCCAGCCGCAACCAGGTAGCCGGATCGTTGTGGTCGGCGGCCCATTGCCGCAGAGCCCAGTTACCCTCCTCAGCGGTGGCCCACCGCAGCATCCGGCCGAACAGTCGGAAGGCGCCGACCGGTGCGTACACGGCGATTTTGGCTACGTACTTGGGAATTCGGACCGCATGATACCCGGCAAGGTAGAGCATGTCCTTGATCGCCCACCGTACGGCGGCGGCCAGATCGGCGCGGGAGAGCAGCCACGGCGGGATGATCGGCCGCCGCGTACGGGCACGCGCTCGCCACTTGCGGCCGGCCCACCGCGAGCCGACATGGACCGGCTCGTCAGGAGGGTCAACCGGCGGACCGATCACCATCGGCGCGACCTCCACCGATTCCCGGTCCGCGGCGTCGGGCGAGTTGCCGTCGCCGTGGTCGGGTTGCCGCTGGGCCGGAATCAGCTCCTTGCCGTTGGTGCGGCGTCGGAGCGCGTCCAGGTCCAGAATTTCCGCGCCATCACTGTCAAATGGGTCGAAGTCGCGGCTGTCGCCGTCGTCGGGCGGTCGGGTAGCCATCAGCACCACCCGCCGTCGATACGGCCGGACTCGTACCGATCATCAGACACGGCCATCTCGTCAGGGTCGGCCCACAACTCGTCAGGCTCGTCCGGGTCGACGCAGTACTGGTAGTCAGTGAAGTAGGCGTCGGGGTAGTCCGGCGGCCAGTTGTCGGCCAGCCGGTGTCCGTCCGGCGGGTGCGGCAGCTCGTCAACGAGGTACGCCAGCGGGTTGGGCTCGCCGTCCAGATCGGCGCAGATGGTGGCGTACCCGGCGGCGATCAGGTTCGCGTGCGCTTGACGCAGGAGCCAATAGGCGACCTGCAAGCCGGTGTCCGGGCCATTGTCGTGAGGTTCGGTCGTGAGGTTGGGATGCTGGGTAGTCATAGGGTTTTCTTTCTGGGTAGGAGTAATGGCGGCTGCCTTTCTGCCCCGGCGCGGGGCTTGTCGTTGATGAGGTACGTCAGGATCGGTAGTGCGCGGGTGGTGCGTGATAGGCCATCGCCTCCAAGAAGTGGTTTTCCAACGGCTCCGCCCTTTCTCGCCCGTAGGCGTCGACATTTGCTGCTAGTGAAGGGAAGTGCGGATGCGCTATCCGCGTCGGTTGATCTCGTGGACAAGTCCTGCCAGGACTGAGCCGACGATCGGCGCGACGGCCGGCCAGGACGCGACTGCGAATCCGAACAGCAGGACGACGGCGGCGTGCCACCATTTCAGGCCGCCTTTCCAGCAGAGCAGGACGACGACGATTAGCAGGATCACGACGATCGGGAGGGTTACCTCCATCTACTTCTCACCTCCTTTCCGTGCCTTGCTTGGGTTTCGGCGCCGGTCGGCACCGATCGTCAGCAGCGCGAGACCGGCGACCACCATGAGCCCGTCCACGGCCAGCGGCCCGATGTGGGCCGACAACGGGTCTTCGCCGTACGCGATCAGCAGGCCCGACATGTGCCGGTAGGAGACAATCGCCGCGACGGCGGCGACGATGGTCACGCCGCCGTACCGCGCGATGGCCCACCAAGCACCGGACTGCCACCGCACCCGGGTCAGGACTTCCACCGCGAGGAACAGCGCGACCGGCCACCAAGCGGCCGCCAGGACGGCACCGACCGGTGGATGCCAACCGGCTGCCGCGCCAGCCGGCGGCAGGAACGAATGCGCGATGTTCGCTGCCACCGACATCACCACTCCTGCCGCGAGCCCGAGTACGGCGGACAGTGACGCTCCCGGCCGCTGCTCACGCCGCACGTCATCGGCGGCAGAGGCAGCGGCAGCACCGGTAGGGGTTTTCGGGCTGTCGCTGGCATTCTCGGCATGCCGCGCTTCCGTCGCCGCTTCCGCGGCCTCGTCGTACGTGTCCGCGGGCTGGTCCGTAGCGGCGGTTTCCGCTTTTGCGGCGCGGATCTGCGAACGGCCCCAACTGGCGGACCGGTCGCAGAGCCGGCCCAATTCGGCGCCGGTCATCGGCTGGCCTGCCGCGACAGACGACAGGTAGGCGCGACGCGCGTTGACGGCTGCTGGCTCGTCGGACTCGACACCGGCAGCCGCGACAACGCCGGCCGGCTGATGCGCGGTGGCGGCAGCAGGTTGCGGCGTTGCCGCCGCGTCCGCGCTGTTGTTGTACGGTTCCGCCTCGTTGTCGGCGGCTACCGTCATGGTCACGTCGGTTGTCAAGGTGTCGGTGGTGGAGGTCATGACGGCTCCGGCCGGCAGGTGAATGCACGGGGCGACAGCCCGAGCGCTGCCGCGAGCAGTGCCGCGACACGGTCGTACTCCTCCGGCGGCATGCCGAATTTCTGGTTGGTCTCGTTGAGGTGCCGTTGGCCGGCGGCCCAGCACTGCCACCGTTGCGCGACAGCGTCCGCTGTCTCGCGGGCGGCTGCCGCTACCTGCTCCACGGTCGCGCCGGCCAGAAGCGCGCTATGCATGGTGATCGGCGACCACCGCACCAGCCACGACACCAACGTGCTCATGACCGCCAGCTCCTCCAGTTCCTCGGTCATCGACCGAAAGCCGGCCAGTTCCCACGCCGTACGGTCACCCCAGAGCTGGGCCAACTCGAACGGCGACATGCCGTCCAAGGCGTCCAGGTCCAGCGGTGTCCAGCCAGCGATCCCCCGCGTATCTCCGGTGTTCGTCATCGCGTCTGCTCCTTCCGCTGTCGGCTGCTGCACTGATGGCGCCGGTACAACCGGCGGCAGCTGCATTTGATGCATTGGCCCAGTTCGCTCCCGATCCAGACCTCCGTGGCGACCGCGCCGCATCTGCATCCGGGACCGGTCAGCCCAAACGGCACTCGCCGTCCACAGACCACTCGTCACCGCCTCTCCAGGCCGCTTCCGCGACCCATCCGCCAGATTGACCATCAACCTGTACGTACATGTTGCGGGTACAATATGACGGCTAGACAGGCGCTTGTCAAGGACTTAGAGTGTCAGCTTGTAGGTACAGGTGTGTCTGCACTATGGTTCGGTCATCTGATGCTCTTAAGTGGCTCTGGCAGCTGGAGGGGAGACGCGGGTTGCGATGGCTCCGGGAAATGACGAAAACACGGCGGTAAGCAGCACAAACGCGCGTACGTCGAAGCTTGCGCAGGTCAGCGACGCGCTACGGGAGCAGATTCTCAGCGGTGCGCTTCCGCCAGCGGCGCTCCTGCCGAGTGAGCTGGAGATCGCTACGCGGTTCGGGGTGTCCCGCAATACCGCGCAGAAGGCCCTGGCAGCACTTAAGGGCGAGGGGCTGATCACCATCCACAAGGGCCGCGGATCTTTCGTCCGTCGCCGCTCCGACCAGCCAGCGCACACCTATAAGCGCGCCATCACGCACCATCCCGACCACGATCCGGCAGACGGTCCCGGTGAAGGTGCCGGGTTCGCGGACAATGACATCGACGCGCCAGAATGGCGACTGGTCGAAGACGCCGCGACCTATCACATGGAGGCCACGCAGGGGCTAGCGCTGGACATGGCCGTACCCCGCTACACGCAGCTTTTCGTGTGTGACCGGCTCCTGGTCAACGACGCCGATCAGCGCGTCGGACATCGGCTCTACGTGCCGTTCTCTGTCGCGGCGCATGTGCGGTCGTTGGAGGAAAACCCTTTCCGGATGCCTGGTGAGCTGTACGACATCCTGTCGCGTGCCGACTACCAGCTCAACTGGCGCGAATACGTCCGCGCGGTCATGCCGACACCGGACGACGCGCAAGCCCTTCATATTCCGGCGAGCACGCCGATGCTGATCGCCGTTCGCGTCACGTACGACGGCATGAGCGGACAAACGCTCGCCTTGGAACAGACGCGCCGCTCGGCCGATGATGCGCAGCTGATGTATTGGCTTGCCGCAACGCCAGGCGCAGAGGACTGACCTGAATCGCGTCTGGTGGCGGCGAATTTTGCCGCCGGGGTGCGAAATTACGCTTCTTAGACCACTCCGCGGATGAGCGCGTCAATCTCGTCTGAGTCGATGATGGTCTGCGCGACGTAGGCGGCTTCCTGCGCGGCCTCGTCAGCGTCGATGTCAAGCGCACTCGCGAAAATCTCGTACGCGCGGGCCGCCACGCGGTGCCGCGTCAGCTCGGCCTGCTTGTCTTCCGGCCAAGGGTTGCCTGCTTCTTCCAAGACGTCGCGCTCGTCCCGCAAGGCTTCGTACTGGTCTTGGGCCGTGTCCTGAGCCGTGGCCAGCCAGCGGGTGAGGTCGCTGGGGCCGAACTGCTCGGCGGCAATCGCCTGTACGACGTGAGCGGCGCCTTCGACCGGGACCCGGTCAGCAACCATGGTCACGATGGCGTACGCCACGCGGCGCTGCGCGTCCGGACCAGCGGCCGTCAGCCGCTCCGAGAGCGGTGGATTGATGCCCTGGTAGGACTTCATCGCTTCGGCCTTCCTGATCGACGTGCGTTCGGCTGAGCGTCCGGTCCCAACGGCCGAAGATCCGGCCCGGACGGACTCGGCGGCTCGTAGTCCGGTGGTGGCGGCTCAAGTCTGGTCAATGGCTTGGTGCCCTCCGCGCGCAGCTCCGGTTGGCACTTGCGCCAGCAGATCGGGTAACTCGCGGCGACCGACTCCAGCCGTACCCCGTCCATCTCGACCGGCTCCCCCCGTTTCTTCTTCTCTTCGTTGATGGCGCGCATTTGCCTTACGGTGCGGACAATTCTCTGTTCGGCGTCCAGATTGTCCGAGATGGTAGTGGCGTACAACTCGCGCGGATCCCGCAGGTCACGGACGCCTTTGGGCATCGCGCCGTCGCCGGAGATCGAGAGCATGACATACCGCTCGCCGGAGTTGTCCACCAGGATTCCGACCGCCATGCACGGCGTACGGCGTGGCGGCCGGACCGGCACAGCGGCCTGCAGCTGTGGCAACCGGCGCAACGCGTACCGCTCGAACGCGGCCCGGTGTTGCTGGTCCTCCACTTGCCGCTGTGCCCACTCCGGCCGGAGTTCCCTCGGTATGTCGCGGAACCATCCGCCGTACTCGTCGCCCACCTCCGGGCTCCTCTCCACCAGCGCACAGCGCTACGCCGCATGCCGGCTCCCATCCGGATCTGGCGGCGCCTCCTGTGCCCGGAATCCCGCCTGCCTGGCCAGCTCCATCAGCCGGCGCACCTTGCCTGGCGCCAATACGACCCGGACGACCGGAACGCCGCGGCTCGCGCACGGAACGATGTCCTCCACGTCCAGCGCCATGCCGCCGAGCACGACGGTTTGCCACAGGTCATCCGCCATCTGGTCAGCGACCCTCCACACTTCCAACACGCTTTCCGCGCCGTTAGGCCGAACCGACTCCAACACGGCTTCGGTCCAGTCGTCGGCACGCCGCCCGTAGTCCGGAATCGGCTCGTCGTCAGGTGTTTCCCGGTCCATCACGTGTCACCTCCTCAGTCGTGGTCGACCAGAGGTGCCCCCACACGTGCCCCTTGTTGCGGCACGCCACGGAAACCTCCGGTACGGTCAGTACCGGAGGTCTCCGGACCCCCAACCGGACCACCCCTGCCCGTCCAAGGATCGGGGTGGTCCGGCCTTTTTCTTCTTCCGCCACGTGTTCCACCCTGTGGCGGAAGAGACCATCCCCAACCGGCCGGAGCAGGATGGGACGGCCGTCTTGCGGCCCGGCAGCTCGCTACGCGCTTTCGCAGCAACGGCTGCCGGGAGTCCCTATCTCACGAGCCAACCCCCATTTCGCTGCTCTTGAACGGAAAGAGCGACGACGGAGCCGGACGTATGCGGCCGATTCCCGGCACCCGCACGGGCTCGTCGTCCGCGATGTTGTCGACTTCGATGTCGATTACGTCCATGACCGCTTGCAAAGAGGAGACTTTGCCGGCGAGAAAATCGACCCGGCGCTGGTCGCGGGTGCATTTGGCGGCCTCCAGCATTCCGGCGGCATCCGCGCGGAACTGGTCGACCTGGCGTCGGACCTCCGCGAGTCCGCGGAGATGATTTTCTTTGGAGGGATCGCCATTCATGGTTAGATCACGTCCCCTAGCGGCGGCGGGAGCATCCCCATGACCCCGTACGACAATGCTTGATGAACCAGCGCCGCATTAGCCGGCCGCCATTTGATAACGCTCGGCGCTACGAGCCAGTACGCATCCCCGCGCGACATCCGCGAGGGTGGCACGGCCACGCATTCCTGCGCGCCGTGCCGGACCACGCCGGCGCAAGTCAATGCAACTGGTAATTCGACGCTGGGAGCCACCACGAACAGCCACCGGCCACCGGAACTGATGGCGGTGGCGGTCGAGAGCAGCAGCCAGCGATGCGCGATGGCGCCTACGGCGGCGGGAGCGTCGATGACGTCCAGGACGTCACCGGTAGCCAGCCCAACGGCGTAGGGCAGCCGCGACCACCAACGCGCGACGACGTACGCATCGGTCGTCGGCTGAAGTCCATCGGCGGTGACGACAGCACCACCACGCAGGCCGCGCGCGCCGTTTTCCCATTCCCGCAGCGGAATGACCGGCCAGCCGTTGACCGCGTACCGCAATGCCCAGTTGCGCACCTTCGACAGCCGGTGCCGCGTCCGCAGGCGCCGTACGACGGTAACCACGGACGCGGTCATCGCTGGCCCCGCGCGCTCTCGGCATGGCGACCCTGGCCAGCTTCCAGATAATCCACGGCCGCCGCAACAACAGCGGCGATCCGCTGCTGTCGCACCGGCCCGGGTTCGGCTGACCGTACCCACGAGGCAGCGTGCCGCCGTTGGCCAAGCATCGGAAACGCTTCCAGATCAATGCCGGCGTCCCGCAACGCGGCGGCCAAATCAGCCGGCACCCGGAACGGGCGAAGTGTCGGAACGGCAAGGATTGCCGGCCACCAACCGGGCACACCTGAAGCACCGATGCGCCAGTCGTCGTCCAACGGCGTCGCCACCGTTGCCTCATCGAAACCAAGGAGACGAAGACGGCCACGCCGCCCGCTCGGATAGGTCACGTCGACCGGACGCCGCACCGGCACATCGGAAAGCCGATTACGCAAGACAAAAACGGTCCGGCCGTCCGCGGTCTCGGTGCGCATCCACACTCGACCTACGGCCTGCGTCGACAGCGTCTCGTCCATGGCGGTCGCGGTCATCGGCGCGGGCCTACCAGCGGCAGTCCCGCGTAGGACTCGTACCAAAGCGACCGGTAGCAACGCCACGACTCCGGCGCCAGATCGCTGGCCACGTCGGTCATGATGCTCTCAACAATCCGCCGAGCGTTCAGGAAGTACCGCAGCTCATCAGCTTCGGACGTACGCAGCCCATCCATCACAGGCGTATGGGACTGGAAGACTTGGAGGGAGGGGAAAAGTGTGACCTGCGGCAGCATCGCGGACAGGAACGGCTCCATATCCTTGGTGGCATCCAGGCCCACGATGTACGTAAACGACGTGTCCAGGCCCGCTTGCCGTGCATCGGCCAGAAGAGCGGGCATCAGCTCCGGCATCAGGTCGGCTTTTGTGTTCTTCAGAAGCAAATCTCTGCGAGTGACGCACTCAGCTGTCAGGAAGAGCCCGAACGGAGCGACATGCTCAGCCAACCAGCGGAACGCTTCCCGGGATCGTACGACCGACGACAGCAGCACGATGCGGGTATTGATGTGACGCGAGCGCAATATCTTGCGTAGCACCATCATCGCCTCGAGCGCGGCATCTTCCGACTCGTAGCAAGCGGTGGAAACCGTGACCTCTTCAAGGTCGGTCAAGGTGCCGTGTTCGGGAAGCTGTTTTTCCAGCCCGTCAAGCAAAGCATGCAGCTCGGCGTCGGTGGTCAGCTTCGGATCTGCGGACGGTTCGAGTGCGGTCGGGCAGAATGCGCAGCCGGTGCATTTGGACCGGCTGGCGGGATTGATGGTTGCTGCTCGCCATGCGCCGTTGTGCCAGCAACGGAGATAGCCGGAGACGGCGTCATCAACGTCCATCCGCGTTGCTCGGCCGATTGGCACGCCGTCAACGAACAGGACGCCGTCGTAGCTGAGGGTGAAGGGAGATGACCGGCGGCCGGCCGGTACGACGACCGTTCGTACCGGGCCGCCGACCGGCACCGAGAGTTGCAGACGGACCCGCGTGCCCAGCGGCGTACACAGGCCGTAGACGTTCAGCGCCAGAAGTACGGCGTCGATCTCCGGTACGGCGGAGCGTCGAGCGTCGATTGCCCATCGATCGGCCACGGTCTCCGGCGCCATCCTGTACGCAGGCTGGCAATGCCTTCGGCCGTTAAGGTCTGGCGCCTGTAGCGGCTGCACGTTCCCACCCCTTCCTGCCGTCGAACGGGTCGGACTCGGCGAAAGGGGAGCCGGTTTGTGATACTTCGGCATCCCTGCGTGAGCGAGGCCCGTAAGATTGGTCACTCAGGTACGTGACCTAGGCAACCAGGCGTAAGCGCTGGTGGGAGGAGCCAGCGGAGGTGGCCATTTCCGGAGGGGGTGGCCAGAACAGGTGGCCAAGAAGCGGTGCGACGAGAGCACGCAGAACCAGGGGTGTGTTAAGCATGGGTGAGCCGACAATCGGCGCCTTGCTTCGTGAGTTGCGCGAGAAAGCCGAGCGCTCTCAGTCGGAGCAGGCGGACGAGTTGTCGGCGATTCTTGGCCGCCCAGTGACGCGCAATGAAGTGTCGCGCTGGGAGAACGAGAAGCGGTTACTGACGCCGTACATGCAGCAGCCCTACGCGGACAGCTTCAAGGTGGACGTGACCGTCATCCGACGCGCCGTCGCGCAGGCCAAGGCCAACCGTCGACGGACACGACCGGATGCCGAGGAGGAGCGCGACCCCGTGCAGCGCCGAGAGTTTCTAGGAGCGGTCGCCGGCCTTGCCCTAGCTGGGGCAACCGGTCAGCCGTCGCTCGGTGCCACGAACGGCGTCCCTCAACTGGCCGGTCTCGA
Source organism: Fodinicola acaciae (assembly GCF_010993745.1). Lineage (NCBI taxonomy): Bacteria > Bacillati > Actinomycetota > Actinomycetes > Mycobacteriales > Fodinicola > Fodinicola acaciae. Next base: position 3,189,350 of record NZ_WOTN01000001.1, read on the forward strand.
CCAGATCCGCGCGGCTCTCACGTCGTACACACTGAAGACTCCGGCCTTGTCTGTGGCGGACCTTGATACCGTCCGAGACCTGACTGTTGAGACGCATCGTCGCTACCAGGCAGCGGATTACAGTGGCGCGGCGCAGGTGCTTCCGGCGCTCATCGTGACCGCTGACGGCCTGGTCGCGCAGTCGACCGGCGACGACCTACGCGCGGCGTTGGCCGTACAGAATCAGGTGTACGTGGCCACCGCAAAGCTGGTCACCAAGGTCGGTGACGGCAACCTCGCCTGGATCGCCGCCGACCGAGCGGCCACAGCCGCGCAGCGGGCTGATTCGCCGATCCTCAAGGCGACCGCCGCCTTCCAGCTCAGCTGTGCGCTGTTGCGGCTGGACAACATCGACGACGCTGAACGCATAGCAACCGACGCAGCAGAAGGCTTTCGCGACGACAGCCCGGACGGACTGTCCGTACGCGGAGCCCTCTGGCTGAACAGCGCGCTCATCGCCAGCCGGCGAAGCGACCGCGCGGCCTCAACGGAGCGCATGCGGCAGGCCGAGCAGTTGGCGCTCGAGCTCGGACATGACGGCAATTACGTCTGGACGGCGTTCGGGCCGACCAATGTAGCGATTCACCAGCTGTCCGCGGCGGTCGAGATCCACGACCCACGCTCGGCGATTGCCAGAGCCGAACGTGTCGACACCTCCACCATGCCCGGCGGTCTGCGCAGTCGCCGCGCTCAGGTCCACATCGACACGGCATGGGCGTACACGCAAGACCGCACCGACCCCGCAGTCGTCATCAACCTGATGGAAGCCGAGCGGGTAGCACCGGAAGCCGTCCACTACAACGGCAAAGTCCGCCAGATGCTTACTGAAATGCTGAAACGCGAGCGAAAGTCGGCAACACCCGGACTACGCGAACTAGCCCAACGATGCGGAGTCCTTCTGTGAGCGATGCACCCGTCGTCTACGTCATCGCATCCGCCGCACCACCGGTCCTGGACCTACAAACCCTCGTCGCGCTGCTGCACGAGCGCGGTTGGCGCGTCTGCATCATCTTGACGCCGACCGCCGCGACATGGGTCAACGTGCCGGAGCTAGAGGCGGCGACTTCTTCGCCAGTACGTGTGACGCCGCGCCTGCCACAGGAACAGGACCCTCTGCCTGAAGCTTCAGCCGTGCTCGTCGCACCGGCCACGTTCAACTTGATCAACAAATGGGCTGTCGGCATCAGTGACAACCTCGCACTCGGCCTGCTTAACGAGCTACTCGGCGTCGGCCTCCCGATCGTCGTCGCCCCGTGCGCCAAGCCGGCTCTCCGCAGCCACCCAAATTACGCCGGCAACTTAAAGCTTCTATCGACCGCTGGAGCACGTTTCGTTGACTCCGACGCTGTGTCAGTTCGTCCCGATGGCGGCCTACTCAATTTCGAATGGCCAGCCATCGTTACTGAATTGGAGATATTGACGTCCAACTCCAAATGACGATTCTGCACACTCGGACAAGTAGCACATGGAAGCATTTCAGATAACGACGAACAGCACACAAACAGACAAGCCAAGGATAGCTGCGATCTGCGCAAAAGCAGCACCGAGCAGAAATCGTGTCTTGATATTCGTGCCAGCGCGCAACGAATTAATCGTCTGAAGGTTGCAGGTAGCGGACTGGTTTCGTGCAGTAGTTTCGCTGTCTATCCAGTGATCCGCCAGCATGGTGTGCAAGGTTCCGATGGACGTGACTTTGAACCGCCAGTTTAAACCGGCCAGCACTGCCAGAACTCCCGACGCCAAGAAGGCAAACAACGCTACAAGCAATGACACTAATGCAACACCACCCAGAGTAACGCTCTGCCCTTTGGCGAGCGCCACCACTGCAAGAGTCACGGTCACAAGCCCGCTCGCCGTGGCTATGGCCGTGCCGGCACGTGAATTGACGACGTCACGGCGATCATACTCGTGTTTCAGCTCAGCCTGTACAAAGCTGGCGTATTCCGCCCCTTGGTCACCCATCGCCGGCTACCGGAACCTGACTCCCTCAGGATCACTCTTGCGGACCTCTTCAAACTGGAGCCAGTCGTGGCTTGGTGCGGGCTCCGGCTGAGGAATCGGAGCCGGATCTGGCTGCGGCGGTGGAGTCGGATTATTCTGCGGCTCGGTCACTACGTGCTCCAAACTTGAGTTGCGACGCGAAAATCTATTGGCCGGATCGCCCCAAACAATCTCTGTAGAGAATCCGGCCACGGCACACCCGGCGTTCTGTGCCTAGCCGGCCTATTACGATTCGACAGCCACGCGCGAACACGCTCCGGCGATCAGAGGACTCGCGCGTGGCCTGCCTCTACTTCTTGTGCTTGGTGGCGTCAACCAGCTTCCAGCCTCCGCCCGGCTTGGACGTGGGAGGCAGAGGCTTACCCTGCACCGCCGTGACCTCAGATCCTCCACCGGCCGGCCGATACTGACCGGACTTGGGGGCTGGCGTCCCCGGCTTGATTGGTTTTGCCATCCGTATCACCTCACCTTCCGAGCTCGAACGCCGTAGCCAAGACATGCGCGGCGAGATCGCCTCCCGCTCCACCCCTTGTTAGGGTCGACTGGCATCCCAATGCAGACAGACCCCGGCTGGGCATCGACCCCAACCGGGTCTTTCTAGCTCAGCAGTAGAGTACGGGCGGTATCGACAATCCAAGCAGCGACACGCCCAAGATGTAGTAGTGGAAACCGCTTCAACATCAACATGTTGCAAGAAATCACCGAATCGAACGTATGTCCGGTAGATTTCTTTTACTGGAGTGTCGACCGATCAGGCAGGTTGAACAGGATAGGCACGGCACGATTCACTCGTGGAGAAATGCCCAAACGGCGAACTCCAGAGACATGGTGACGACGAAAGCGGTACTGACCGCCGCCAACGTCCCGACTGGATCGACACCCAGCGATAGATAGAGCGCTGCCGTTCCGGCTGCGACCAAAACTGCACAAATGGTCAAAATGGCAAGCCAAATGGGACGATTCGAAACGTTGTGTTGGTCTGACATGAACTCCGTGCCCTTTCACGATGACTGATGCGACCTCGAGACAAGGTCCTTGACCTGAGCTGTCATCGAATGTCCCACGCGGAAAGATGCAGGTCAAAGGCATGTTCGGTCGTTAGTGCAGCAGCTCACTCTACCTTTTCACTGCACACAACGGGGCTTTGTAAGCGGTATGGTAGAGACGATTGCAGAGGTGAGTTATGGCGACTGCACTGAAAGGGGAACGGAACCACCAGCACCCCCCGTACCCCCGTTCACCCCCGTACTCCCGGTCTCTACAGCACGAAGGACAAATTCTTTGATTACTTCGGAAACTCACGCGGACGCACTGGCGCAGCTCAAGAAAGCGGCCAGCCGGTCCAAACGCACAAACGTTGCTTTCTCTCAAGCCTTCATCAGGACGACCGCTCCCCCGTTGGGTGGCTCGGCTACACCGCCTCTCGTAGCGTTGATCCAGGGCGGTCGTGGTGGCGAGGTGCGCTTAAAGCTCTATCTGTTGTTGACCATGATGGCGACAATGTCTCCCTTCGACATCCAAAGGCCACCTACGGCTCGTCTGCTGGCTCGGACGTTGGAACTGCCGACTGATACCGGACCACGCCGGATCAATAGCAACCTGCGCTGGCTACGCGACAAAAAGTTCCTCAGCCTGACGAAACAGACAGGACGTCCCGCAGCAATCCAGCTGCTTGATCCGCAAGGCACGGGAGAGATCCTTTCCGATCCACGAAGTACACGCCCCTATGTCACGTTGCCGATCGGCTTCTGGGCTGACGGCTGGTTGCTCGACTTGTCACCAAGGGCCATTGCCGTCTTGCTTGCGCTACGCGAACGGCTTGGCGGCGTAAAGCAGCCGGTATATATGCTGCGCGATCGCAGAGCGAGTTACGGACTCTCGCATGACACTTGGACGCGCGGGGAGCAAGAGCTTTCAGAGCACGGGTTGCTCAACGTGACCCGGACGCCACAGGGTGATGGTTGGGATTACATGCGGCTACGCAATTCGTATGAACTTAATGAAGCGAAATTGGCGTACAGATCCGTATTGCAGGACGCCGTCGTCTAAAGATCGACGCGGAGCAACTGTGCAAGCCGCGGGCGTCTTCCTGGCGGGTTTCGAGCAGCGCGTGTCGCCCGGGTTCACACGATCTCGGTAGGCGAGCGAGTCCACCGACTGAGGTCAGCGACCGCCGGTGCGGGATTATGGTCGCATGCCGGAAGGAGATACCGTCTGGCTGACGGCACACAAGCTGCACGGCGCGCTCGCTGGCGGTCTGCTGACGCGTACGGATTTCCGGCTGCCGGAGCTGGCCACGACGGATCTCTCTGGCCGTACCGTTATCGAGGTAGTGGCCCGCGGAAAGCACATCCTCCTGCGGACGAGCGACGAGCTGACGCTGCACTCGCATCTGATGATGGACGGCTCTTGGACCGCGTCCCGCAACGGCAAGCGACTCTTCGGCCAGTCTCATCCGGCGCATCATCTGCGAGTCGTGCTCGAGACTGCTGAGGTCACCGCACAGGGGCACCGTGTCCACGACGTACGCATAGTCCCCACGGCGCGAGAATCGGATCTGGTGGGCCATCTGGGGCCGGATCTGCTCGGCCCGGACTGGGATGTCGCCGTCACGACTAGCCGTCTTCTGAGTACGCCTGACCGGATGATCGGGCCAGCCTTGCTCGACCAGCGGAATTTGGCGGGTCTTGGCAACTTGTATAAGTGTGAGCTGCTGTTCCTGCGTGGTGTCTCGCCTTGGGCTCCAGTTAGCTCCGTCGCGGACCTGCCGGCGATGATGGTGCTTGCGCACCGGCTGCTGCGAGCGAACCGCGATACGTGGGCTCAGGTCACCACGGGTGTCAACCGTCCCGGACAGCAGACGTGGGTCTACGAGCGAGGCAGCAAGCCCTGCCGACGCTGCGGCACTCCTATCCGTCGAGCTGACCAACACGAGCCCGGTCACGGCCGTCTTGGCGACCCGCGGGCTCGCTCCACATACTGGTGTCCGCACTGCCAACCGGGACCCGGCCCGTGACCACCCAAGTCTCAGTTTCACGGGTCGCCAGCCACGCAAGAACTCATGCCCAGTCCCGTGACCTGCACCGATGTTGTTACTAATTTGACATCGATCGGGATCGGCAATCTCTACAAATGTGAGGTGCTGTTCCTGCGCGGTGTCTCGCCGTGGACGCCGGTGTCCGCGGTCGACCTGCCGCCGATGGTCGAGCTGGCGCACCGGCTGCTGGCGTCCAACCGCGACCGCTGGGAACAGGTCACCACCGGCGTCAACCGGCCCGGCCAGCAGACCTGGGTCTATGGCCGCGCGGGCAAACCGTGCCGGCGCTGCGGCAGGCCGATCCGGTGTGTCGACCAGCACGAGCCAGGGAAAACCCGCCACGGCGACCCGTACGCTCGATCCACCTACTGGTGTCCCAACTGCCAACCGGAGCCGGCATGAAACTGTCCGCGATCACGCTCGACTGCGCCGACCCGCTCGAGCTGCTCGCCTTCTATCAGCAGGCGACCGGGCTGGAGCCGCATCCGAAGTCCGACGCGGAGTTTGCCGGCGTGACGACCCACGACCGGCTCTTCATCGGTTTCCAGCGCGTCGACGACTACCAGCCGCCGAGCTGGCCGGGACAGTCAGCGCCGCAGCAGCTGCACCTGGATTTCGACGTCGCCGACCTCGACGAGGCCGAGGCGCGGCTGATCGGTCTCGGCGCCGGCAAACCGGACTACCAGCCGCGGCCGGAGCACTATCGCGTGCTGACCGATCCCGCCGGCCATCCGTTCTGCATCATCGCTAACCTGTGAGCCCGGGACGGCGGGCAACCTCCGGACCGTACGGGGCCAGCATGCCGTCCAGCTCACCGAGGCTGTGCGCCATCGCGCGCAGCGCGTCGGTCGCCTCGGAAATGCGGTCGATCATGATCCGGTCGGCATAGCCGTCGGCCGCCACGCACTCGGCCGCCGCGACGACCAGCTGCTCGTACGCCGCGATCCCCTTGCCGATCCGCGCGTGCAGCGCGCCAGCGGCGGCGCGTACGGCCGGAGCGGCGTCCGGCGGCGCGATCAGGGTCGTACGGTGGACGCTCGCATATCGGCGCACGGCGTCTCGCAGCGCGGCCTCGGCCTGCACGGCCTCGTGACCGGGATCGATGGCGCCATGCACGGCACCGCGTACGCGCGTCAGCATCGGCGGCAGCGCGGCGCTGGCGCGCTCGATGCGCCGAAGCAGCTCGGCGCCTGGCGTGCCACGCACCGCACGGCGGTCGTTCCACCGCAGCACCGCGCCGCCGGCGGCCTGCTTCACGACGGCAACCGCCTGATGCTCAGGCGCCGGCGGCAACGGATCCGGCACCGGCATGGCGAGCAGCGCGCGGTGATCGCGTACGCGGAACACCGCGATCGCGGCCGAGCCACCGAAGATGCCGGTCCAGATCGCGTCGACCCACGACAGCCCGCCGAGTGGCACCGCGACGGCGGCGACGCCGGCGGCCATCGAGGCCGTCACGATCCACCGGCGCGCTCGCCGGCCGGCGCGGCGCACGGCACGCAGGTGCCGCTCACGCGGATCGCCGAAACGTGGTCGTACGGTCCCCGGCTCGCGAGGCGCTGGCAGTGTCATCGCTCAACCCGGCTGCGTGTTCTTGTTGAGCGTCGGCTTGCCTTCGCCGATCGCCTGCTGGCTGCCGCCGGACTTGAGCTCGCCGGCCATGCTGGCCCGCAGCTCGGCGAGCCGGTTCTGGCCGGCCATGTCCAGGGTGGCCTTCTGCACGTCGATCATCTGGCCCTCGACCGAGTTCTGCGCGAGCTCGGCGCTGCCGAGCGCGTTGGCATAGCGGCGCTCGATCTTGTCGCGTACCTCTTCCAGCGACGGCACGTTGCCGGGCGCGGCCAGGTTGGACATCTGCTGCAGCGACGCCGACACCTGCTCCTGCATCTTGGCCTGCTCCAGCTGCGACAGCAGCTTGGTCCGCTCGGCCAGCTTGGTCTGCAGGATCATCGCGTTGTTCTCGACCGCTTTCTTGGCCTGCTCGGCCGCCGCGATGGCCTGGTCGTGCAGCTTCTTGAGGTCTTCGACGGACTGCTCGGAGGCGACCAGCTGGGTGGCGAAGACCTGCGCGCTCTGCTCGTACTTGGATGCCTGCGACTGGTCGCCGCGGGACTGCGCCTGGTCGTGCAGGATCAGCGCCTGCCGGGCCGAGGCCTGCAGCTTCTCCACCTCGCCGAGCTGGCGGGACAGCTTCATCTCCAGCTGGCGCTGGTTGCCGATGACGTTGGCGGCCTGCTGGGTCAGCGCCTGGTGCTGGCGCTGCGCCTCCTCGATGGCCTGCTGGATCTGGATTTTCGGGTCGGCGTGCTCGTCGATCTTGGCGCCGAACGCCGCCATCAAGTACTTGTAGCCCTTAACGAACGGGTTTGGCATATCGGTGCGGTCCTTCCCCGAATCCGGCGCAGCTCAACACAACGTGCGTGTGTGAAGTCTAAATCTACTGCGCTCGGGGCGACCGCGTACGGCTAGCCTGTTACGCCGCGACGACGACGCGGTTGGAGCAGGACACGTCGTCCGGGCGCGGCGGTGCGGTGATCCGCGCGGTGGCGACCCGGTCGGCCGGCGCGACCTCGGTGTGGCCGGCCACCTGGCCGTCCTCCACCGCGTCCGGCACGGTGTCCGGAACGCCGTCCGGGATGTTCTCGACCACGGCCATGGTGTCGCTCACGTCGCGCAGCACGTACGACAGCGGCACGCCGAGTGCCTCGCAGATCGAGCTGAGCAGCTCGCTGGAGGCCTCCTTCTGTCCGCGCTCGACCTCGGACAGGTAACCCAGGCTGACCCGCGCCGCGTCGGAAACCTCGCGCAGGGTGCGCTGCTGAGCAAGGCGCTGAGCCCGCAGCGTGTCGCCGAGGAGCTGTCGCAGCAGGACCATCGCGCACCCCTTTCGTCAGGTTCCGCCGGCTCGATCGAACCGGGCTGACTCAACCGTACCTTGCTCTTGGGTCCGAAGAGCAGTCGTAAAGACCGATGTCCGCCTACGGCGTAACCGATCTCAACACGTGGATGTTTCCGGCGGAGATCGTCTCTCCCACCACCTGAGCAACAGCGCCAGTGCGCGCTGGACCGCCTCCGCGCGTACGGCGGCGCGGTCTCCGCGCAGGTCGAGACGCTCGGCGACCGGCCGCAGACCAGGGCCGACGAGCCCCAGCCACACCTCGCCAGCAGGGTGTCCGTCGTTGGGGCCCGGGCCGGCGACACCGGTCGTGGCCAGTCCCCAGTCGGCCGCGCACCGGCGTGCCGCGCCGGCCGCCAGCTCGCGCGCCACGTCCGGATCCACCGGTCCGCGCTCGGCCAACAGATCCTCCGGTACGCCGGCCAGCGTCGCCTTGAGATCTGTGGCGTAAACCACCAAACCGCCCCGAAAAGTCGCGCTGACGCCGGGGACCGTGACGATCGTCGCTGCCAGCAGTCCACCGGTCAGCGACTCCGCGACGGCGAGTGTCTGACCACTTGCGGACAGTCGTTCGTGCACCTCACGCGCGAGGTCGCTCATGCGAGGACTTTGGCGATGATCTCGGCGGCGCGCAACGCGTCGGCGAAGCGCAGGTAAAGCGGCGCGAAGCCAAAGCGCAGCACGTCCGGCGGCCGGTAGTCGCCGACCACCTGGGCCGCGATCAGCGCGTTCATCACCGCCTCGGCGCCGTCGCAGGCCAGCGCCACCTGGCTGCCGCGCGTCTGCGGCGTGAGTACGGTCACCCGGTCGGCCGGCACCAGCGCGCGTACGCAGTCGATGAAAAACGTCGTCAGGGCAAGGCTCTTGGCGCGTACGGCCGCCAGGTCGACGCCGTCCCAGACATCCAGAGCCGCGTCGAGCGAGAGCAGCGAAATGATCTCCGGCGTGCCGGTGCGCAGGCGTGTCGCGCCGGTCGCGGGCCGATAGCCGGCCTCCATGCCAAACGGGTCGCCGTGCGAGCACCAGCCGGGCAGCGGCTGCTCGACACGCGGCAGCAGGTCGGCGCGGACATAGCAGTACGCCGGCGCACCGGGACCGCCGTTGAGGTATTTGTACGTGCAGCCGACCGCGAAGTCGACGCCGTGAGCGTCCAGCGCCAGCGGCAACGCGCCGGCGCTGTGTGACAGGTCCCAGACGGCGTACGCGCCGGCGTCGTGGATCGCCGCGGTCAGCGCCGGCATGTCCCACAGCTCCCCGGACCGGAAGTCCACGTGGTTGAGCAGCACGGCGGCCGTCCGGTCGGACAGCGTCAGCTCGCGCGGATGCGCGGCGACGAGCGTACAACCGGTCATCCTGGCCGCCGACTCGGCGATGTAGCCGTCGGTCGGAAACGTCGTGGCGTCGACGACGATCTCGTCTCGGCCGGACAGCCGCTGCGCCATCACCAGGGCGCGGAAGACGTTGACCGAGGTGGAGTCGCCGACGACGACCTGGCCGGGCGCCGCGCCGATCAGAGCGGCGATCCGGTCGCCGATCCGCTCCGGCGCGTCCCACCAGCCGGCGCCGAACCACGATCCGATCAGGCCCTCACCCCACTGGTGGCGTACGACATCGGCCACCCGGTCCGGCACGCCGGCCGGCAGGGCGCCGAGCGAGTTGCCGTCGAGGTAGACGACACCGTCCGGCAACGTGAACCGGTCGCGGAGGTGCGCGAGCTGGTCGGCGGCGTCGGCCGCGGCCGCCCGCGCGGCAAGGTCAGCGCTCACGGCTGGTCCGCCAACGCGCGCTTCTCCCGAGCCAGGCCGTCCTTTCGTACGCGCAACGCCTGGAAGACGTAATCGACACCGGTCACCACCGTCACGACCACCGCGGCGGCCATCATCCACGGCCCGAGCAGGTGCAGCGGGAACGGCCACGGCCAGACCAGCCAGGCGATCGCGGTGACCTGCAGGATCGTCTTCACCTTGCCACCGCGGCTGGCCGGGATCACGCCGTGCCGGATCACCCAGAACCGCAGCACGGTGACGCCGATCTCGCGGATCAGGATCAGCGCGGTGACCCACCACCACAGCATGCCGAACCACGACATCAGGACGAGCGCCGTACCGACCAGCGCCTTGTCGGCGATCGGGTCGGCGACCTTGCCGAAGGTGGTGACCAGGTTCCACGCGCGCGCGATGCGGCCGTCGAAGAAGTCGGTGAAGCTGGCGATGCAGAACGCGGCGCAGGCGGCGATCCGCCACCAGACACCGGTGCCGGAGGAGAAGATCAGGAACACACCGAAGACCGGTACGAGCAGCAGTCGCAGGCTGGTCAGCACGTTGGGCAGGTTGACCAGTGGCGGCTCGGCCGGTGTCGATGTCACGTCGCTGCCTTCTCGATGAAGTCGGCGGTGAGGTCGACGCCGAGGCTGCCGGTGACCTTGGCGCGTACCAGGTCACCGACGGCGAGCCGCGGTCCGCGCACGGTCACCTCGCCGTCCACCTCCGGCGCCTGGTGCTCGCCGCGGCCGGCGGCCAGCCACTCGCCGTCGATCTCGTCGACGGACTCGACCAGCACCTCGACCACGGATCCGATCCGTTCCTCCGCGCGCTGCGCGGACAGCTCCTCGACCAGCCGGCTGAGCCGCTCTTGGCGGCGCTCGATGGTGTCGGACCTGACCTTCGGCCGCAGGTTGGCGCCTTCGGTGCCCTCCTCGTCCGAGTACGCGAACACACCGACCGCGTCCAGCCTGGCTTCCTCGAGAAACCTCACCAGCTCATTGAAGTCCTCGCGGGACTCTCCGGGGAAGCCGACGATGACGTTCGTACGCGCGCCAACGTCCGGCGCCATCGCGCGCGCGGTGGCCAGCAGCTCCAGAAAGCGTTCGCGCGAGCCAAACCGGCGCATCCGGCGCAGCAGCGGCTCGCTCGCGTGTTGGAAGGAAAGGTCGAGATAGCCGGCGACCTTCGGCGTGTTGCAGATGACCTCGACCAGCTCCGGCCGCAGCTCGGCGGGTTGCAGATAGCTGGCGCGTACCCGCACGATGCCGTCGATCGCGGCCAGCTCCGGCAGCAGCTTGGCCAGCAGACCGGGGTCGCCGAGATCCTTGCCGTACGAGGTGGAGTTTTCGCTGACCAGGACCAGCTCGCGTACGCCTTGTCCGGCCAGCCACCGCGCCTCGGCGATGATGTCGGTCGGGCGGCGGGAAGTGAATGCGCCGCGGAAGGACGGGATCGCGCAGAAGGCACATCGCCGGTCGCAGCCGGAGGCGATCTTCAGCGGCGCGACCGGTCCGCCTTCCAGGCGTTTGCGCAGCACGCGCGGACCGGACTTCGGCGCGATGCCGTCGGGCAAATCCTGGCTGTGCCCCGGCACGTACGCCGTCGCCGCGGCGCGCTCCACCGGCGTGATCGGCAGCAGCTTGCGCCGGTCGGAGGGCTGGTGGGACTCGATGGTCTCACCGTTGAGGATCGCGGTCAGCCGGTCGGCGATGTCCGGATAATGGTCGAACCCGAGCACCGCGTCGGTCTCCGGCATCGCCTCGGCGAGCTGCTTGCCATAGCGCTCCGCCATGCACCCGGTCGCCACCACCTTGGCACCACTGTCGGTCGCCGCCAACAACGTGTCGACCGAGTCCTTCTTCGCCTGCTCGATGAACCCGCAGGTGTTGACCAGCACCACGTCGGCGTCGTCGGAGTCGTCGGTCAGCTGCCAGCCACTGGCCGCCAACCGTCCAGCCAACTCCTCCGAGTCGACCTCATTGCGCGCACAGCCAAGCGTCACGACCGCGACGCGGCCAGCTGAGTTTTCCTGAACGATTGGTCGGGGAGGCACGTAGCCAGGGTACGTGGCGGTAGCTGAGAGCGCGGAAGGCTGCTGGTTCTGGAGGTCCTGATGAACCGTCCTGAGTTCGGTGGAGGCTCCATAGTTGTGCGCTAGGCGACCAGACGGGGTGGCTGGGTCTGCTGATTGTTGCGTTTAGGGGTGGTTGCGTCTCTTGTTTGTGGCGTTCGGTGAGTGGTTGGCCTTCATGTTTGTTGCGCTGGGTGGGTGGTGGGTTTTCGCCTGCGCGGCGGGCGCGCCTACGCGGCGAGCGACCTCAAGGGAGGGGGCGCGGGAACGCCAATCGGTGTGCCTAGGGGTGCGGGCGGCGGTTTCGTGCGGGGTCGGGTCTTCCGGGCTTGCTCGGTCACGTGTGGGAAGCACCCCGTCGGCATGGACGCCATCACAGCGTCCGGGTGGTGCTGGTGTGGCTACTGTGGCTGGCAATGCGGGTGAGGCGGATCGGCTGCGTAATACTTGTTAACAAGACATCAAAATAGACATTTGGTGCAGCCCAGCAGCCACAACAGCATTACTAGCCTCAGTAGTCACACCCGTCACAGCCTCCGATGATCGCGGTGGCGTGAAAGCCTTGTTTCTTGCGTCCAACGCAAGTAACTCGACATTCATGCCACCCGCGAACCTCGCAAGCCGGACATTTAGTGCTCCACAGCCCTTCGTATCCCACATACTGGACCCTCACGCCACCCCCTGACGCAACAATCAAGAACCCCAACCACTCGCCCAACGCGACAATCAGAAAACCCACCACACAGCCCCGACCCAAGAGGTGAGCCAACTCATCACCCTCCGCACACACGCAGGGGTAGCGTGGACAGCTGTGTCAACGGAGATCGCGGTACGGCGTGCGCGCACCGCTGACGTGCCGCGGATTTCCGCACTCGTCGAGTTTTACTCGGACAAGCGGATCTTGCTGGAGAAGGCCATTGTGACCCTGTACGAGGACGTGCAGGAGTTCTGGGTCGCGGAGGCGGCGGGCAATGTCGTTGGATGCGGCGCGCTGCACGTACTGTGGCAGGACCTTGGCGAGATTCGGACGCTGGCGGTCGATGAGTCGATGCGGGGCCAGCGGATTGGCGACCTGATCATGGAGCGGCTGCTGCGGACGGCTCGCGAGTTGGGGTTGCGGCGGCTGTTCGTGCTCACGTTCGAGACGGCGTTCTTTCGGCGGCACGGGTTCGAGGAGATCTCCGGCACCCCGGTCGAGGCCGAGGTTTACCAACAAATGCGCCGTTCGTATGACGAAGGCGTGGCCGAGTTCCTCGACCTGGAGTACGTCAAACCCAATACGCTCGGAAACACCCGGATGTTGCGGCATCTCTAGCTACACGTCCGTAATCGCCCGGTGACGGCACGAAGCGGTGTGGCACCCCCTGGTTTTCCACCCCGCTCGTACCGGACAATCTTGGTCAACAGGCCGGCGGACGACACCAGACCAGGGGTAGGAGGTGTGGATGAGCATCCCGTACTCGACGGACCCGGTGCTGAACGAGTTGTTCGAGATCCGCTCGGCAATCTCCGACCTGAACAGCCAGCTGGCTCGCGAGCATGAGCGTGCGTCCTTCCGCGAGGAGCTGATCGACCGGCTGCACGGCGAGAACCAGTCGTTGCGGCGCAGCGAGATAGACACCACCCTGGAGCCGGTACGCAGCGGGCTCTACCGGCTGTACGACCTGTCCAGCCGGGAGGCGGCGCGGTGGCAGCTCGCCAGCGCCGAGCCGCAGAACGCCGCCGGCCGGGCCGACGACCAGCAGCCGCAGTCGGCCGAGGACGGCGCGCTGTTCGCCGTGTTCGCCGAACAGGTCGGCGCGCTGTTCACCGCCTTCGCCGAGGAAGTGCTGGAGGTGCTCGGCCGGATCGGGGTGGAGGCGTTCGAGGTGAAGGCCGGCGAGCTGTACGACGCCAGCATGCACCGGCCGGTGGAGACCATCCGGGTCGACCATCCCAGCTGGGACGGCGCGGTCGTGCAGATGGTCTCGGCCGGTTTCGTACGCGGTGAGCAGGTTCTGCGGCGCGCCGACGTCGTGGTAGGACAACACGGCGCCACGACGTAGGCGACGGGGAAGGATCAGGGTGGGGGCGAAGGAGAGGGATCCACACCGTGGTTGTTTACGGAGTTGACCTGGGTACGACGTACTCCAGCCTGGGCTATCTCGACGTGACCGGCCGGCCGGCGGTGATCCAGACCGCCGACGGCACCGACGCGATCCCGTCGGTGGTGTACTTCGCGTCGGCGAACGAGGTGGTCGTCGGCGAGGAGGCCAAGGACACCGCGGTCCTGCAGCCGGATCTGGTCGTCGACCTGATCAAGCGCGAGCTCGGCAGCAGCCACACGGTGGCGATGCACGGCGACGTGTTCACGCCGGAGGAGGTGTCCGCACTCATCCTGCGCCGGCTGATCAACGACGCGCAGGCATACACGCGCAACAGCGGCTCCTTCGACGAGTCCGACGACGGCGCCACGCCGGCGGTGATCGCGGTGCCGGCGTCCTTCGGCACGCAACAACGCGAGGCGACCCGGATCTCCGGCGAGGCGGCCGGCCTGTCGGTGATCGACGTGATCTCCGAGCCGATCGCCGCCGCGATCAGCTACGGCGTGCTCGATCTGGACCCCGGTGCCGAACGCGAGCAGACGATCCTGATCTACGACCTCGGTGGTGGCACCTTCGACATCACCGTCATCGCCGTACGCGGCCAGCAGGTCGAGGAGATCTGCACCGGCGGCGACCCCGAGCTCGGCGGCGTCGACTGGGACGACCGGCTGGCCGAACAGCTCGTCGAGGAGTTCTTCTCGCAGCATCCCGACTCCTCGCATCCGTTCGACGACCCCGGCACGCTGCACGACATCCGGCACCAGGTCGAGGACGCGAAGATCCGGCTGTCGTCAGAGGAAAGCCAGACCGTACGCATCGTCCACGAAGGCCGCGTCGCGACCGTCGAGCTGACCCGCGCCGAGTTCGAGTCGCGGACCAAGGACCTGCTCGACCGTACGATCGAGATCACCCGCAACGCACTGGCCGTCGCCGCGCAACGCGGTGTGCCGCAGGTCGACGAGATCATCCTGGTCGGCGGCTCGTCGCGAATGCCGGCGGTCACCGCGCGGCTGGTCGCAGAGTTTGGCCTGCAACCCCGCCTGCACGAGCCCGAACTGGCGGTCGCCAAAGGCGCCGCGCGCTATGGCTTCGACCAGATCTATCACCGGATGATCGCCGCCGGCCGCGTCGAGGACGCGCAACGCCTCGCCGCGCGTACCGGCCTGTCCGCCGACCAGGAACAACGGCTGGCCAACCAGACCCTGCGACCGGTGGTCCCCCGCAGCATCGGCATCATGTGCAGCGACGGCGAATACGACTCGGTCGTCCACCTGCTGCACGGCAACGACCCACTGCCGGCCGGCGCCACCGCGACACTGTTCACCGGCGACGCCGGCCAGTCCAGCCTCACCGTACAGATCGTCGAACAGTCCGGCCCCACCGAATCCCCCGACCCGTCCGCCAACCGAATGGTCGCCCTCGGCAGCGTCAAACTCGCCGAAGACCAGCCGGCCGGTACGCCGGTCGAATTGACGCTGACGATGAGCTCCGGTGGACTGCTGCATGCCTACTTCAACCCGGAGCAGCCGTCGCGGCCGCATAATTTCGTTATGCGGGTGGGAAATATCAGTGATGCGGATATTCCGGCGGTGCGGGAGAGGTTGTCGCAGATAAAGGTGCGGTAGGGGCGGTGGGGAGGTTGTTGGGCTTTCTGTTTGTTGCGGGTAAGGAGGGTGGTTGCGTCCTCATGTTTGTTGCGTTTGAGGGGTAGTTGCGTTTTCTGGTTGTTGCGTTGGGTGGGGTGGGGGCGGGTCTCCTGTTTGTCGCGTTGGGGAGGTGGTTGGGGTTTCTGCTTTGTTGCGGTGGGAACGTGGTTGGGCCTTCATGTTTGTTGCGTTGGGTGGGTGGTTGGGTTTTTCGCCTGCGCGGCGGGCGCTCCTGCGCGGAGGGCGACCTCAAGGGAGGGGGCGCGTGGATGCCAATCGGTGTGCATTGAGGGTGCGGGTGGCGGTTTCGTGCGGGGCTGGGTTCTCCGGGCGTGCTCGGTCACGTGTGGGAAGCAACCCGTCGGGATGGACGCCAAACGATCGTGCTGGGGTGGCCGGCTGCGTAATACTTGTTTAACAAGACATCAAAACGGACATCTGTTGCCGTCGAACGGTCACAACAGCATTATCAGCCTCAGTAGTCACACCCGTCACAGCCTCCAGTGATCGCGGCAGCATGAAAGCCTTGTTTCTTGCGTCCAACGCAAGTAACTCGACATTCATGCCATCCGCGACCCTCACAAGCCGGACATTTAGCGCTCCATATACCTTCTCGTCCCACATACTGGACCCTCGCGCCACTCACCGAGACGCCACGGCACCGCCGGCGCCCCAGCCACAAACACAACCGCACACGCCGCACCCAACAGAACCAACGACGGGACCCCGCGCGCCCCTCCCCGTGAAGTCGCCCTCCGCGCAGCAGCGCCCGCCGCGCAGGCGAAAAACCAACCGCCCCCAAAACACAACAAGAATGAAGGCGCCACCACACCCAAAACGCAACAATCAAGAAACGCAACCACCCTTTGAGAGCCGAGCAACTCAGCGGCCCAGGACGGGGGCGTCCTCCTCCTCGGCCTCGTCCGGCAGCAGGCTCATCACGTAGTCGACCAGCGTGATCAGCACCGCCTTGCTCGACTCGCGATGTCTTGCGTCGCAAAGCAAAACCGGGACGTCGGGGTCGAGGTCGAGGGCGATCCGGATGTCCTCAGGGGGGTAACGGCGAGCACCGTCGAAGCAGTTTACCGCGACGATGAACGGAGTTTTGCGGCGCTCGAAGAAATCTACCGCGGAGAAGCAGTCGGCCAGCCGGCGTGTGTCGGCGAGGACGATGGCGCCGAGGGCGCCGTAGACGAGCTCGTCCCACATGAACCAGAAGCGATCCTGGCCGGGAGTACCGAAAAGGTAGACCAACAATCCGGAATCTACCGTGATACGGCCAAAGTCCATCGCCACGGTGGTGGTCGTCTTCGATTCCACACCGGCCATGTTGTCCACGCCGAGGCTCTGGTCGGTGATGACCTCCTCGGTCCGCAGCGGCTCGATCTCGCTGACCGAGCTGACCATCGTGGTCTTACCGACCCCGAAACCGCCGGCGATCAGGATCTTGATTGCGGTCGGCAGTTCCTCAGTGCCCTCGTGGCTGGGCTCGGGATCAGAGGGCACGTATTCCATTGATCACCGCCTTGAGGACCCGCTTGTTGGACTGCCGCGCGCGTGTCATCGGTGCGCGTACGGCGATCGCGTCGCGTTGCAGAAGATCGTCGAGGAGAACTTTTACCACTCCCGCTGGCAAATCCATATGGGCCGCGATCTCGGCCACGGACAGGGGTTGACGGCACAGCAGCAGGATTTTGACGTGCTCGGGTTCCAGACCCGGCGCCTTGTCCGCCGGCTGCATGGCAATCACGACCGAGATGAGGTCGAACTTGGCCGCGGCCGGACGGGTCCGGCCCTTGGTCACCGCGTACGGACGAACCAGCGGACCAGCCGATTCGTCGTACCACACGCCGTCCGTCGGGTCCATGTTACGGCTCGCGACCTGGCGACCGGCCGGGCGCACCCGGGAATCCGCCGCCGGTTATGCCCGGACCGAGCCGGCCGGGCGAGGACGGTACGCCGCCGGGAGCCCGTGGCACGCCTCCGGGTGGTTGGCCGACCGGACCGCGCGCGGCCGCCGCGCCGGCCGGCTGGTTACGCGGGGTCGTGGACAGGCTCTGGCCGACCCGGCGGACGAGCAGGTTCATCTCGAAGGCGATCTGTCCGATGTCGGCGTCGGCCGCCGCGATGATCGCCAGCGACGAGCCGCTGCCGGCCGCGGTGACGAACAGGAAGGCCGACTCCATCTCGATGATCGTCTGCCGCACCGGTCCGCCGCCGAAGTGCCGGCTCGCTCCCCTGGCCAGGCTCTGCAGGCCCGACGCGACCGCCGCCAGGTGCTCGGCAGCGGCCTGGTCCAGGCCCTGCGAGCCGCCCACCAGCAGACCGTCGGCCGACAGCACAGCGGCGTCCCGTACACCGGGTACGCGCTCCACCAGGTCGTCCAGCAGCCAGTTCAGCTGGCCTAGCGCATTGGCCTTTTGCGTCATCCGTCAGCTCCTCGGTCCCCGTTGGGGGGATATCCACCGGAATAATCTTGGCTCGCATCATCTCGCGGCGGCGGCGAGTATCCCAGAGGCGATTGCGCCGACCAGTCGGCGGGAGCCGACCGGCCACGCCACGACCCCTGCTGATATGCCGCCATCAGCCGGCGTGCGTCGTCCGGCGTACGGTGCTCGACCGCGGGACCGTCCGGCTCCTGCGGTGGCGGCACGACCTCGGCTAGCTGCGGAGACAGGCTGGCCTGCCGGATCCGGCGGGGCAGTCCGCGGTGGTCGCCGAGCTGCGGACCGCGCTGGTCGGTACGCGAGGTCGGACCGGGCGTGGCGAGCGGCGGCAGCGGCGGAACTGACCGCATCGGGCCAGTGGCCAGCGGCCCCGGACCGGCCACCGGCCGCGCGCCGGGCTGCACCGGCTGCGGACCGGTCGGCTGCGGGCCGGCACCGGGCGGCGTACGCGGCGCCGAGGTGATCGGCTGGTTCGGATCGGGTCGCGGATAGTCCGGGGTGCCCAGCTGTACGCCGGCCGGCATGCCAGGCGGGCGCGTCGGCGGAGCGCTGGCCGGCACACCGCTGGCCGGCGCCGGCGGCGGCTGGCTCTCCGGGTTGCGCTGCGGCAACTGCTGTGTTGGCGGCTGCTGCGGTGCCTGCGGAGACTGAGGTGGTGCCTGCGGCGCCGGCGGTGGCTGAGGCGGCGCCTGCGGCGTCAACAACCGTGGCTGAGCCGGCGGCACTGGCGCCAACGGCGGCGCGGCGTGCGGCGGCGCCGGCGGCGCGCTGTACGGCGGGCTCGGCGGCGCGGAGCTCGGCGGGGCTGACGACGGCACCGCGCTCAGCGGCGGACCCGACGGCGGCGGCATCCGATGCGCGCCACCGGAGCGGCGCTCCGGCAGATCGTCGCCGGCCGGGTCGTCGGCGCGTACGAACGGGATGAACTCGGCCCGCTCGGCGGACGGAGCACGTGGCGGCTCCGGCATCGGCGGCGGGTATGACGGCTCCGGCGCGGGCGGCGGAGGCGGTGGATAGTCGGCGGCCGGCGGTGTGCTCGCCTGCTCGGCCTCCGCGGCCGACGCGTACGCGTCCTCGTACTCGCTGGCCTCGTCGCGCGCGCCAAGCGTGTCGGCGATGACGCCACCGGTGATCCGGTCGTCGCCACGCTCGTACTCCTCCGGCCGCGTCTCGAAGCTCTCGTCGATCGTGCCGCCGGTGATCCGGTCGTCGCCGCGGTCGTAGTCCTCCGAGCCGCGCGGCTCGAAGCCTTCCGAAACAGAGCTGACCGACGGCGGCGGTGGCGGCTCGAGGCTCGGACCGCCGGTCGTCGAACCCGGCTCCTTCCGGTAGCCATTGACGCCGCCGCTCTCCAGCTCACCTCGGCCACCGGTGGCGGCGCCGACCAGCGCCTTCGGCTCGGCCGGCGGCAGCTTTTCCGCGCCGGTGGAGACCAGGTTGGACGGGATCAACACGATCGCGCAGGTGCCACCGTACGGCGAGGACCGCAGCGAGACGTGCACGTTGTGGCGGGCGGCCAGCCGCGCGACCACGAACATGCCGAGCCGCGAGTTGTCCGAGATCGCCAACACGTTGAACTCTGGCGGGTTGGAGAAGTAGCGGTTGGCCGCGGCCATCTCGTCGGGCTGCATGCCCAGGCCGCGGTCCTCGATCTCCACCACGAAGCCCTTCGGCACCAGTTGGCCGGTGACCTGCACCTGCGTGTGTGGCGGCGAAAACGACACCGCGTTGTCGATCAGCTCGGACAGCAGGTGCGTCACGTCGCTGACCGCGGAGCCGTTGAGCGCGCCTTCGCCGATCGGCAGCACGCGTACGCGCGAATAGCCACCGACCTCGGCGGCGGCGCTGCGGATCACGTCGACCAGCGGCACCGGCTGCCGCCACTGCCGGCCCGGCGCGCCGCCACCGAGAATGATCAGGTTTTCCGCGTTGCGGCGCATCCGGGTCGCCAGGTTGTCGATCTTGAACAGGTCGTCCAGGTCGGCCGGGTCGGTGGCCTTGCGCTCCATCGCGTCCAGCTGCGAGAGCTGCTGGTGAACCAGGCCCTGCGTACGCCGGGCGATGTTGACGAAGACGGTGTTGACGCCGGCACGCAGGTTGGCCTGCTCGACCGCGACGCGTACGGCCGTGTGCCGCACCGCGTTGAACGAGTCACCGACCTGGCCGATCTCGTCGGAGCCGTATTCCAGCGCGGGCGCCTCGATGTCGGCGTCGACCTTCTCACCGGCCCGCAGCCGCTCGACCACCGCCGGCAGCTGCTTGGTGGCCATGTCCTGAGCCGAGCCGCCGAGGCGCCGCAGCTGCCGGATGAGCCGGCGCGAGACGCGTACCGAGAAGACGATCGAGACGATGATCGCGATCAAACCGACGACGGCGGCCAGGCCGAGCAGGACGAACGCCTGGATGGTCGCGGCTGCCGTCTGGCTGGCGGCGCGCTGGCTCACCGTGGCCTGCCAGTCGTCCACCGCCTTCATCACCGCGCTGATCTGCGCCTGCCAGCCGCCGGCGGTGACGACGGTGATCTCCTGGTTGGGCCGGGAGCCGGTGAGGATCCGGTTCTCGGTCACCGACAGCTCACCCCACTGCGAGATGCCGATGACGTCCAGCCAGCTCTTCTGGTCGGCCGGCGACAGCTGCGCCACCGCGGCCTGGTAGAGGATCTGGTGCGCGCCGACGTTCTGCGCGAAGTTGGCGAACTCCGGAGCGTTGAGCGGGTCGCCGTTGAGCGCGCCGGAGATCAGCGCGTCCTCCTGTGACAGCTGCTCACGCGCGCGCAGCAGAGTCACCAGGTTTTTCGCGGTGACGACCGTCTGCGCGTCACCGACCGCGGCGACCTGGTCGAGGATCTTGAACTGGTTGTCGATCAGCTTGCCGTAGTTTTGCATGATGTCGGAGCGCTTGACGATCGCGTCGACGTTCCCACGGAAGGACTCCAGGCTGGGGAAGTCGCCGACCGCGTTGACCGCGGCGTCCTTGATCGCCTGCGGCACCAGGAACCCGCCCTGGCCGTTGGAGGTCTTGGCGTTGAAGTCGCGTACGGCCGCGTCGGTCTTGGCGCGCTGCGCGACGATCTGCGCCTGCCCCGCGGCGCTGCGCCCGGAGCCGGCGAACTGCACCGACAGCCGCCGCTCGGCCTGCAGCTCGGTGATCAGCTGCACCGACGGCGAGCCGTACTCGTCCTGCGCGGTCTGGCCACCGAGATACTGGACCACCTGTCCGCTGGTCAGGACCACCGCGAGGACCCAGAGCGCGACCAGCGAGACCAGCGGCACGATCAGGAGAGCGGTAAGCCTGGAACGGATGGACTGGTGGCGGCGGGCTCGCATCTCACCTCGTGATGGACGGACGGGCCGAGCAGTGGGCTGGACCGAAGGGGCAGTCAGTGTTCGACAGCCTAGCGAGCCTGCTGACCGAAACTGAAGGCATCCGCGAGATCACCCAGTGAACCGTTGCTGAGCAGGTCAGATACGCTGCCGGACCGCAGTCGCGCCACAACCGAGCGTAGCGAAATCCGTTGCTGTGTCAGGGAAGTGCGATATGCGGCAAGGCCGGTGATATGGAGTTCCGAACCGGTGGCGCGGATTTCCTTCACCATATGAATAGTGTCACTATCCGTACGGCCGGATCCGGACGTACCAGCCAAAGTATCTGTTACGCCGTGTCTCCGTCGGCGGACTCGCCGCGCAGTGTGGCCAGTACGCCGGCCAGTTCGTCCGGTTTGACCAGCACGTCACGTGCCTTGGAGCCCTCGCTCGGACCGACGATGCCGCGGGTTTCCATCAGGTCCATCAGCCGGCCGGCCTTGGCGAAACCGACGCGCAGCTTGCGCTGCAGCATCGAGGTCGAGCCGAACTGCGTCGACACCACCAGCTCGACGGCCTGCAACAACACGTCGAGGTCGTCGCCGATGTCCTCGTCGATGTCCTTCTTGGCCTTGGCCGGTGCCGTGACGTCCTCGCGGAACTCCGGCTCGCGCTGGTTCTTGCAGAACTCGACGACCTCGCTGATCTCCTGCTCGCTGACCCAGGCACCCTGCAGCCGCATCGGCTTGCTGGCGCCCATCGGCAGGAACAGGCCGTCGCCGCGGCCGATCAGCTTCTCCGCGCCGGGCTGGTCGAGGATGACCCGCGAGTCGGCCAGCGACGAGGTGGAGAAGGCCAGCCGGGACGGCACGTTTGCCTTGATCAGACCGGTGACGACGTCGACGGACGGACGCTGCGTGGCGAGCACCAGGTGGATGCCGGCGGCGCGGGCGAGCTGCGTGATGCGTACGATCGCGTCCTCGACGTCGCGCGGCGCGACCATCATCAGGTCGGCCAGCTCGTCGACGATCACCAGCAGATACGGATACGGCCGGTATTCGCGCTCGCTGCCGGGCGGCGCCGTGATCTCGCCTTTGCGCACCTTGCGGTTGAAGTCGTCCACGTGGCGTACGCCGGAGGCGGCCAGGTCCTCGTAACGCATGTCCATCTCGCGTACGACCCACTGGAGCGCGTCGGCGGCCTTCTTCGGGTTGGTGATGATCGGCGTGACCAGGTGCGGGATGCCCTCGTATGCGGTCAGCTCGACCCGCTTGGGGTCGACCAGCACCAGCCGCACCTCGTCCGGAGTTGCCCGGGACAGCAAGGAAACCAGCAGCGAGTTGACGCACGACGACTTACCGGAGCCGGTCGCGCCGGCCACCAGGATGTGCGGCATCTTGGCCAGGTTGGCGACGACGTAGCCACCCTCGATGTCCTTGCCGAGGCCGACCAGCATCGGATGGTGGTCGCGGGTCGCGGCGCCACTGCGCAAAACGTCGCCGAGGTTGACGTCTTCCCTGTCGGCGTTGGGGATTTCGACGCCGACTGCGCTTTTTCCGGGGATCGGGCTGATGATCCGTACGTCCGGGCTCTTCACCGCGAGCGCGATGTTGCGGGACAACGCGGTGATCCGCTCGACCTTCACCGCCGGTCCGAGCTCGATCTCGTAGCGGGTCACCGTCGGGCCGCGGGTGAAGCCGGTGACCGCGGCGTCCACATTGAACTGCTCGAAGACCGTCGTCAGGCTGTCGATGACGGTGTCGTTGGCCTTGCTGCGCACCTTGCCGGGCGGGCCGGACTTGAGCAGGTTGGGCGGCGGCAGCTTGTAGTCGCCGTCGCCGGCGGTCAGCGCGAGTTGCTCCGCGCGCGTCGGAGCCGGCGAGTGCTCTGGCGGCTCCTTGCGCGTACGCGGTGTCGGGACGCTGGTCGTGCTGACACCGGCTGCCGCGGCGGCGACCTCGGCCGGGCTCGCCTCTTCGGCGGTCGCCTGGCCGTCGACGTCGAAAACGTCGGTGTCCTTGGAAAGCGCGCCCTGGCGGCGCCGGGACGGCCGGCGGCGAGGCGGCGGCTCGTCGCCCGCGGCGGCCTTCAGGTCTTCCGGGTCGAGCGCCTCGGTCGCCTGCTCGTCGATGCCGTCGCCGGTGTCATCGTCGGTGTCGTCGTACTCCTGGTCGCGGCCGGTCACCCAGTCGCGGAACTCACGTATCCGCGCGGGGATCGTGTTGATCGGCGTCGCGGTGATGACGAGGATGCCGAAGACCGAGAGCAGCGCGAGCACTGGCGCGGCCACCCAGATGGTGACCGCCTTGGCCAGCAGGCCACCGGTGACGACTCCGACAAGGCCACCGGTGTGCTGGCGGGCCGGCAACTGCTCCGGCGAGCCGGCGATCAGGTGGATCAGGCCGAGTACGCCGATCGCCAACGCCGTCCAGCCGACCACGCCGCGGCCGGCCGTACCCTCCTCCGGCGCCTGCCGCATCAGCCGGATCGCGCCGGCCAGCAGCAACACCGGCGTCGCCATCGCGCCGGCACCGATCATCGTGTGCAGCGCGAGCGCGATCACCTCACCGACCGGCCCCGCCGTCTGGAACCAGATGCCCGCGCCGCACAGGATGCCCAACGCCAGCAGCGCGAACCCGGCGCCGTCGCGCCGATGCGCCGGGTCCAGGTCGCGAGCCGTCGCGGCCTGCCGGAACACCGCACGGGCCAGCCAGCCGACCGCGCGTGCGAGCAACATCCAGATGCCGGCGACGAGACGGCCGACACCGACCACGATCATCAGCAGGACGCCGTTTTGCGGCGGAGCCGGCCGGCTCGCCGCCGTCTTGCGCGGCGTACGCCCCGCCGCCCCCGCCGCCGGCCGCCGCCCCGCCGGCCGCGACGACCCGGCCCGACCCGCGGTCCGCGTGCTCGGCGTACCACCGGTCGCGCTGGCCCGCTTACGGCCAGCGGTCGTACCGGCTCGGGAAGGCATACCCTCCACGCTACCGGTTGGCCTCCCACGGACCACCCCTTTACCACCCGTGTCATGGCCCTCATCCGTTACGAGGGTCACCGGAGGGGGCGCGGGTGGCGCGGCGGCGAGGGTGTGGCGGCCGATGCGGCCGTGAGGAGTGGTCGCGGCGAGGAGGTGGTGGCGAGGTGGTGGTGGGTCAGCCTGATTGTCGGGTTGGGGAGGTGGTGTGTCCTCATGTTTGTTGCGTTGGGGGGTGGCGCGTCTCTTGGTTGTTGCGTTGGGTGAGTGGTTGGGCCTTCATGTTTGTTGCGTTGGGTGAGTAGTTGGGCCTTCATGTTTGTTGCGTTGGGTGGGTGGTGGTTTTCGCCTGCGCGGCGGGCGCTCCTGCGCGGAGGGCGACCTCAAGGGAGGGGGCGCGGGAACGCCAATCGGTGTGCATTGAGGGTGCGGGTGGCGGTTTCGTGCGGGGCTGGGTCTTCCGGGCTTGCTCGTTCTCCCCGTCGGCGGGCAGAACGAGCACGCCAGGTCACGTGTGGGAAGCAACCCGTCGGTATGGACGCCAAACGATCGTGCTGGGGCGACCGGCTGCGTAATACTTGTTTAACAAGACATCAAAACGGACATCTGTTGCAGTCGAACGGTCACAACAGCATTATCAGCCTCAGTAGTCACACCCGTCACAGCCTCCAGCGATCGCGGCAGCATGAAAGCCTTGCTTCTTGTGTCCAACGCAAGTAACTCGACATTCATGCCATCCGCGAAACTCGAAAACCGGACATTTAGCGCTCCATATACCTTCTCGTCCCACATCGTGGACCTTCTCGCCACAGAGCGGGACGCCACGGCACCGCCGGCGCCCCAGCCACAGTCCTGGTCCGGTTTGTCCGGACCCACCCACAGACCAACCGCACCCGCGGCACCCAACCGGACCAACAGCGAGACCCCGCGCGCCCCTCCCCGTGAAGTCGCCCTCCGCGCAGCAGCGCCGGCCACGCAGGCGCACCCCCAAAACGGAACAATCAGGAAAATCCAACCACTACAAGCCGATCACTTAACCCCAGCCTCAGACCTCCAGGATGGTGGGGATGATCATGGGCCGGCGGCGGTAGGTGTCGGAGACCCATTTGCCGGCGGTACGGCGGACGATCTGCTGCAACTGGTGGGGGTCGCTGACCTCGTCCTGCGCGGCCCGGTCGAGTGCTTCGGTGATCAACAGCAGGACGGGCTCGAACGCGGCGGGGTCGTCGCTGAAGCCGCGGCCGTTGACGAAGGGGCCGCCGACGACTTTGCCGGTGACGGAGTCGACGACGACGGTGACCGCGATGAAGCCCTCGTCGCCGAGGATGCGGCGCTCGGTGAGTGACGACTCGCCGACGTCGCCCACGTGCAGGCCGTCGACGTAGACGTATTCGTTGTCGACGTGGCCGACCAGCCGGGCGACGCCGTCGACCAGGTCGACCACGTCGCCGTCCTCGGCCAGCACGACGTTTTCGGCGGGTACGCCGGAAAGCTCGGCCAGCCGGGCGTGGGCGCGCAGGTGGCGCCACTCCCCGTGCACCGGCATGACGTTGCTCGGCCGCGTGACGTTGAGCAGATAGAGCAGCTCGCCGGCCGGCGCGTGGCCGGAGACGTGCACCATGGCGACCTCTTTGTGGATCACCGTGGCGCCGAGCCGGGACAGGCCGTTGATCACCCGGTAGACCGCGGTTTCGTTGCCCGGCACCAAACTCGACGCGAGTACGACGGTGTCGTCCGGCTGGATGGTGACGTGCCGGTGGTCGCCGGAGGCCATCCGGCCGAGTGCGCTCATCGGCTCACCCTGCGAGCCGGTGGACATGAAGACCACCTGGTTGGCCGGCAATGTCGTCGCCTCGTCCAGCGGGACCATCAGGTTTTCCGGGATACGCAGCAGGCCCAGGTCACGCGCCGACCCCATGTTGCGCACCATCGAACGGCCGACAAAGGCGACCCGGCGGCCATGTGCGGCGGCGGTGTCGAGCACCTGTTGTACGCGGTGCACGTGGCTGGCGAACGAGGCGACCACGATCCGGCCGCGAGCCTGCCGGAAGACGTCGTCGAGCACCGGACCGATCTGACGCTCCGGAGTGACGAAGCCGGGGACCTCGGCGTTGGTCGAGTCGGACAGCAGCAGGTCGACGCCTTCCGCGCCGAGCCTGGCGAAACCGCCGATGTCGGTGAGCCGGCCGTCCAGCGGCAGCTGGTCCATCTTGAAGTCGCCGGTGTGCAGCGCGACGCCGGCCGGCGTGCGGATGGCGACCGCGAGCGCGTCCGGGATCGAGTGGTTGACCGCGAAGAACTCGCAGGCGAAGTCGCCGAGCTGCTCGGTGTCGCCTTCCTTGACGGTCATCGAGTACGGCTGGATGCGGTGCTCCCGCAGCTTGCCTTCGACCAGCGCCAGGGTGAAACGCGAGCCGATCAGCGGGATGTCCGGCTTGAGGCGGAGCAGATACGGTACGCCGCCGATGTGGTCCTCGTGGCCGTGCGTCAGCACGACCGCCTCCACGTCGTCGAGCCGGTGCTCGATCGCCGAGAAGTCCGGCAGGATCAGGTCGACGCCGGGCTGATCGGCCTCCGGGAAGAGCACCCCGCAGTCGACGATCAGCAGCCGGCCGCCGTATTCGAAGACGGTCATGTTGCGGCCGATCGCGCCGAGGCCGCCGAGCGGGATCACCCGCAGCGCGCCGGCCGGCAGCTCCGGCGGCGGACCCAGCCGCGCCGTACGGCCGTGTGCGGTGCCGTGCGAAGAAGTCGTCACGCCGGAATCTCCACGCCGCCGGCGGTCAGGTCGGCGATCAGCGTCTCGACCTGCTGGTCGGTCGCGTCGACCAGCGGCAGCCGCACCGGACCGGCCGGCAGGCCAAGCAGCCGCAGCGCCGCCTTGGTGAGGATCAGGCCCTGCGTACGGAAAATCCCGGTGTAGACCGGCAGCAGGCTCTGGTGCAGCTCGGCCGCGCGTCGCACGTCACCGCGCTCGTACGCGTCGAGCATGTCGCGCAGCCGTACGCCGACCACGTGGCCGACGACCGAGACGTGACCGACCGCGCCGATGCTGTAGAGCGGCAGGTTGAGCATGTCCTCACCGGAATACCAGGCGACACCGGAGCGCGCCATCACCCACGACGCGCCGGCGAGGTCGCCCTTGGCGTCCTTCACGGCCAGGATGCGCGGATGCTCGGCGAGTCGTACGAGCGTGTCGGTCTCGATCGCGACGCCGGTGCGGCCGGGAATGTCGTACAACATCACCGGCAGGTCGCTGGAGTTGGCGGCCGCGGTGAAGTGGCGGTAGAGGCCCTCCTGCGGCGGCTTGTTGTAGTACGGGCTGACCAGCAGCAGGCCGTGTGCGCCGGCCTTCTGCGCCGTCGCGATCACCTCAAGCGTGTGCCGCGTGTCGTTGTTGCCGGCGCCGGCGACGATCGTGGCGCGGTCGCCGACCGCCTCGACCGCGGCCCGCAGCACGGTCTCCTTCTCCGGGTCGGACAGCGTCGGATACTCGCCGGTGGTGCCGTTGACGATCAGACCGTCGTTGCCACCCTCGTCGACCAGGTAGGTCGCGAGCCGCTGGACGCCATCGACATCGATGCCGCCGTCTGGCGTCATCGGCGTGACCATCGCGGTCAGCGCGCGGCCGAACGGCCGCGCGCGATCCTTAGTGGTACTCATAACTCTGCAGGTTATCGGATGGCAGTCCATTGCCGGTCAGCGCAAACGCACTTGACGACCTGCGTCACTTCCGCTGTCTGAGCCGGCGGCCGATCTCTCTG
Organism: Fodinicola acaciae; assembly: GCF_010993745.1. Taxonomy (NCBI): domain Bacteria; kingdom Bacillati; phylum Actinomycetota; class Actinomycetes; order Mycobacteriales; genus Fodinicola; species Fodinicola acaciae. Next base: position 3,217,374 of record NZ_WOTN01000001.1, read on the forward strand.
TCGACGCGGTCGTTGAGGTCGGCGAGCTGGCTGTCCGAGAGGGTGCTCAGGTCGCCCGGTGGCGCGCCGCCGGCACTGCCCGAACCGTACTGCGTGCCCACTCCACTTCCGTTGCGGTCGGCCAGCGAACCGCACCTGATCTGGCTGTTGTCGGCCCGGTAGAGGCAGGTCGCCTGCGGGCCTTGCAGGTCGCCGGCGCCCTGCACCCGGTAGAGCACGTTCTGCGAGTTGCCGATGGTGGCGACCCAGCGGTTGCCGGACAGCGGCGCGACCTCGAAGATCACCAGGTTCTGCCAGTTGGGGAGGTCCTGGTAGTCACCCTTGATCCGCTGGATGATCGCCGCGTCGGACACCCACGACGGCTTCAGGTGATAGACGGTCAGTGGCGCGAGGGTGCCACTGCGCACAGTGGACGCGACGGCCGCGAGCGCCGAGATCGCGGTCGCCGAGCCGCGGCCGGTCAGCGGCGTCACGTACACCCCGGCAGCGCGGCCGGCGACGGGCAGCACGAACTCGGAGTTGTTCCCGGAGTTGGCGGTCTCCTCGTCGAGCTCCCAGCCGGACGCCTGGAACCACCAGTCCCAGAACGAGCCGATCGCCTGCGTCGCCTCGCGCTGGTGGCGGGCCAGGCTGAGCGGATACGCCGGACCGGGCACCTTCGCGGTCGCGCTGACCGTCACCTGACCGGTGTGCCCGTCGTAGATCGCCACCCCGGCCGGCCGCTCGCTGGTCACCAGCCAGCCGGTGATCTCCTTCAGCGGCACGACCACCTTCGGCGTCGAGCCGGCGCAATACGCGTACGCGTCGTCATTGTCGAACCGCAGCCAGCGCCGCTCCTCGGCGATTTTCCGACCGAGGTTGTGCGACCACCAGCCGCTCAGTCGCGCGTCGGCGCCGTCGCTGAACCGGCAGATCGTGCCGCTGCCGCGGCCGGTGAGCGGGATCTTCTGGCTGAGTGCCACGTCGTATCCGGTCAGCCAGCCGCGCTTTTCCACCAGCGTCGCGAACGCGTCCTCCTCCGGCAGATAACTCGTGTCGAAGATGTCGCCCGGCACATCGCCGAGGTTGGACTTCGCCTGCGCCGACGCGACCTGGAACGGCGCACGCTGGTCGAGCTGGCGCAGCACCGTGTTGGTGACGTTGACGCTCGACAGATAGGAGCGCTCCTGGGCGTACGAATGGAAGAACAGCCACCCGACCACCACCAGGATCCCGAGCGGGATCAGTGTCCACGGCAGCCAGAGCTGGTCACTCCGGTCGGCCCACCACAGCGCCAGGCCGGCCACCACGACCAGCGCCAGGATCGGCAGCCACCAGAACATGTTGGCGCGGATGTTCCACCAGAGGATCGTCGAGTAGTACGGCGCGAGCCAGACGAACGCCGCCACCAACACAGCGACGACCGCGACTCCGATCGCCAATCCACCCCACGGCGCCCCGTCGGCCGCTCTGCCCCGAGCTCGGCTGGACGACATGTTCCCCGCACCTCCTCAGCGGCCCCGCAGCCGCTCACACGAAGAAGGTTATGGGGCCGGTGCGACCGTTTTGAGGTGCACGAGATTTGTTGCCATCACGACACATGTCGAGTACGCGAAAACGGCCGTGGAAGGCCCCGCACATGGGGTCTGGGGCGCAGCCCCAGGGCAATAACAGGAGCGCGCCGGTCCAGGCTTCACCTGGACGTGGAAGGCCCCGCACATGGGGTCTGGGGCGCAGCCCCAGGGCAATAACAGGAGCGCGCTGGTCCAGGCTTCACCTGGACGTGGAAGGCCCCGCGACGCGCCGGTCGGGGGTCCGAAACGTCACGGGGCTCACTACGGTCATCGCCGCAGGTACGGGAGGTGTTACAGCTTCGCCAACAAATTTTTCGGCGAACTTCTCAGGCTTGCGTGTGGGTAAAGGTCAGCTCTCCGCAACAAGGGGGCTGTGCGCCACCTCTGTGCCGTCCGGCAGCGTGCCGATGGTGAAGTCGGCGAACACGTTCGGCGCGACTTTCTGCAGCTCACGCAGGCAGTCCACGGCGAGCGCGCGGATCTCCACGTCGGCGTGTTCGCTGGCGCGCATGCCGATGAAGTGGCGCCAGGCGCGGTAGTTGCCGGTGACCACGATGCGCGTCTCGGTGGCGTTGGGCAACACCGAACGCGCGGCCTGCCGGGCCTGTTTGCGGCGCAGGGTCGCGTTCGGCGCGTCGGCGAACTTCTTCTCCAGGCCGTCCAACAGCTCCTCGTACGCCTGCAGGCTGGCGTCGGTGGCGGCGACGAACCTGGCGTGCAGCTCGGGGTCGTCGGCGATGACGTCCGGCTCGACCATCGCGGCGTCGCGCTCCGGCACGTACCGCTGCGACAGCTGGCTGTACGAGAAGTGCCGGTGCCGGATCAGCTCGTGCGTGAAGGACCGTGACACACCGGTCATGTAGAAGGTGACCGTGCCGTGCTCGAGCACCGACAGGTGACCCACGTTGAGGATGTGTGTCAGATAGCCGGCGTTGGTCGCGGTCGCCGGGTTTGGCTTGTTCCACGACTGATAGCAGGCACGTCCGGCGAACTCGGCGAGCGCCTCGCCGCCGTCGGCGTCCGTCTGCCAGGGCACGTCGGCCGGCGGCTCGAAGTGCGTGTACGCGATCACCTGGACGCGCGGCGCGGCGATGGACAAGACACGGCTCCACTTCGGCGAAGGTCCCTCGACGGTACCTCCACGACGACCGCGACATCATCTCTGACATCACGATGACTTGCATGACGTCAGAAATGATGTCATGATGACGCCATGGACCTGAACATTCACATCGACAACCTTCGCCGAGAGCTGGTTGCCGTCGCCAATACCGGAAATCCGGAGATCGTCAAGGCCGGCGAACTGCTGGCGAAAGCCGTCGAGTCGGCCGCGCGGCTGGGCCTGATCGAGGTGCTCAGCGACGCAGCCGAAGAGGTCACCGGCGGCCTGGCCGCGCAGAACTACCCCGCCGAAGTGCAGGTGCGCATCCGCGGCCGCGAGGTCGAGATGGCGGTGACACCACCAATGACGCCACCACCGACACAAGAGGTGGCGGAGCAGCCGGCCGAGCCGGAGCCGGACGCCAACGAGAGCTATTCCGCGCGCTTCACGCTGCGGATGCCTGAGCAGGTGAAAGCGCACGTCGAGCAGGCCGCGGCGGCCGATGGCATGAGCGTCAACGCCTGGATCGTACGAGCCATCCGCTCGTGGCGTCCCGAGCACCATGGGCACCAGGGGCACCAGTACGGCCAGCACGGCGGCTGGGAGGACTGGACCGGCGGCTGGGGCAAGCAGCACGGCCGCAAGAACAGCCGGATCACCGGATATTCGCAAGGCTGACACGAGAACTTCCTCGAGGAGAGATCCCCCATGCATGAGTTCGAAACCCCGCGGCCGGTCCGTGTCCAGGTCCGGATCGCCGCCGGTGAGGTCACCATGACGTCAGCTGACGTCACCACGACCACGGTCGACATCCAGCCGTACCCGGCGGGCGACGACAGAGCGGTCGAGGCGATCGCACGGACCACCGTCGAGCAGCGCGGCGACACGATCGTCGTCTACTCCCCCGAGCGCGGCGGCTTCATGCGCCGTACGCCCCGGCTGCACGTGACGATCATCGCGCCGCTGCGGTCGTCGCTGGAAAACCGCGTCGGCAGCGCCGACCTGCACACGTACGGCCCGCTGTCGGACATCCGGCACCGGTCAGGCTCCGGCAACACCACCATCGAGCACGCCACCGGCGACATCACGATCGACTGCGCCAGCGGCGACACCAGGATCGAGCGGGTGGACGGACGGCTGCGGCACAACAGCGCGAGCGGCGAACTGCTCGTCGGCACCGCGAACGGCCTGCTCACGGCCAACAGCGCGAGTGGCAACATCCGCATCGACTCGCTGCGCGGCCCGGCCAAGGTCATCAACGCGTCCGGCGACGTGACGGTGGAGCGCGCGTACGAAGGCGATGTCTATCTCCAGGCGCTGTCCGGAGACATCACCGCCGGAGTGCCGGCCGGGGTGCGCTTCTACATCGACGCCAACGCGCTGAGCGGCCGCGCCGAGAGCGACCTGCCGGTCAGCGATCACGCCGACGGCGGCGGCCGGCCGCCGCTGACCCTGCGGTTGCGCGCCTTCAGCGGCAACATTCGGGTCGTCCGCGCTCCCGGTGAGAAGACGTTCGCGGAAAGCACAGCCGGATCCCCCACTGAGGTCCGGCTGGAGAAATAGAGAAGAAGCCGCGGCGGTGATGCAACCCTCGGGGGGTGAATCACCGCCGCGCTTCTGCGCTCAGAGACTGTTGGGGAGCTGAGGTGCGC